>CAVGXP010000040.1:10132-22569 GCA_963633165.1 bacterium
CCTTACCTCCCGCCGAAGAAAAAAGGATCTTCCCAGCCGCAGGAAAACGAAGATTTCTCACCAGAGGCATTCACGGAGAAATGCGAAATCGAGGAAGAAGAGATTGAAGAAACCCGCAAAAAACAAAGATTTTCTTCTTTATACAAGCATTTAAAAACCAAAGAAAAAGCCTTAAAAAAGAAAATTGCCTTAATAGGCAAAGATGAAGAAGAGGCATGCAGCCACCTTGAAGACGGAAAGTATGGCGACTTCATCTACATGAACTACGACGATTTCAAAGAAAGAAACAGCTCTTTCGTCTTCGAAGGAAAAACCATCGCTTTAGACCCTAGGAAAAACGCCGCTCAAAACGCGGAAGCGTTCTATAAGCGCGCCAAAAAGGCCAAAGCCACGTTGGCTTTGGGGGAAGAGAACAAAGCCAAAGCCGAGAAAGAACTCGAAAGCGTCATCCGCTTGCAAAACGTCTTAATGAACTCCGACGAAGCTTTTTTGCTGCAAGCCGAAAAAGAATATGGCTTGAGCAAAATACAGGAAAAAGGCATGTCCTCCACCCCTTTATCCGGCTCTTCGCTTTTCCCCATGGAAGCAAGCGTAAATGGGGTTAGCTATCTATTCGGCAAGAACGCTAGGCAAAATGACTTTCTCAGCTTTGCTTACGTCAGCAACAAAAACTACATTTGGATGCACGTCAAAGACGCTCATGGCTGTCACCTTATCATCAAGAAAGAGAACCCAAGCGAGGAAGAACTATCGATTGGGTGCCAATTGACTTTGCTTGGATCGAATCTTGAAGAGGGTGAGGTCATGTATTGCCCTAAGAGAAACATAAAAAAGGGAAACGTTCCGGGCCAAGTCATCACGAAAGAATACCGTTCCGCGACTTTCAGGCGCATAGATGAGAACGTTAAAAAAGCCTTCCTCGAAGCGAGGAAGGCGAGTCGATAACATCAATCCTTGTTGGGGAATTTCTCGTCGTAACGACGCATGGCCTCCGCGATGGATTGCATCGCGACTTTCACGCCGTGAATGGCGCCAATCTTGGTTGTTTTGCCGTGTTCGAGCTGCTTATAGACGGTAAAGAAGTGTTTGATTTCATCAAGCAAGTGTTCGGGGACTTCTTTGATGTCTTTGAATTCGTTGTACAAAGGATCGTTTTCGCAAATGGCGATGATCTTCTCGTCCACCATTCCCGAATCGGTCATGGTTAAGATGCCGATAGGGTAGCAACGGCAAAGCGCCATCGGGACGATGGGTTCGCTGGTAAGTACTAAAACATCGAGGGGATCGTTGTCCAAACCCCAAGTTCTAGGAATGAAACCGTAGTTCTGAGGGTAATGGGTGGCCGTATAGAGAATGCGGTCAAGAATTAAGGCGCCAGATTCGTGGTCAACCTCATATTTGTTTTTGCTGCCAGCAGGAATCTCGATGCAGGCTAAGAAATGTTCAGGGGTAATACGAGATTTTGGAACGGAATGTAAAATATCCATAGTTTTTCCTCCGGGCGAATTCTATCTTAAACCGAGATTCCGTTCATCCAAATGAAAGCGTTCTCTTTATAATCTTGCCATGAAGAAAAAGACCTTTCTGCTCATTCTTCCATTGCTTTGCCTCCCTTCTTGCGCAAATCAGAAAGCTTCGGTTTCCCCTTCTGCGAGCTTTGACGAATTCGTTCTTAGGAATGGAGAACTTTGGAATAATCAGGACGAGGAATACCCTTTCGTGGTTGAAAGCAACGAAGTAACCAATTTCGGGAGTCAGATAACCGGCGAAACATCCATTTATTATTTCAGTTCCGAATCATGCTCTTTTTGCCAGGAGGTCAAAGACGGTCTTTATTCTTTCTTGCAGGAAACCTCCGTTAAGATCATCGGGCTGAGCCCTTCCACCTCACCCACCTATAATGACATAGTCACGCGTTTCAAGCTCGCTTATCCGGAAGCATCGACAGCTTTTTTCAAAAGTTGGGGAACGCCTTTGATGTTCTCTTTCAAGAATGGAAGCTTCACCAAAATCGAAATCTACGGAAACCACAAGAACAAAAACGGGGTGGCAAAACTTTTTTCCGGGCTTTTTTCCTTCCCCTACATCTACGAATTCACATCGGAGGATTCTCTCTCCTCTTTTCTAAGCGAGGACTACCCCGTATTGATTCTAGAGGATGCGACCTGCTGGGAGGAATTTTACGAACTGGCCAAACTCTCAAGCAAAAAATCTGGAATCCTCATCAAGGAAAAATTGCCTTCCTCGACTAAGAAAGACATTGAGGACAAATACGGCCTTGGGGGACTTTTGTTATATAAAGAAAACAATGTCAGCCTAAAAAACGAAAAGCAGAGCGCGTTGGCTCTGCTACATTCCTATTTCAACGATTAGGCTTTTTCGTGTACGAAGGCGACAAACGCCATGCCTTCGTTTTTGGTTTTGAAGCGAGCGTAATAATAGCTGTCCCCCATCGCATCGGCTAAATGGCTTGGATAGCGTCCATGCATGCAGATCTGGTATTTGAAACGCTCAAGAATCTCTTCTTCGGAATGGCGATAATGGTAGCAATCCCTCCTAGCCGAAGTGAAAGCGTAATATTTCTCTTTGTTGATGTCCTCGCGATTTTCGTCAAAGCAGATGACGTCCGCGTAGACATCGTAAATCGAGCACGATTCGGCGAAATCAATGAGGTCAGGCGTATAGCCTCCCGCCGGGCGCATATTGCATTCAAGCGCGACGAATTCGCCTTTGTTAGCGAGTCCGGGTTTATCCTCATTCAAAACGAAGAATTCGATATGAAAGCACCTTTTTGAAATTCCGAAAGCTTTGACGACCGCTTTTCCCACTTCCAAGAAAGAAGGGGCGTCGATGTCGTCCATCGGTAAAGAAAAGGGGTTTGTCCAATAATAATCATCGATGTTTTCGTTCACGACATCGGCGACGGGGACGGGAAAATGATCGGTCGTTGCAAAAACGACGTTGCCCTTGGAATCGCATACGCCATCGAAACTGACAATTCGTCCGTCGACGAATTCTTCCATGATGTAAGGCTCCGGGAGATCTTTTTGGAAGAAGGCATCAAATTCCTCTTCGTTTTTAAGCGAATAGGAGGAACTCGCCCCAACGCCAACATTAGGTTTGACGAACACGGGGAAGCCGACCTCTTCGACGAAGGAAATCGCTTTCTCTTTGTCAAACTTGGAGGCAACGACCAGATAACGCATGGTTTTGGCCCCGCCTTTTTGGAAATATTCCTTCATCGCGGATTTGGCTTTGATGTGTTCCATTTCCGCAGGGAAAAAGCCAGAGGTCACATTGAATTTCTCCCGCAAAACAGCATCCTGTTGCAACCACCACTCGTTATTAGATTCGATATAATCAATCTTCCCGTATTTGGATTGATAATAGGAAACCGCCGCTTCCATGGCCTGCAAATCGCTCATGTCAGCGACGAAATAATACTCGGTCAAAGATGACAAAAGCCGCGGCTCTAAATCCCTATAAACGGAATCTCCAATCCCAAGGACGTTGACGCCTTTGCGTTTTAAGGCTTCGACAAAAAGATAATAGCGGGACGGGAAATTAGGCGAAATAAAAATGAAATTCATGCGTTCCCTCCCGAGGAAAGGTTCTTCACGGAAAGTCTTGTCAAAGCTCTCGATAGCGAGGCTTTCGCCCTCGCCACGTCTATTTCGTCGCTTTTTTCTTGGAGTCTTTTCTCGGCCCTAGCCTTGCTTTCGTTGGCCCTGGCCGCATCAATGGAAGAGCCTTCCTCGATTAGAGGGGAAGCGATTGTTAGAACGCCTTTTTCCATCGAGGCAACGCCCCCGAATATGGCGTAATAAGCCTTTCCATTTTCTCGATTAACCTGCAAAACCCCATCCGAATTTAGCGCCACGATCATCCTTGTCGTGCTGGGACCGAAATATGTCGGCCCTTTTTCAGCGGGGAGAAGGCAAGAAAGAGCATCCCCGTTATAGAGGATCCCTTTCCCTGACATCAAGCGGACTTTCATTTAAGCTCCTCGGCTTTTTTCTTCACATCCTCGATGGTGCCACAATACAAGAAGGCAGCTTCGGGGTAGGAATCGTATTTGCCAGAAAGGATTTCTTTAAAGCTTCTGACGGTTTCAGAAAGAGGAACGTAAACGCCAGGAACGCCGTTGAAGGCCGCGGCGACGTGAAGGGGCTGAGAGAGGAAGTTGCGGACTCTTCTGGCGCGGGCGACAATCTCCTTATCCTCGTCGGAAAGCTCGTCGATGCCAAGAATGGCGATGATGTCCTGGAGTTCTTTGTAACGTTGCAGAAGTTTTTGAACGCCCCTAGCAACCTCGTAATGCTCTTCGCCGATGATGTTGGGGTCAAGAATGTTGGATGTCGATTCCAAAGGATCGACGGCGGGGAAGATGCCTAAAGCCGCGGTGTTACGGTCTAGCAAAGTGCGCGCGTCAAGATGGGAGAAGGTTGTCGCCGGAGCCGGATCGGTGAAGTCGTCTGCGGGGACGTAAACGGCCTGGACGGAAGTGATAGAGCCGTCTTTTGTGGAAGTAATCCTCTCCTGCAGTTGGCCCATTTCCGTTGCCAAAGTAGGCTGGTAGCCGACTGCGCTAGGCATACGGCCAAGAAGAGCGGAAACCTCGCTTCCGGCTTGTGTGAAACGGAAAATGTTGTCGATGAAAAGCAAGACGTCTTGATGCTCTTGGTCACGGAAATGCTCGGCCATCGTAAGGGCGGAAAGCGCGACCCTCATACGGGCTCCGGGGGGTTCGTTCATTTGGCCGAAGCAAAGGGCGGTGTTCTTCAAAACGCCGGATTCCTTCATTTCATAATAGAGATCATTGCCTTCGCGGCTTCTTTCGCCAACGCCGGCGAATACGGAAGTGCCGTTGTGCTCTTTGGCGATATTGAAGATAAGCTCTTGAATCAGGACGGTTTTGCCGACGCCGGCACCGCCGAAGAGGCCGATTTTGCCGCCTTTAACATAAGGGCAGAGCAAGTCGATAACCTTAATTCCGGTTTCTAGGACTTCATGGGAGACGCTTTGTTCGGCGAAAGTCGGGGCGTCCCTGTGGATAGGCATATGCTTGCAAGAGGAGAAATCTCCGCCAAGCCCGTCGATTGGCTCGCCTAGAACATTGAACATACGCCCCAAGGTTTCTCCGCCAACAGGAACGGAGATAGGAGCCTCGGTATTGATGACTTTCATTCCTCTGCACACGCCATCGGTCGCGCCCATGGCCACGGTGCGAACCACGTCATCGCCGATATGCTGCATGACTTCAACGGTGAGGTATTTGTCCTGCCCCATCTCCACCTTCAAAGCGGTGAGGATCTTAGGAAGGCATTGATCGGGGAATGCGACATCGATGACCGGCCCTTGGGCTTGGACGACTTTTCCCAGCAGTTTGTTTTCATTTTCGTTCATAACTCACTCCTTTTATCATTTGGCATTGCTGGCCCCAGCGACCACTTCGGTGATTTCCTGAGTGATGGAGGCCTGGCGGGCTTTGTTGTATTCGACGGAGAGCTGCTTGAGCAGATCTTCGGCGTTGTCATTAGCGGAATCCATCGCGTTGCGCCTGCTGGCCTGTTCGGAGAGTTGGCTCTCCCCCACCAATGCAGAAACGACGCTAGCAAGGTAGATCCCCATCAAAGCGTGTATCTGCTCTTTTGGGGAAGGTTCGAATAAAGGCGGGCAATAGGTTTCTTCCTCCCTTTGTTTATAGGGGATGGAGACGGGAAGAAGGACGTATTCCTTAGGGACGAAGGAAAGCGAATTAACGTAAGAGGTATAGATGACGCGTATCCGCTTGAATTTTCGCTGATTGAACAAATCGCGGAGTTTCTGGCATTCGCTGGCGATCTCTCTGGACGAGGAATTCAAAGAAAGGGAGAGGACGCCTTCTTCTAAAAGGCGGTAGCCACCTTCATGCAGCAAATGCGAAGCGCCTTTCTGCCCCAAGGGGTAAATGACGTCTTTTTCCTTGTTTATAGAAGAGGAAAGGAAGCGGAAAAGGTTGGAATTATAGGCTCCGCACAAGCCGAGGTCGCTGGTGATGAAAAGCACCAAATCCCCTTCTGCTTCGCTATTGGCCACCCCATAATGGGACCTTTGCTCAGGCTCAAAAGCAAATATCGCCCCCATGGCGTCTTCTAAAGCCTGCAAATAATCCACGTTGGCGAAATGAAAATCCTTGAACCGCTTCAGCTTCACCGTCGCCACCATTTCCATGGCTTTGGTAATCTTCTGAGTGGAGCGGATCGACGCGATTCTCCTTTTTGCCTTGTTAAGACCGGATGCCATGATTTATTTCCTCAAGGATGCGTACTCCTGTATGGCTTTGTTAAGAGAGTCTTCGACCTCTGAATCAAGGCACTTCTTCTGACTGATCGAATCGATAATCTCTTTTTTGCGAGTCAGGAGGAATTCGTCCATGCCATTAAGGAAAGGGAAGACCTCTTCGACCTTAAGCGAGTCCAAATAACGATTTTTCACCGCAAAAAGCTCGCAAACCTGCTTCCAAAGCGGATAAGGGTTATACTGTTTTTGCTTTAATGTCTCCATCAGCACGGCCCCATGGGAGAGGATTTTCTTTGTGGAGGAATCCAAATCGGAGCCGAATTGAGCGAAGCTTTGCATCTCATGATAAGAGGCAAGCTCGATTTTTAGCGACTTAGCCACTTGTTTCATGGCCTTGAATTGGGCGGAAGAGCCGACACGGGAAACGGAAAGCCCGGAGTCGACGGCCGGACGTTGTCCGGCGTTGAAGAGATCGACCATAAGGAAAATCTGGCCATCTGTAATGGAGATGATGTTGGTTGGGATATAGGCTGAAATGTCGCCAGCCTGGGTTTCAACAATCGGGAGAGCGGTAATCGAGCCACCACCATAACGTTCATTCAAGCGACACGCCCTTTCAAGAAGACGGGAATGGAGATAGAAAATATCACCGGGATAGGCTTCGCGCCCAGGGGAGCGTTTCAAAAGCAAGGAAAGGGTTCTATAGGCGACGGCGTGCTTGGACAAATCATCGAAAACGATGAGGACATCCTCTCCTTTTTCCATCCACTCTTCCGCCATCGCCATGCCGGCGAAGGGGGCGATGTATTGAAGGGGCGCGGATTCAGAAGCGCTGGCGTTGACGACGGTGACGTAGTCGAGGCAGCCGAGTTCGTCAAGCTTTTCAACTAACGATGCCACCGAGGAATTCTTCTGGCCAATAGCGACGTAGACGCATTTCACACCTTTGCCTTTTTGGTTGATGATGGTGTCAAGCGCAATGGCGGTTTTGCCCGTTTGCCTATCGCCAATAATGAGTTCGCGTTGCCCACGACCAATAGGGATCATGGCGTCGATCGCCTTGATGCCGGTTTCAAGCGGGGTATCCACGGACTTACGCGTCATGACGCCGGGAGCGATACGCTCGATGGGGCGGGTCTTGGAGCAATTGATGGCCCCTTTCTCGTCAAGGCTTTGCCCTAAAGCGTTAACGACCCTTCCGCAAAGCTCATCTCCGACGGGGACTTCGACAACCTTGCCAGTTCTTTTGACGGTGTCGCCTTCTTCAATTTGACGGTCGCTGCCAAGCAATACGGCACCAACGTCTTCGCCATTGAGATTCATGACCATGCCGTAAACGTCGTGAGGGAAAACCAAAAGCTCACCAAGCATGGCCTTATCTAAGCCATAGCAAGTGGCGATGCCATCGCCAACAGAAATGACGGTTCCGACATCATCGGTTTCCAAACGGTCTTCAAAACCTTTTATCTGCTCTTTGATGAGAGCGGCTATTTCGCTGGAATCGATTTTCATTGGTTTCCTCCTTGCAGCGTTTTGGCAAGATTGAGCAATCTGCCCCTTAAGCTGCCATCATAAACTTTTCCGTCTAAAGCCACTTTCACCCCGCCTAGCAAAGAGGGGTCGATTATGTTGCTTAAACGGACTTCGGAAGAGGTCTTTTTCTTCATCGAGGCCTCTATCGAAGAAAGCTGGTCATCGGTAAGTTTTTCGGCGCTATAGACAATTCCGGTTTTCACGTTTTGCCCTTCTTCAACAAGCGCAACAAATTGGTCTTTGATTTCAAAGAAACGGGAAATGCGGTGTTTTTTGCACAGTAAGGTCAAAAAAGGAAGGAGATGTTTAAGCCCTAAAGTCTCGTACGCTTTACGTAGAAGCCCCTCTTTCTCTTCTTGCTCGATCCTATAGGAACAAAGGACTTTGAAAAAATCAGGATTGTCCTTCAGATCGTTTCCGATCTTAACAAGAGCCCGCTTGTAGTCGTCGCGTTCCCCTTCATCAAGAAGGGAATACAATGCGGAAGCGTAGGAATTGCAAACCTCTTCCATCACTGATCCCCTCCCTGCATTTCGTCGATGAAGGATGAAACGAGGCGTTCGTTGTCTTCTTTGCTGACTTCGCGGCCGAGCACTTTACTCGAGGCGGCGATGGCGACGTCGACGATTTCTTTCTTCGCCTCTTGCCTGGATTTCTCTTTGGCGGCGGCGATGTCTTGATCGGCCTTCATTCTTTCCCTGGCGGCTTGCTCCTTGGCCTCGGAAACGATAGCCTTCCCGGTTTGCTGAGCTTGAAGTTTGGCTTCCTCAACGATTTTCGCCGCCTCTTCCTTGCCAGATTGAATCGTAAGTTCCTTCTCGCTGGCGGCGGTCTCGGCAATGCGACGCTGCTCTTTGGCGGTCTGGATGTCGTTCTCAATCGCGTCGGCCCTCGTCTTCATGGCCTTCTTAACGGGCTTATAGCCGACGAAGAAGACGAAGATGATGAGAACGACGAAAGCAAGAAGCTGGATTACGAAATCCCAAAGCCCATTGGGGAAGATCTTCGCGACAAATTCGCTGGAATCAAACGGGGAATCGGGGATGGTGCCATTGTCTTTAAGCGCGATGCCCAGAAACAGACCGATGAACAAAGAAACGACGAAAACCCCGCCGATGATCAGCGCAATGACGTAAGGGCGTTTTTCGCCCTTCTGTTTTTCGGTTTTCTCTTTCTTTTCCATAAAGCTTAAGCGCCGACAACGAAGATGATGAGCATAGCGACGACGAAGGCGTAAATCGCGGTGGATTCGTCAAGCGCGACAGCCAAAATCATCAGCTTTTGGAAACGGCCGGACTCGGACGGGTTGCGCGAGATAGCATCGATGGCGTGCGAGCAAATCATGGCTTCACCGATGGCGGAGAAGGTGCCCGTGCACACGCAAAGAGCCGCCCCGATAGCAACTAGGCCGGCTTGACCTTCTTGAATGAGGGTCGGAAGCAACTGCAAGAATCCCATATCTATAAACCTCCTATAGGATTTCCCTTAAATCGTCTTATTCTCTTTGGAACGGGTGACCTGGCCTTCGTTCCCCATCGGCGAGCCTTCGGGGATTTCCGCCCCGATCCACACGCCATTAAGAGAAGCGAACACCAGGGTTTGAACATACCCGGAGAATAAGCCGAAATAAAGATTGAGGATGCCGATCACGATCGGACCAAGCACCACCTGCCCCGCGTTTCCAAGGAAAGCAAAGATTTGCAGGGACAAACGTTTGAGCACCCAGTTGATGAGCCCAATGAGGACGGATCCCGAAATGCAGTTCCCGAACATACGGAGGGAAGTCGAGATAATCGGGGTCCACATCGTCAAAAGGTTGATGGGGAGCCAGAAAGCGACGGGTTCGATGTAACGGTGGAAATACGACCAACGTTGATAGCGGATGGCCGTCGCTTGGATGAGCACGAACATGACGATGGACAAAACAAGCGGGCAAACCAAATAGTCAATCACGGAAGGGAAACCCGTTACGGACCAAACAAACGACAAGAAAAGATAGACGAATAGACACATGAAATAGGCAGGCCAATTCCCAGGCTCGCAATCCATCATGGAACGGGTCCAGTCCTCAAGCCAAGAAACGAAGCTCTCCCCGACAAGAAGAAGCCCTTTAGGTTTTTTCAAAGGGTCTTGGACATGGGCTTCGATGCAAAGAATAATGCATAACAAAGCGACGACGCCCATGACGACAAGGGAAGATATCACCGGCGCGGAAAGGCGGAATTCCAGGTTTTTAAAGTTCTCAACCGTCTGCTCAAGTGGGCTCAAGCTCGTATCGGATAAGGCGTACAAATTCATTGAGCGGGATCCTTCTTAGTTTCCTTTTTCTCTTTTAGCCCGCTAATGACAAGCAAGGGATAAACAGGCAGCAAAGCGACGAACGAAGTCCAGAAATTCAAGAACGGAGAATGCCAAGAGAAGGTGCAGAAGGCGGCCAAAACGATAAGTCCTGCCATAAGGGCGAAACGCGCCAAATAGAAGAGGACGGCAAGCGAGAGCTTGTTGCCCTTGCTTTTGCCCTCAATTACCGCCCCCGCCCCGTAGACGATGGAAAGGTAAGAGAAAATCTCAAGGCAAGAACCTGCGAAAAAACCAATCGCCCCGCCGAAGCCGACCTCTGGCAACAGGCAGAGAGGAAAGCAGACAATCGTTCCGAACAAGCCAATGCAAGCAAGCAGGAAGACGTTTTTCTTTTCTTCGCTCAACGAATTGAATTTCTCGGTAAGTTTCATGTTTCAACAATGCTTATCTCTATAGAGATATCGCTCCTAGTTTAAGTTTGAGACGCTCCCCCGTCAATTGACCAAAATCTCGGTTTTGTAAGAAATTTACCCAGACTTGATTTTCTTTTTAACGCCTCTATTATCATTCGGGCTTTAGAGGCACAGCCTCTAACGTTAAATCGGTGTTTCGAATCCAATGCCCTTGTAATGAAAGCCCTTACATTGTAGCATATTTGGCTCCGTGAAGGAGGAAAAAAGAATGTCATTCACAGTCAAGTACAACGGAAAAACAGAAACCTTTGAAAAGAAGGTCTCTTTATTGGAACTTTTAGGCGAGAATAACGCTGATCGCAAATACGTCGCCGCCGAGGTCGGCAATTGCATCAGAGAGCTCACTTACGATGTTTATTATGACGCCGAGGTCAAATTCCTCACCCTCAGCAATTCCGAGGCCGCCAAAATATACGAAGCCACTCTCCGTTACGTGGTCGCCATGGCTTTTGCTAGGGCCTACCCGAACCTTCACATACGTTTTGCTTATAACGTCTCGCGCTGCATTTCCATCCATCTCCTCGACCCTGGCGTCAACGCCAACACGGCGATGCTGCTCAAGGTCCGTCACGAAATCGACGCCATCATCGAAAAAGACATCCCTTTGAAGCGCATCATCGTCTCCAACGAAGAGGCCAAGAAAATCTATGAGGAAAGAGGCTTTTTGGACAAACTGGACATCCTTCAATACCGCCCTGAGAAGACCGTCCATCTCTACGCTTGCGACGATTACCTCGATTACATGTATTCGCGCATGCTCCCCTCGACGGGCTACCTCAAAAATTTCAAATTAAGGCTTTACGCACCGGGTTTCTTGCTTCAATACCCTCGGGCTGAATGCGGCGGTGAAATACCCCCCTTCAAAGACGCCCCAACTTTCAACCGCGTCTTAAAGGAATCTCACGATTGGGCCAAAACCGTCGGCAGCGATACGGTTGCCAAAATAAACACCCAGATCAAAGAAAACGGCCCCATCGATTACATCAATATGTGCGAAGCCCGTCACAACAGGATGCTCGCCGAACTCGGTCAGATGATCGAAGACTCCATCGATGAGATTTCCCTCATCTGCATCGCCGGCCCTTCTTCCTCAGGCAAAACGACTTTCGCCAACCGTCTTAGAATAGAATTGCTTTCCCGCGGCATCAAACCCATCCGCATCTCTATCGACGACTACTATCTGCGTAACGATGACATGCCGCTAAACGAGGAAGGCGAACCGGATTACGAATCCATCGAAGCCCTTGATTTGGCCTTGTTCAATCAAAACATGGTCGACCTCATCAACGGGGAAACGGTGACCCTTCCTAAATTTGACTTCAATTTAGGATGTCGCGTTCCTGGGAGAACGTTGAAGGTTGGCAAAAACGAGCCCATCATCATCGAAGGCATCCACGCTCTCAACGACCAGATGGCCCCGGACATCCCCAGCTCAAAGAAATTCAAAATTTTCATCGCCCCACAAGCTCAAATTAACCTCGATGACCACACTCCAGTTTCTTTAACCGACCTTCGCTTGATCCGCAGGGTCGTCCGCGATTTCAAGTTCCGTTCCTCCTCCGCGGAAGAGACTTTCTCCATGTGGCCCAACGTCAGGAAAGGCGAGTTCCGTTGGATATACGACACTCAAGAAGGCAGCGATTACGTTTACAACTCCATGCTTTCCTATGAACTTCCGGTATTGAAAAAATACGCAATGCCTCTGCTGGAGAAAATCGACAAAGAATCGCCCTACTACCCCACGGCAATGAGGCTGATGAGGATGCTTAAGTTCTTCGTTGATATGGACGACGAATGGGTGCCTAGCAATTCCCTAATCAGGGAATTCATCGGCGGTTCTTGCTACGC
>CAVGXP010000041.1:0-4503 GCA_963633165.1 bacterium
CACCAATTACTTCGGCATGTTGTGGAATTCCATCTGGTTCTCCGTCGGCTCCACGATAATGAAGTTGATCGCGACCATCTTCTTCGCTTATGTCATCGCCCGCTTCTCTTTCCCGGGCCGGAAAGTCCTCTACGTGATCGTCATCGCGCAGATGCTGCTTCCGACATACGGCCAAACGGCGGCCAACTATCAGCTTCTTTCCACCTTGGGGCTTGTTGATTCCCCACTCTTCCTTCTAGCGATGGGCGCCGGACACGGAACCTACTTCCTCATCTGCCACAGCTACTTCGAAACCCTTCCTAAGGATTATGAAGAAAGCGCCAGAATTGATGGATGCGGATATTTCCGAACCTTCTTCCAAATCATGCTTCCGTTGGCTGCGCCGATCATCGTCTGCGTTGGCTTGCTCACCTTCATCGCTTGCTGGAACGATTATCAGACCACTTTGCTCTATTTGCCGCACTGGAGGACCCTTACCTCTGCATTGTTCTCCTATAGCGAGATCACGATGCATTCCAGCGAGGGCTCATTGCCGGTCTACTTCGCTGGCATCTTCCTCAGCGCCCTCCCTGTTGTGTTGCTTTATCTCCGCTTCAACAAAACGCTCATGTCGAACATGACGCTTGGCGGAGTCAAAGGTTAAATTGAAAGGATTTAAATAAAATGAAAACGAACAAACAATTGCTTCTAGTCGCCTCCTCCTTGTTGGCAATGACCTTGGTTAGCTGTGCTGGTGGAGGAAGTACCGTCGATAACGACACTGAAGATACCACCAACCTCAAAATCATGATTCTCAACAGGGGTTATGGAACGACCTGGTTGAGCAAATTGGCTGAAAAATACGAATCCGAGCACGAAGGCGTGACCGTAAGCATCGAGGTCACCGATTCCTCTGACTCCCTGGCTCAGTCTTTGAAAGGGGGCAAAGCGCGCAACGACTACGACCTTTATTTTGACGTTTCGGAATTGCAGACAGCGTCTTTGGTCAATACCTATTCCTCTATCGACGGAGGCTTTTATAGCCTTGATGAGCTCTATGCCACCAAAGTCCCTGGAGAAGACATCACTTATGGAGAAAAGATGAACGCGACGGTTAAGGATGAACTTGCCATCGACGGTCATTACTATTCGACTTCTTGGGCGACTTCCACCTTGGGCATCAACTATAACGAAACCGTTCTAGACAGCGTCTTGGGCGCAGGCAACTATACCATCCCTAACACCAGCGACGAGTTGGTTGAATTAGGCAAGAAGTTCGTTGCCGCCGGACAAAAGAACCATTTCTTCCTCTTCATGAACGGCCTTGATTTAGTCTCGCGCACCCTCTTCTTTGATTGGTGGGCTCAATATGAAGGCGTTGAGAATTACAACAATTTCACCAACGCCAGATACGTCGACGAAGCCACGGGCCGCGTTTATGGCAACGATGTCCGCATTTATACCCAACAAGGCCGTTTGGAAGCGCTCAAAGCCCTTGAGCCCCTCTGCAGGCGCGATGGCGATTCACTTGGATATGAATACGCCGCGACGACCGCGTCGAATTTGTACAAAGACATTCAGAGGACCTTCTACGATTCCTCCAAAGGTTACGCCCTATACCCTTGCGGTGATTGGCTTGAGCAAGAAAGCGGAATCGGCTCCTCTTCGACCGTCAAGATGATGAAGATGCCGGTTGTTTCTTCCATCATCAACAACCTTCCGAAGTCGACGATCAAAGACGATGCAACCCTCTCTAAAGTCGTTTCTGCCATCGACGAAGGCAAGACCTCTTATGAAGGTGTCGCCAGCGAGGATTTCGCCCGCATTGAGGAAGCGCGCAACATCTCCACCTCCATGGCGAACTTTCACATTTCTTATATTCCGGCTTACGCCAATGCGAAGAAATTGGCCGTCGATTTCTTGCTCAACATGGCTACCGACGAAAACATGAAGATTTACAAAGAGAACGTCAAAGGTGGCTTCTTGCCTTTCAACACCACCTACGACGAAAGCACATTCTCAACCACGGAGAAGAGCGTCGCCGAAGTCAACAAGAACGCTCAATACGTCTTCTATTCCAAGAAGAACCCCGTCTTCTACCTTGGCGGCGCCCTTCATTACACTTTGGCCTCGGCTTCTGGGAGCTCCATTGAATCGGCAATGAACGTTTCTTCCAGCAATTCCAGCATCTATATGACCCCGGAACAATATTTCAATCGCTTCTCAGAATTTTACGCTGACGGTGGTTGGCAGACCAAAGTCTTATCCAAGCTCAAGCTTTAATCGCATTTTAGGGAGAGAAAAACATGAGAAACAAAAAACGTCGCATTACGCTACTTACTTCAAGCTTCTTGCTGCTTCTTTCTAGTTGTGCTTCTAGCGGCCTCGACGGCTCGGTTTTCTCTCCGCTCACCGTTTGGAGCGCTTCTAGCGTCGATAGGATCGAACGCAACGACGCTTCCGTTGATACCCGCCAGAAAAAAATGAAGATCACGATGGCCAAAAACGAGCGGGAAGGAGGGCAGTTGATGCTTCGCAGCTCTTCCGACATCAATGCCTACAATGTCACCGTTTCCGATTTGGTCTCTTCAAACCATCGCTACGTGATTCCCAAAGAGGATATTTCCATCTTCAATGCCAAATACACCTCCAGCGTTGGCATCAACCAAAAGTACAACAACCCTTCTTTGCCCTCCGGTGCGATAATTCCGGATGCATTGTTGCCTTTCGATACCGCCGTTGAATACGGCGAGAATACCCTTCCCAAGGATTCCAACCAAAGCGTTTACATCGAAGTGAACGCCGGCAAAAACGTCATGGCCGGCACATACTCCGGCCAAATCAAAGTCGTCGCGGATTCCTACGCCCATTATATCCCCCTTGAAGTCCGGGTCATCAATTACACGATTCCCGACGAACCGACGACGAAGAACTATTTCGCCCGGTGGGGTACTGAACACTTTAATAGCGCAGAACTCGATTGCGGTGAGGAAATCACCACGACCTATTTCGAAACCATGCTCGATTACCGCATGTCTTCGAGCCTTCCCTTCGAAGGGGAAGGAGGGCCTGACAGGTACGTCGAATTGCTCCGCAAATACTATAGCGCCCCCGGTTTTTCCTCTTATAAGTTCTTCTATGAGGCGACCTACAGCAGCTACAACGATATGTCGATCGCTTTCAACGTCCCTCTTTGCAAAGAATACCTCCGCAAAGTCATTGACGCTTCGCTTGAAGACAACGTCAATTACCTCGACAAGGCCTTCTTCTATTTCTCGACTTTCGTCGATGAGCCTGACTCCAACCCCTCGGTTAGTTGGAATGACGTGTATCAGATTTCCACGACCGTCAAGAAGATGCTCACGGATTTGGCCGAAGAACTTGACGCTTCATTGGCCAGCTCTTCTAATTATTCGTTCTATTCCTCCAAAGTCAGGCAAGCCCTTGTTGACATCCCTAATGTCATCCCTGGCGGATATTCCATTGCCACGCTCGAAAAATATGGCGCCGAGGATATCTCCGCCTGTACGGAGTTGTCTCGTTTCGACTCGAAGGAAGTTCGCGATAGCTACACCCGCGATGGCGGACAGCAAAAATGGTGGTATACCTGCATTGGTCCGCAATACCCTTACCCCAACCTCCTCATCAATTCTTATCTCACCGCTCCTAGACTCATCACCTGGATGCAGCAATACTACGACATCGACGGCTTCCTTATCTGGGACGCTCTCAACTACACCGATTCCGACAACGATGGCATGCCATTCGTCAACACCTATGGTGATCTGAGCCAGACCATGACCGGCGTCTCCGATGGTAAGATCTTCTATCCCGGCGCTCCATATGGCATCAAGGGCCCCGTCACTTCTTTAAGGGCGGTCAGCTATCGTGACGGCATGGAAGACGGCGAGATCATCAACGCCATCTATGAACGTTACGAGGAGTTTGGCCTTGATGCGAATGAGGCTTTGGACGAAATCGTGAAAAAAGAATTCAGCGGAACCATCACCAATGGTTCTGCCACCGATTTCGTTTCCGCTAGGGAATCCTTGATGGAGATCTATGAGAATATCGTCTCCTCAACGGCGTTGCTTTATGATGCCAGCACCCAAGGCGAAACCGCCAACGACATGGATGTCTCCTTCATTTTGCCTAATAACGAAGCTAAAGCTTATGCCGATGGGGAACTCCTTGAAATAGGGAACGATGGTTTGTATCACTATTCCTTGAACGCCAACAAGAACCCCTCCGTAACCTTCGAAGTTAAAGTCGGCAACCTCTCCACCTCCTACACCAAAAGTATCACCGGTATCGAAAAGAGCCTCAGCGATTTCGAAAACGATTCCACCGACGGCTGGAGCACTGACCTTTTCGGTTCGCTTGGCCTCAGCACGGAAATCCATACAGGTGGAAGCAAATCCATGGCCATAACTTTGAATGGGCGTGATCGCACCGGCTATCAGCCCTCATTTGCTCTTGATGCGAAGAAAATCGGCGATACGTCGTCCTTATCCGAAATCTCCT
>CAVGXP010000042.1:0-3184 GCA_963633165.1 bacterium
GCAACGTCCTTTCAAGGAAAGTGGAACCCACCTGCGAAAGCAGAGGCTATTCCATCTACGTCTGCAGCGAATGCGGGACGACTTCCAAAGAGGATTACGTTGCCGCGTTAGGACACGATTACGTCAAAGGAGCAACCGTGGAACCCACCTGCGATTCGGTTGGCTACACCGTTTTCTCCTGCTCAAGATGCCAAGACGAATATAAGGAATACGTTCCCGCGGGGAATCACGTTTACGATGAATCTAAGACGGTGGTCGTCGCTCCGACTTGCACCCATTATGGTAAGACCGTCAAGCATTGCTATACCTGCGATAAGGATATCGTCACCGAATACACCGATCCTTTAGGCCATACGCCCGCGTCAGGAAAAGACGTGGTGGTGGCCCCCACTTGCGTAGAAGGAGGATATACCTCCCATGTCTGCTCGACTTGCGGAGAGATTTTTAAGGACAACTTCCTCGATAAGCTTGATCACGAATATCTGATCACCAATGAAGTCGAGGCGACTTGCGATCATGCCTCCTACCTCGAGAAAACCTGCCTCAATTGCGGGCATAACGCCACCGAAGGCGGAAAAACGCAGAAAAAAGACCACGCCTTTGACGAAAACGGCATTTGCACAGGATGCGGCAATTCCATCCACTCCGCCAATTTCATCTCCTTCAGCAAAAACGGCGAGGTCATCCCTTGCTTGGAATCCTCTTCTTACGACCATCTTGTTTATTCGGAGTCCGGGGAAACCTCAATCGATTGCTCCGTCAGCGAATCCGATTTTGATTACCTCATCGACCATAACGTCACATCCATTTTCGTCCAGGCCGGAAGCCAAGATGGTTTGACCCACAGCTTCAAATTCCTCTCCGCGACCTCTTCTAAAGAGGGTGAGGCCGCTGGCTCCACCGACTTTGATTTCTCACGTTTTACCTGCCTGCAGATTCCTTTCTATAGCGGCGATGGTGCTTTGAGCAAAAACATCGTCAACGGGAAGCTTAATTTCACCATCACCCACAAAAAAGGCGAGGACGTCAGCGAGGAACTCCCTTCTTTCGCCTTCCGCTCAAATATCGTCACTTCCTATTCAGAAGACGATCCTTCTTCTTATCTTATGGCTAGAAGCTACGAAGAGGCCAATGTGGCTTATATCGAAAACAAAGGCTACCGCCTCGATTATTTGCGCGAAGCCACAGAGAATTCTTTCCTCGTCTATGTGCGTCCCGAATTGCTTCAAGATAAGCTTGAAGAAGGCTATACGACCATGAGCATGGTCTTCTGCGATGGCTTCGACGGGTCTTCTCCGAAGAATAGGCCCACCGAATGTGGCTATGATTTCTATGCCTATATGATGAAATCGGGTTCCGATGAATCCGAAAGGTCGAGAGTCGCCTCCGGGAGATTAAGCGGTGGTACCGCCGTTACTTCGACCTCTTTCGAGCATACTTACGACATTTCGAGTTGGGACGTCACAAATTCTGGATTTGAGATGAATTTCGCCTCCATTGTCTTGTGGGGCAGCCCCAATACCTACGTTGGGCACATTTATATCCAAAGCATCAGCTTCGGAGGCCAGGCTGAATTATGATCAAAGCCCTGCGCAGCCAAGGAAAAGTGAGAAAGAACACTTGGCAGGAGAATCTCTTTATCCTCTCTTGCATCATTGTTCCTTTGATTTCGTTCCTTGTATTCTACGTCTACGTCAACTTCGATTCTTTCTTGATGGCGTTCCAAATCCCTAGTTCAAAATACAACACCGTATCTTGGGGCTTCGATAACTTCGCCTGGGTTTGGGAGAGAATCGTCAAAGGCAGCACCAGCGATGCGGATAACATTCAGGTGGCCTTCCGCAATACCTTCATCACCTTCGGGGTGCAGATATTGCTGTTCTTCATCGGATTGCTTGTTTCCTACATCATCTACAAGAAACTCCTAGGCTATCGCGCCTTCCGCGTGCTCTTCTATCTTCCTTCCATTATCTCCAGCGTCGTCACTTCCTTCTTCTACATCGAATTGATGAACTATGGTGGAACCGCCGATTTTCTTGAGGCCTTGTTCCATTTGGATTATCAAATGAAATCCCCTCTCGGAGATTCGAGCTTCGCGAACATGATGGTCCTTCTTCATTTCTTCTGGCTTGGCATCCCGAGTAACCTCATCCTTTGGGGAGGGGCTTTCTCGCGTATTCCTAGCTCAGTTCTTGAATCGGCGAGGATCGATGGCTGCGGATGGGTCAGGGAACTCTTCCAGATCATCGTTCCCATCATTTGGCCGACCTTCGTGATGCTTGTCACGACCAACCTTGCTGGAATCTTCGGGGCGACGGGAGCGGTGTTCCTTCTCACCGAAGGAAAATACGGCACCCAGACAGTGAGCAACTGGCTCTATATGAAAGTCCAGCTTGCCTCCTCGGATATGGATCCGATGCTTTACCGGGCTAGCGCTTTGGGGTTGGTGCTTACGCTCATCAGCTGCGCTTTTGCCCTCACCACCCGCTATTTCCTCAATCGTCACGTCAAGGAGGTCGAATTCTAATGAGTCCTTCATTTCACCGCCCAAGCGCGAAAGAGAAAGCCATGACTCAGAAAGGGCAAAAAAAGACCTTCTCTTTCTGGCAACGCCTCTCCCTTCTTCGCTACTGGAAAGCGATGCATCTCAGCGTTTCTGAGATTATCCTCCGCATCATCGCCTTTATCCTCTTCGTCTTGGTGGCGCTAAGTTACCTCTACCTCATCTTCTGGTGCTTCTATTCCGGGATGAGGAACATGGATGACTTCGCGCTCAACCCCTTCGGGTTCTCGAAAATCCAAATCTCCAATTACATTGAGGTCTTCTCCCAAATCGAGTCCAACGGGACGAGCTTCTGGGGAATGATAGGGAACAGCTTGTTCTTCTCCTTCCTTGGTCCCTTGCTTTGCATCTTCGTGACTTGCCAGTTCGCTTATGTGGCAGCCAAATACCGCTTCCCCGGGAACAAACTTCTCTACATTCTCGTCCTTGGGGTCACCATCCTGCCTCTGTATGGGACGGGGAACGGCATGTACAAGCTGCTCTATAATCTTGGCTGGATGAACACCTATTGGATGATCCTTACTTCCTTAGGCGGATTCAACATCTATTTCCTCTTCTTCTACGCTTTCTTCCAATCCTTGTCTTGGACCTATGCGGAAGCGGCGCAGGTGGATGGGGCCA
>CAVGXP010000043.1:0-5349 GCA_963633165.1 bacterium
CGGTTATTCCAAAATAGGTGGCCGGTCAATTTCGTCGGTTGCATAGAATTCTAGATCAATATGTCTATAAAAAAATTGCTTCTTGTATCCGCATATTCACCTTCTTGCGCCGGTGGAATAGTGACGTGGACGGATTATTTCCTCCACTCTGCTTGGGCCAAGGAAACGAAGGTCGTCTTTTTGAATTTGTTTTCATCGAGGAAGTCGAAGAAAAGAAAAGTATCCTCGGCATTTAGGGATTACAAGAAGACTCTAAAATTTAAAAAGCTATGCCGGCAGGAACGTCCAGACGTTGTCCACATTAATTTTGGGGGTTCGAAACTTGGGCTTATCCGCGATTGTATGATGGCCAACTATTCCGCCAAAAAAGGGATAAAGACTTTTATGCAATGCCATTGCGATGCGTCTTATTTCTATAACGATGAGTGCAGCATTAAGCAATTGAAGAAGGCCAATAAAAACGGGGTCCATTTCCTTGTTTTGAATCAGCAATCTTTTGCTTTCCTCCACGAAAAGGTCGGGATCCCCGGCGGCGATATTGACCGAATCACCAATTTCGCGCCTGATGCTAAAGGAAAATGCGAAATAAAAGAAAAGGTGAGCGAGGTTCTTTTCGTCGGGCATGTTAGAAAAGAAAAAGGCATCGAAAGCATCTATTCCGAGGCGAAACGGTATCCAGAAATCAAGTTTACGTTTGTCGGTCCTGATTTCCACGATGTGCCTCATCCTGCTCTAGCAAATGTGTTTTACGAAGGGGAAGTCGCTAAAGCAGAGGTTCTTTCCAAAATGAAAGACGCCGATTTGCTTTTGCTGCCTTCGAAAACCGAAGGCTTGCCGATGGTTATCCTCGAGGCCATGAGCTTAGGCCTTCCGATCATTGCCTCAAATGTCGGCGATATCCCCAATGTTCTTTCGGATACGCAGGCGGGATTATTTGACGTTAATTCCGAAGAGGCGTTCTCAAGTTTGCTTAGAACCTACATCGATGACTTGGGCTTGAGAAAACAAGCCTCTGAAACGGAGATTTCAAAGTTTTACACGCATTACGAAACGGAGATTGTCTGCGCCAAACTTGACGAGATATACAGCCGTTGAACGGCTTTATTTCTGAGTAGACAGAGCGTTTTCGAATAACTGGGTGTAGGCTTTCGCACATTCTTTCATGTCGTATTGCTTAGCGCTATTCAAAGCGTTGTTTGAGTAGGAGCAATAGATTGGTGGATTGTCATAAAAAGCGCTTAAAGCACCTGTTAAGGATTTCAAGTCCTCAGGTTCAAAAAGAATTCCGTTCCCATCCTTTATCATGTCGGGTATGCCTCCGACCTTGGGGGCGATGCATGGCAAGCCGCCTGCGAGGGCTTCGATGATCGAGATTGGGCTTCCCTCGTAATGGGATGTCAAAACAAAACAATCGGCATTAGGCAGATAGGATGAAACGTCTTTGATCCACCCGGTGAAAGTGACTTCTTGCTCTATCCCAAGGGTTTTGACCAGTTGCTTGGAGGCTTCCAACGTTTCGCCCCCTCCGCAGCAGGTCAAATGAAAGGCGTGCCCGCTTTTCTTCAATTCGGCGAACCCTCTAAAAAGAAGTTCGTGATTTTTAACCGGCCTAAAACCGGCGACGCAAATGAAGTTCCCATTCCATTTCTCTTTCGCTTTAGCACCTTCATAAGGCGTTAAGTCAACGCCGTTTGTTATCACAGGGACGTCTTTTCCATAGACGTCCTTCGCCGTTTTTGCGACGGCGGGGGATATGGCTATTAACGAGAGTCTAGCGTGGCGAATCAAGATCTTCTTCAGCAATCTATCGCAGAACGGCGCTTCGGTTTTGGCCGTAGAATGCAAAGTATGGAAGTAAACAAATGCGGTTTTATGGGTTCGATAAGCTAAAAAATACGTGATGAGCGATTGGCAATGGCTGTGAACGATGTCGGGCTGGACTTCTTCGACGATTTCTTTGAACCGTTTCGCGACTTTTAAATCAAAGCCGTTTTTCTTGTGGCAGGTGAAGAAACGTCCGGCGAATTTCTTCTCCAAATATGCGAAACTAGAATCGAGGCCGTCATGAAGAACGACGCAATAGACATCTTGGTTTTTGTCTAGTTCACTGACTAAGGAAGAAAAGAAAACCTCGCCTCCTCCGCGGAGCATCATCTGTGACATGACTTCAAGGATTCTCATTTGATCACCAACCTATCTGTTCTAATCCATTTTCTCCGCAGAAAAGCAGGATAGAGCCCTTTTTCGTAGCAAGAGGCGAAACATAGCGTCATGATGAGGTTGTCGGGTTTGGAGTTGTGCATCAAAAGGAAGAGCTGAAAGCAGAACACGAACAGCAACAAGGAAAAAGGCGTTAACCAGCCCTCTTTTTTATGCTTTGCCAAACTTATCATCGGCAATAAAAGCAAACTCTCTAACGCCGCAAAGCCAAAGACGCCAAAATCTGCGAGGACTTCGGAAAAATTGTTGTGTGCGGTTATGTAGAAAGCGTTCTGCACGGCTCCATATCCCGATCCTGTCAAAGGGGCATTTAGGAATACCTCAAACCCCACGATTGCCCCTTGGAGACGGCTATTGAAAGACATGTCACCTCTGTAGTCGGCTGCGCCTATGGATCCAAGCATTCCCAAAATCCTGTTGGCGTAGTAAGAAAGCCCCGGCACAAAGAATATTGCCATGACGCCCGTGACGATTAATCCGGTCTCAATCAGGAAAACCAGCCATCTTCGTTTTTTGAAAGAAAGAGGAATGGCCACGAAAGCGACGATGGAAAGGGTTAATACGGAAGAAACCGATCCGGTCAAAACCATGAAATAGAAAGAGATGAGGGCCCCGACAAACCAGAGAATCTTCAGAGGAACCTTCTTGCTACGGGCTCCATTGGCAAAGAGCAATATCGACGTCATGGCTAGCGACCGTGCGACGTTGTTTTGGTTATCGAAGAAATTGCCGATTCGCGTTTGCAGATCCGGATGGATGATTTGGTTTCTATAGACGATGGCAAAGGCAAGTAAAAAGAGGGCGCACCCTATCCCTGCGATAACGAACCACTTGTCTTTGCTTTCATCGTCTTCGATGAGGATTTGATACAGAATCAGATTCGTGGCGGTGATGACCAAGGTCGTTGTGGGAAGACAAGTAAAACCCGAAGCGGCATAGGATACCAATTGAACCAGCATGTAGAAAAGATTGATTAAGAAGAAGACGTCTGGATGGAAGCGTTTTTTCCAATTGTGATTGAGAACATACAAACCCGCTAAAACGACCCATAGGGCGATATTCACGTAATTGTAGGGGTAACGCCCGGCCAAGCCGAAAGAGAAGAAAAACAAAAGAGAGGAGATTCCGTAAATGGAGTAGCGTATGGCTTTTTTGACTTTATCGTTACTCATCTGCGTTCCTCCTTTCTTTTTTGATATAAGCCAGCAAAGAAAGGCCGTTTATGGCCAAGGCGATTAAAAGGGCTAGGCCCAAGCAGAATGAAATGGTGGTTCCGACGTATACGATTCTATTGGCGAGCACGCCCCTAACAATTCCAGATGCTAAACCCACGAATACAGTGGGGGATAGCGTCCATATTGCAGCGCTTATAACGTTTCTGTATTTGATTTTGGCGTTTATTAGGCAAGAGGCGGATAGACATGCTAAGGAAAGCGCGAAGAAGAGATACCACTGCCATCTTGGACCGTATTTGTTTTGGAGACATTGACGGTAGATTTCATATGAAGAGGCGACTTCGTTCATGCTCTTGCCATCGGAGGCAAAGAACCTCGCGCAGCCCTCCTTGTTTTTGTCGCAGCCCGACAAAGCATCAACGTTGTTTGTTAAAACGTAGGTTTGAGCTTTTGAGCTTACGAAGAATCCGTTGAGGTTGGTGGCCAAGAAATCGTAATCAAACCCAATCAGCAATGGCGAGCCGAAGGAATTCGCTAGGAGGCCGTAGTCTTTATCGTTATAGGAGAAACTCCCACCATAATAACTTTCGTTGAGGCCTTTGGCGTGATAAACGCCGACGATTGCCCAGCTTCTTGTCCCCTCTCCAAAAGGAAGAGTAAGGGTTCTGCAGCTTAATGGGCGCCCTTTATCTGAATAAACCGGCAGCAAATCATCATAGCTTTTCATATCCGACGATCTGCTTATCAATAAATCGGCGTAATAATCCGGTAGAAAGACGAACCCGTCTTTGTTGAAGGCATTGAGGCTGGAATATGTCCACCTTGTCTGGTAGACGTTAATGCATAAGGTTTCCAGGCGCATCGTTGTTTCTTGATTTGAAAAATAGAAACTCGTTCCGACGGCGACATCATCAGCAAAACTTGAACCGTCTAAAGTGGCGGAGAAAGTGGCGTATCCGGTTGCGTCCTCATTGACACAAGCGGGAATAAACTGCATTGTTCCGAGGAAGTTTTGCGTCCAAATCGAAGTAAATGTGCCGCTAATCGCCTTATAATTGCCATTCCCCAAATTGAAAAGGGCGTTCGCGCTGCCGTTTTCGCTTTCTTGACATTTGGCGGCCGTATACTGAGCGTGAGCAATTTCCTGCGCTCTTCCGGAATAAAAGGAAGACCCACTAGCAAAAGCAAGGCCGAATAGAGTCAATCCGGTCGATAGAATCGCCATAATGAGGTTTCTTGATTTTTTGACTTTGGCCATGTTTTGAGCGAGAGAATATTATCACATTGCCCCTTATCCGTGTTGACGGGGCCTAAAGAGGTGGTTGGAGGTTCCTCTAGCTCAGTTTCCTTTGTTGGTGAAAGACGCGTCGATGGCTTAAAATCATTTTGGAAATGCGATCGCTTAGCCTGAAAGCGAACGAATTTAAATCAATCAACCCATGAAATTCAGCATCAATATTCCTGCATACAATTCCGCGAAGTACATTGAGGAGACTTTCGCCTCCATTCTTTCGCAGACGTATCAGGATTTTGAGGTTGTCGTGGTGGATGATGGTTCCACCGATGAGACGCCAGAAATTCTAGATCGATGGGCGGAAAAGGATGGGCGGTGGAAAATATTCCACCAATCCAATCAGGGGCAAATGATGGCCAGGTGCAACGCTGTTAAGGAAGATAAAGGGGACTATGCCCTCTTCGTCGATGGCGACGACTTGCTTGAGAAGGACGCTTTAGCGACTTTGTCAGACAAAATTACCAGATATGGGCATCCCGATATGCTGATTTTTAAATATTCCACTTTTGATGGCCGATGCAAAGCTCTCTCCCCATCGATGTGGGAGAACGATACTGCCTATAACGGTTCCAAGACGTCGGATTTGCGCTCTATGGCCTGCTATACCAACGCTTTCAATAGCCTATGGACCAAAGCAATTAAGCTTCCGCTTCCCTCTGT
>CAVGXP010000043.1:5840-7626 GCA_963633165.1 bacterium
GATTAGTCTCGAAGAAAGCATCTTGAAAAAGGCTGCGGGGGATTGATCTTGCGTTTTGTGCTTCCTACGCGGGGGGCGTGTGGCGGGCTCTAATCTTCTTTGGTAGAATGATTAAGGCCACCAATACCCGCTTTCAGCGCCTTGATGCACCTTCCTTTTTGCCATGACAGCCGCTAATCAGGACCAAAAAAACATCAGATTCGGGATCATCTTATCTTATGTGTCCCTCGCCGTTTCGGTGCTTGGGTATTTTTTTGTTACGAGGAAGGTCCTCGAATGCATCGGCGATTACCAATACGGCCTCTATTCCTTCGTCCTCTCCATCGCCAATTGGGCCGCGATCGTGGCTAACGCCTTAAACGCCTCCTACGTTCGCTTCGCCACCATGGAGGCGAAACAGAACGCCGGCGACGTCGGGAGGATCAACGCGCTTTACGCCAAGATGCTTCTAATCCTCTCCTCGATTGTCCTTGTGGCGGGCCTATCCGTCTTCGGTGGCCTCTATCTGGCCAAGGTCCCTCTTTTCGCATACGGGTGGGAGGACAGCAGGACGCTTTACCTCCTCTTCGCCCTCGCCCTCGTCAACGTCTTCTTCACCATGCTCACCAGCGTCTACAGCCTCTTTGTGAACTACAGGAAGAGATTCATCTTCTCAAGGCTCCTCGCCCTAGGGGTGTCGCTGCTTGGCTTCCTGGCACATTGGCTTCTGGCTTACTACACGAAGAGCATCGCCTCCATCGCCGCCTACTCGATCTTCGCCACTCTCCTCACGGCCGCGGGGAACCTTGGCTACGCTAGAAAGTGCCTAGGGTATGGGTATAGAAGGGCCAACATCAAGGAGAATTGGCCGCTTCTTAAGCAGATCGCCATCTTCTCGGGAATCATCCTGTTCAATTCCGTGGTCGACCAGATCAACGCCAGCGTCGATCAGATAATCCTCGGCGCCATGGGGGAGGCCGAGAGCGTCACCATCTACAAGCTCGCCCAATCCCTCTCCGTCTACCTCACCACCATGTCCGTCTCCATAAGCTCCTCCTTCGTCCCGACGATCAACGAGCTGGTCGTCTCCGGAAAGGACGAGGAGCTCAACCGGCTCTACCTCAGGGTGTCGAAGCTGCAGGCCGTTATCCTTTGCGCGGTTACTTTCGGTTTCCTGGCCTGCGGGAGCGAATTCGTCTCCCTCTGGCTGAAGGAGGGGAAGCAGGACGTCTTCTACGTCGGCGCGGCCCTCATGCTCATGAACCTCTGCCCGCTGACCATCAACGCCTCCATCGAGATCCAAAGGGCGAGGAACCGCCACCTCTTCAGGGCGGTGGCCTATTTCTTAGTGGCCCTGGGCAACGTCGCTCTCTCCGCCCTCTTCCTCTTCCTTTTCCCAAGGGAGAAGGCCGTCTACGCTTGTTTGCTTGGGACCGTGATCGCGGTGGCGGTATCCCACTGGATCGCCATGAACGTCTACAACGCGAAGGCCATGCGCCTGCCCGTCCTGCGCCAGATGGGGACCTTGGTTCTCTACATGGCTGTCGGCGCGGCTTGCTGGGGGTGCGTCTTGGCCCTCTTCCTGATCCCATCGCTTTCTTCTTTGACCAGCCATCTGTGGCGGTTCCTCATCCAGGGTTCCGTGTTCGTCGTCCTATACGCGCTCTGCCTGATACTCCTCAATTGGAGGGCCGTGAAGGCGCGGATAGACGCGATTAGAGCGAAAGCCAAGCGAGGGAGGTCTGAGAATGAGGCTTAAGAAACTAGCAAGGAAAACGCTTTACGCCGTTTTCCCGCACAAGATCGT
>CAVGXP010000044.1:0-7479 GCA_963633165.1 bacterium
GGAGGTGATTGAGAACCAAACAGAATCCGCCACTCTTCAACTTGTCGGTCTTAACATCGTTGGCAAGGCTGAGGATACTGATATGAGTGATCGTGCCATTTCCGTGTGGGGAAACAAGGACCTAACTCTAATATTAGAAGATTGCACTGTCTCCTGCAGGCATTACGCTCTCAACGTCGCTGGTGAGAACGAAAAAGTGAACATCATCGCGCGCAACTCCACCTTTGAAGGCTATAGCGCATTAAATTTCTGGTCAAGCACAACCGCTACGTTGGAAAATTGCACGCTGATCGGTAATAACGGCTTCAATAGAGACGATGACAACAACTACGGAACTATAATGGTCAAATCTGACGGAGTCTGTTTGAACTTAACCAATTGCCGGATAGAAGCCAATCAAACAACAGGCAATAAGCAATATTTCTTCGACATCCGCTATTCCGACACCATTATCAATGTTAAAGACAGCACTTTCTGGATTAACGGGGTCGAGCAAACGACGATAAGCGATATCGAAAACAACATTGACAGCATTTCTGCGGGCATAACTATCGTCGGGACTCAAGCTTAAATCCAAATAAAGGCCAACAACAATCATATCTACTTAAATTAGCACGGGAGCCATCGCGCTCCCGTGCTATACTTTCAAAAATGAACAACGACGACGAGAACAAAAATCAGAAGAAACCCAAAAGAGTCGGGAAGATCATTGGTAATACAATTTTCTATACCGTGCTTGGTTTACTTACCATAACCGCCTCTTTTTCGATCACCTCCAAAATCACCGGAGGAAGGATAGGGGACAGCCAGTTCTTAGTCGTCATATCAGAGTCAATGGATGGGGAGAGGCAAGAGGAATACCCCATCAAGACGATACCGGTGAAATCCCTTATCAAGGTCGACCTTATCAAAGACGGCCATGAAGAGGAATTTTATTCAGGCCTCAAAAAAGGCGACGTGCTTACCTTTAATTACGCCTCCCTCAACAACACGACCATCACCCATAGGATCATCGAGGATCCGACGTTGCTAAGCGATGGAACGACCTACATGATCAAACTTAAGGGCGATGCGGTAAAGGATGGGAGCACCCAGACCCTCTATAGCGATGGCAGAACAGGCGAGGTCATTGGCAAAGTCTCCTTCGTCTCTCTCCCTTTGGGGCAGATGTATTTCTTCATCTCCAGCAAAGTTGGAACATTAGTCTTGGTCATCCTTCCTTGCAGCGCGGTCTGCATCTATGAGATTGCCAAGATTATCTACGTCTTAACCGACGAGAAAAAGAAGAAGAAAGAGGCGGCGGCCTTATCAGTAAGCAACGCCAAAGACAAGGAAATCGAAGAACTCAAGGCAAAGCTTGAATCCCTGCAAAAACAAGACAAAGGCGAAAGCGAAAACAACGAATAGACAGCTCAAGCGTCGTAGCCACCTCAAAGCGGAAACGGCGCTTTTTATGTACGACTTTTAGTTAGCCAATTTTCAAGTTGTGTTTGGTTCCATCAAAGGTTAACCCCTCCCTCTCCTTGTCCTAATTCAGCAAAAAGACGATAATTTTGCCTATGAAAGTTCTTATAACAGGGGCGAGGGGATTCATTGGGAAGAACCTTTGCTTCCATTTGAAAGAAAACGGAATCGAAGTGCTTCCTTTCGATAGGGAAAACACCGAAGAAGATCTTAAGAATTACCTTCTTGAAGCAGATTTCATCGTCCATCTCGCCGGGATCAATAGACCTCTGAAGGAAGAAGAATTCATCGACGGGAACGTCAACTTCACCGTCAAGCTGCTTTCGTTATTGAAACAAAGCGGCAGGCAAATCCCCCTGTTCTTTTCTAGTTCCACCCAAGCCGAAAGAGATAACCCCTATGGCAAGTCCAAAGCCAAGGCGGAAGAGCAGATCTTCGTCTTCGGCAAAGAAACGGGGAACCCGGTGTATGTTTATCGTCTCTATAACGTCTATGGCAAATGGTGCCGCCCTTCCTACAACTCCGTCATCGCGACCTGGTGCTACAACATTTCCAGGGGCATCGACATCCAAATCAACCACGATGCCCCTTCGATATCCTTCGTCTACATCGACGATGTGTGCAAGGAAATCCTTTCTTTGATCAAAGGGGATAAGATCCCTGAACAAGGAATATTGCATTATGTCGAACCTCACGATGACGCCACCTTAGAGGAGATCGCTTCGATTCTCTATGGCTTCAAGGCCTCTAGGGACAATTACGAGGTCCCAGATATCTCCACCCCGTTTAAGAAGAAGCTCCACGCGACGTATCTAAGCTATCTAGAGGAAGATCAATTCGCTTACCCCTTATTGACCCATATGGATTCAAGGGGATCGTTCACCGAGATATTACGCAGCCAAAATAACGGTCAATTCTCCGTCAACATCATCAATCCCGGAATCACCAAGGGCAATCATTACCATCATAGCAAAAACGAGAAGTTCCTCGTGGTCAAAGGGAAATGCCTTGTCCAATTTAGGAAAATCGATGAGAGCAAAATCATCTCTTACGAAGAAAACGGCTCATCCATGCGCGTGGTGGATATCCCTCCTGGATACACCCACAGCATTCAAAACATAGGAAAAGAGCAGGCAATCGTCTTCATGTGGGCCAATGAGCCTTTCGATGAGAATAACCCCGACACCTATCCCCTTATGGTCAAATGAAAGGAAGATAACCATGGCTAAGAAAATCAAATTGATGACGATACTGGGCACCCGCCCGGAGATCATCCGCCTTTCGGAGGTCATCAAAGCCTGCGATAAGGAATTCGACCACATCTTGGTCCATACGGGCCAGAATTACGATTATGAGCTCAATCAGATTTTCTTTGAGCAGCTCGGATTAAGGAACCCTGATTTCTATTTGAACGTCGTCGGCAAGAATCTAGGGGAGACCATGGGTCAAGTCATCTCCAAATCCTATGACCTCATCTTGGAGCAGAAACCCGATGCCTTATTGGTGTTAGGAGATACGAATTCCGCCCTTTCCGCCATCGCCGCCAAACGCCTCAAATGCCCCATCTTCCACATGGAGGCGGGGAACCGGTGCTGGGATTGGAACGTCGCCGAGATGACCAACCGCACCATCGTCGACCACATCTCCGACATCAACATGCCCTATTCCTATTTCGCCTATGGCAACCTTTTGAAGGAAGGCATGGATCCCAAAAAGACCTTCATCACCGGCTCGCCCATGAAGGAGGTCATCGACGCCCATATCGATGAGATCAATTCCTCTAGCATCCTAGAAGAGCAAGGACTAGAGAAAGGGCGCTACATCGTCATGTCCGCCCACAGGGAGGAAAACGTCGACATCGAAAGCAAATTCAACCGCCTCTACCCCTCTTTAAACCGCATCGCCGAGCATTTCAAGATGCCCGTCGTCTTCTCCGTCCATCCTAGGACCAGGAAACGCTTCGAGCAAAAAGGATTCACTCTCTCTAATTATATCCGCGAGGATAAGCCTTTCGGCTTCTTCTCCTATTGCGCCCTTCAGAAAAACGCTTACGTCGTCTTAAGCGACTCCGGGACCCTTTCTGAGGAAAGCTCCATCTTAGACTTCCCCGCCGTGTTGATCCGCACCTCCAGCGAACGCCAAGAAGCCAATAGGCATGGCTCAATCGTTTTGGGCGGGGTCGATTACGAAACCATCATGCCCGCGATAGAGCAAGCAAGAGAAATCCATAAGCCTGGGAAATCCATGCCCATCGTTTTGGATTATTCCCGCAGCGATGTCTCCTCGCTCGTCACTAAAGTCATCAAAAAGAACATCGATAGAATAAACAAGGAAACCTGGCTAAAAGGGATTAAAGACGAAGCCCATCTATAAAGGCTTTTTATCGCCAAATAGCCCGCCTTCTTTGAATTGACCCTTCAATGATATTGTTTTGAGTCCGCTTTTCTAGGCGCCTAGATATCGTTGCAGTCGAGGCTTTGGTTTGCCCTGACATCTCTAAGATCGTGATGTATTTATTGTCGTTGACACAATCAAGCAAAGCCTTTTCCGAGGGTTTTATTCTATCATCTAAAAACGGGAGCCCCTCAAAAGCCAATAAAAGCCGTAGCCAGATTCGTTTTTAAAGCCAAAAAACGTTTGGAGAATGCAAAGATGAGTTACAAACTAAAAATCTTTTTGAATTTGTGACACTTGTTTTGAGCTTGAGGCCCAAATTCAATGACGTTCCTGTGTGAGTTGCTTGAAATAATTCAAGGTCAAAGGAAGGGTGATTGAAACCCCAACGATGTCGGCGAAAATCGAAGAATAGAGAACGAGTTCCAGCCCAAATCCAGGCGCGATCATTTCCCCAAGATAAGGAAGAGCGATGACGCAGGGGACGAAAACGAGGAGATCTCTAGATAAAGATGATAGGGTCGCCAAAAGAGGTTTTCCCGCGCTTTGGAAGAATAAGGAAGTCAGCTTTATGAAGACGGTCAAAGGAATGGAAGCCAGCATCAAGCGGAACATCTTTCTAGCGAATTCAAGATAGAGCTCCCTTTGGCTTCCCCCGTCGCCGAAGGGAAGGATGAACATATCCGGATAGATTTCGTTGGCGAGAACAAACGCCAACGATATCCCTAAACTCCACAATAACGTCAACATGTATGTCTTTTTGACCCTTTTGGGCCTCTTCGCCCCGATGTTATAGCCAATGATCGGAGCCCCACCTAAGACGATGCCAATCGCGATGTTGAGCAAGAAAGAGAACACCTTGGTTTCAATCGCCATCGCCGATAAGGGAATATTCGAACCGTATTTGGTCGTCGGGCCCCATTTGGACATTGTCGCGTTGCAAGACAAAGAGATAGCCACGACGGCAAGTTGAGTGATAAGGGTGGATATTCCTAGCATCATGGGCTCTTTGAACGCGGCGAAATCGGGGATGAAATCCTTAAAGGTCAAACGGAAAGATTTTGAGAAGAAGAGATAGCCTAGGGCTAAGATAAAGCTCACGCCTTGACCGATGACGGTGGCCCAGGCCGCCCCTTCTATTCCAGCGTCAAGGACATAGATAAAAACCGGGTCCAAGGCGATGTTGACGACCGCGCCCGCCCCGACGGCGACCATCGAATACACCGGTGAGCCATCGCAACGGATGACCCCGAATATCGCGTTTTGGAAGAGGAATATGGGGAAAAACCAAGCTAGGATTCTTAGATAAGATGAAGCCATGGGGATGGTTTCCGAGGTGCCGCCGAACACGGAGATGATGGGCTCGGCGAAAAGAAGGCAAACAACCATCAAAATAAGTGCGATTATCTCAATCAAGACGATGGACGTGCCAATGGCCTTGGAGGCTTTCTTGGTATCTTGCCTGCCTTGGCAAATGGACAAATAAGAAGCGCAACCATCAGAGAACCACCAAGAGAAAGCTTGAGTGATCGTGATGATGGGGAAAGCTAGTCCCGTCGCCGCGTTTCCAAGATAACCCAAACGCGAGTTCCCGACAAAGATCTGGTCGACGAGATTATACAAAGAGGAGATGAGCAAAGACGAAACCGCGGGGATGCAGAAGGACAAAAGCAATTTCCCAATAGGATCGTTGCCCAAATCGCGGATCTTTGTTTTCGTAGCCATAATTCCCCTCCTTCAAGCCAACACGGGATTATAAGGAAGAGGAGAAAGAATATCCACACCCTTGAATGAGGAGGAGCTTGCTCTGCGTAAACGCTTAAATCAGGGATAACGTTGTGCGCAGCGCTCAATATAGAATTGAATTTCTCGTCCATTTCTCCTCATATTGAACGAATTTCAACAGTACAATTGTGGATCCGCCATTGTTTTCGCCGCTTGTGATTGGGGAACGTTGTTCTTTCTTTACTTGTATTTTGTTTCTTAACATATTTTATGTTAGGTAACGAAATTTATTTTAAATAAGGAAATCAAACATGGCATATCTCACTAAAGTTCTTGGCGTCGAAGTAATCTATAAACACAGAAGGTTTCGACTTTCGTGCGACAAAAGACATCGACCTTGTTCTAATCATAGAAGCCGTCGACGCCAATTTCGGAAAAAGGTTCTGGGAATACATAAAGAAAGCGGGATACGTGCATCGAAATAAAAGCTCAGGACTGCCGGAGTTTTATAGGTTCAGTCAACCAAAGTCGAGCGATTATCCCACGATAATCGAACTCTTTTCCCGAAAGCCAGACGGCATTCAGCTTCCTAAACATGCGGTCTTGACGCCTTTGCCTATAGACGAAGGCATTTCTAAAGTCGCATCAAAATCATGTTTACGCACCAACGAACATCATCGCTGGTTCAAGTTTGTCGGTTTAAACCAACCCACTTCGAATGGGACCAGGAAAGGTTTATCATTCCCCCGTTAACAAAAAGGGGACGCAAAATGAAATTTCTCATCGGTTCAGATATCCACGGCTCGGCCTATTACGCGAAGATGTTCTTCGATAAGGACAAAAGCCTCAACAGTGATCGCATCATCCTTTTAGGAGATTTCTTCTATAACGGAGCTAGGAACAACCCTCCGAAGGATTATTCCCCCAAAGACGTCGTCGCTATGGTCAACGCCCACGCGGATAAGCTCATCCCCATCAAAGGCAACTGCGATTCCGAGGTCGATCAGATGGTCGCCGAATTCCTCTTCTGCCAAGTCGCCACGGTTTTCGCCTTCAACAAAACCATCACCTTGACCCATGGCCATAAATACAGCTTCGACAATCTCCCAAAGAACCCCGGGGACATCTTCATCCAAGGCCATACCCACGTTGGGGTATTGGAGAAACAAGGCAATCTTATCTTGGCCAATCCCGGTTCCATATCTTTGCCCAAAGACGACCACCATTCCTATATGGTCATGGACGAAAAAGGCATCACCCTCTTTGATTTAGAAACTGACGCCCCCCTCAAACACATTGATTTCTAAGGCTATAGATCAATCTTCTCGAACCTCTTCTTCGAGGCTTTGTAAGCGAATAAATTAAAGAGGAGAAAGCAAACAACCCCTAAGACCAATATCCCAATTTGGGTCCATAATCCCCAACCCGTGTAGGTGTTGATGTATTTCGATGCGCCCGGGACGGCCATGAAGAAGGCCATGCATACGGCATAGAAGATCAAAATGGTGAGGTAAGATAGCAAAGTTGCTCCGACGTTTTTGGTGTCTGGAGATTTGTAGAAACGAGGGAAGAAAATCAGGTTGAACAAGCCGAAAGCGATCAAGATGAGGCCATACATCGCCAAATTGAAGCCAAGTTCATCATAAAGATGTTCGACTGGAATCAAAGGAGTGAGAACGAAATTCCTCAATAATCCAAAAGGAATGGAAATTGCTATCGAGACAAGTTCCAAAAAGCAAATTAAAAGGATTTTCCCTAGCACGACCCTGCTCTTTTCCATAGGAAGCGTCCCCGTATAGAGGAGATCTCTATTGGCCAAAGCCACGGGGAAGACGGGGAACAGCCCGGCGATGGGATAGATGAAAGCCACCAAAGTAGGCCAGGTTGGAATGAGTA
>CAVGXP010000045.1:0-20942 GCA_963633165.1 bacterium
AAGCGATCAAGATGAGGCCATACATCGCCAAATTGAAGCCAAGTTCATCATAAAGGTGCTCGACTGGAATCAAAGGAGTGAGAACGAAATTCCTCAATAATCCAAAAGGGATGGAAATTGCTATCGAGACAAGCTCCAAAAAGCAAATCAAAAGGATTTTCCCTAGTACGACCCTGCTCTTTTCGATCGGAAGCGTCCCCGTATAGAGGAGATCCCTATTGGCCAAAGCCACGGGGAAGACGGGGAATAGCCCGGCGATGGGATAGATGAAAGCCACCAAAGTAGGCCAGGTTGGAATGAGTATCAACGCGGAAAGGGATATGAAAGCCCAAGTCTGGCCCGTAACGCAGAGTTTTATTTCCTTATAGAGGAGATTCTTCATCTTCTTCACCCCTTTCAATGGCGAGCATGATCTCTTCTAGGCTCGCTTGAGAAGCCATGCCCTCAAATTGTTTTTCGTCTTCTTTCTTAATGACGCCCTCAAATCGTCCCTGATGCACCCTTAGATGGGATATCAAAGAGGATTGGCCAGGCGTTAAAGAGCCCTCATCCCCTTCGACGTGGAGATAGCTGGATTTGAAGTCGCGGCATTGACCCGTGAACACGATTTTTCCTTTTTGGATATAGGTGATGTCATCCGCGATTTTCTCCAAATCGGAGATGACGTGGGTGGAGAAGAGGATCGCGACTTCCTTTTTCTCCGCAAGTCGCCTTAAGCAATCAAGCAATTCGTCTCTGCTCACCGGATCTAGCCCTGAGGTAGGCTCATCGAGCAAAAGCAGCTTAGCACCATGACTTAAGGCAATCGATAAGCCGTATTTGACTTTCATCCCGTTGCTTAATTCGCGGATTTTCTTGGATTCGTCAATCTCGAAGAACTTGAGCCATTTCCGGTACATGTCCTCATCCCAATGGGAATAGAAGCGCTTCGTCACCGAGGTCAGGGTAGAGACCTTTTGGGATGGATAGAAATCAATGCCCCCGAATAAAAGCCCCACGTCCTCCTTAAACGAAACAGAATCGCTGACCCTAGCCCCATGGTAGAGAATCTCTCCCCCATCGGGTTTGACAAGGCCGTATATCGTCTTCAAGGTCGTGGTCTTGCCCGCGCCGTTTCTTCCAATGAAGCCCATGACCCTGCCTGTTGATAAGGCAAAATTGACGTGATCCAGGGTAAACGTCGGATAATGTTTTTCAACGTCCACGAGTTCAAGTATTCTCTCGCTCATATAGGCCCTCCAATCCACTGTTTAGCGATCATCTCTTCAAGGGATGATTTCACCTCATCAAACTGCCGAGGCCCTCTTATTTTAGACCCCTATTAATTAAGGCGAAACCAACACGAGGCACTTTTACGAAGATTTGATTCCATTGTAATGCGTTTTTCTTTGGTTAAATGTGAATTATCCGTAAAATAAACGCCGTCAAAACAAGGAACAAGAAACCATGAGCAAAAAACAGATCATTCCCTTAAGCACACTGGCTTTGCTGCTTGCTAGCTGCGCCGGGGCCATCACGCCAAATCCCTCCTCCAGTGCTTCCTCTAGCGGAGAGTCTTCCTCTACTTCCGCCGGGGATTCCACTTCTAGCACCACCCCCTCCAGCGATTCCTCTTCAAGCAGTTCGGAGCAGATCCAAGAAAGGACCGTCGTTTTGGATCAAAAAAATGGTGTCATAACCGACGGGTCCTATCCTACATCCTGGACCACTAACAACACCGGCAAAGACTCTTCCGGAGAGGCTTTCTCAATCACCTACAAATACGGCATGGTCAACAAAGGCTATTACGGCCAATTCAAGAAGAAAGAAGGCGCGCTCAGAAACACCAACGCTCTAAAAGGGCTTAAGAGTATCAAGGTCGATTACGAAAGCACGGCCGATGCGACCTTCTGCTTTTCCTCTTCAACCGACAAGACCTATTACGAGACCCTAGAATCGGGGAAAACCTATTACGCCTCCTCTAGCGACACCTATTTCTTCATCGCCGCCGGAAGTTACGTCCTCAAGATCAAATCCATCGAAGTCACCTTCGGAGGAGAAGGCGGAGGATCCTCCTCTTCTTCCTCCTCTTCATCTTCCTCCTCTTCTCAAAGCTCCGGTTCCTCTTCCTCATCCAGTTCGATCTGGGATGAGAACTACTCTGCTGCCAACGCGACAAAAGACTATACCGTCAACGAGAATTTCAGCCTCTACGACATGTCTTATAACACCCCCACCACCGGAACTCAGAACGTCTTGGTCTTGCCCATCGAATTCACCGACAGCACCTTCACCGACGCCGAGATAGAGGATATCAAAACGCTCACAAGCGGCAGCGCGGAGGACACCAACTACTGGGAATCCCTTGGGTCCTTTTACAACAAATCCTCCTATGGCAAGCTCGACCTCCAATTCACCTACGCCGATCCCACCAGCATGGGAATGACCGCGAAGCAATTCTATCAAGAGGCCACTAGCGATCAGATCCGCTCCCAGTACACCTATGGCGCAGCCAAAGCCATGAGGACCGCCGTCGAGGCCTATAAGAAAGCCAACGGCAGCGATTCCACCCAGAAGTTCGACGGCGATGGCGATGGCTTCATCGATTCGGTCATCATGATCTATTCCTGCGAATACACGCCTTCTTACGATTCTGACGGCGACGTCTATTGGGCTTATCGTTATTGGGATTATTGGAACGACGACATGGACGACGTCGACGGCTCCTTAAGCGAGAACACCGCTTCTCCTGTCGGCTATTCCTACTTCTGGTCCTCCCTGGACTTCTTCTATGACGGCATCGCCAAAGGCCAGGGCATCGATTCCCATACCCTCATCCACGAATTCGGCCACATGCTTGGGGCGGATGATTATTACAACACCGCGCAGCAATCCAACAGCTATGAGCCTAGCGGCGCCACGACGATGATGGCCTATAACGTCCTCGACCACGACGCCTTCAACAAGCTTCAATACGGCTGGGTCACCCCCTATTACGTCACTGGCAGCACCGAGATCACCCTCAATAGTTTCACCGAGACCGGGGATTGCATCCTGATCGCCGATGAATCGGGCTGGAATCAAACCGCCTTCGACGAATACATCCTCATCGAATTCTACACCCCCACCGGGCTCAATGCTTTGGATGCCACCACTCCCTATACCGGCATCACCTCCCCGTCGAAGCCCGGTGTCAGGATCTGGCACGTCGATAACCGCCTCTATCTCTATGACGAAAATGGTTACGAATCCAGCTGGGCCACCGATTCGCAGATCAAATCCGGGAATTTTGGGAGCTACTACCCCTACTTCGCAATCAGCAACAGCAGCTCCAATTACTATTCCAAAGCTAGCTCCAAATATCAGGTCCTCTCCTTGGTGTCCCCAAAGGGCCATCATTACACCAGGAGCTCCATGGCCACGGACAACGACCTCTTCCACGCCGGCGACGTCTTCACTCTTGAAGAATCAAGCTACCTCTCCACTTATTCTCAATATTTCGCCGGAAGTAACAAACTCGATAATGGGAACAGCCTCCCCTACAAAGTCGAGGTATCTTCCTTAACCGATTCTAGCGCGACCATCCGCATCAGCAAAAAGGCCTAAGGCCTAAAAACATGGAGGGCAGACAAACTGCCCTCCTTTTTTCATATCAAAACAAATTCAAAGCCTTAAGGTTGCTTTAAGGTTCACATCCTATTCTCTTCTCATCCAAAGGAGATAACGAATATGAAAAAAGCCAAATTAACGTTCCCCGTCTTAGCGTTATCGCTTCTATGCGCCGCATGCTCGAATAGCGGCGCAGCCACATCTTCAAATTCCAGCGCCTCCAAAAGCGAGCAAGCCACCTCCGCTACTTCAAGCGCATCTTCTTCGTCTAGCTCCTCTAGCAGCACCACCTCAGACAAAGTCTATGACACCTCCGGCAACGAGATCAAAAGCGGATCCGCCTCCGTGTCCTTTGTCTATGGCAGGCAAACCACGACCAAAACGCTTTCAGCGGCTTATCTAATCGACGGAGTCAGCGTCAATATCACCTCAGGAGAATATCGCAGCGCCTCCTCTTCTTCTGACCAAGTGGTGTTCCTCGTCATCAACGGAGGGAGCCTCAACATCACCGGCACCAGTTCCTCTTACGTCAGCGTCTATAAATCCGGCAGCGCCGCAAGCAATGGCCAGGTATCCGACGATTACAACTTTTATGGCATCAATTCCGGGATCGTAGTCTCAGGTTCCACGTCCTCTGCGACGATTGAATACGCGGATATCTCCACCTCAAGCAATGAATCGAACGCGATCGTGGCCACAAACGAGGCAACCGTGAATATCTCTTCCTCCACCATCACCACCACCGGATCTGCGGGCTCAAGAGGGCTTCACACCACCTATGGGGGCGATATCACCGCAGATGGGGTGAAAATAACAACCCAGGGCGCTTCCTGCGCGGCTTTGGCCAACGATAGAGGCGGAGGAAGCATCAATGCCACCAATATGGAACTAGAGACGAACTCCAACGGCTCTCCGCTTGTCTATTCCACCGATTCCATAAGTGTTTCCTCTTCTAGCGGCACCGCAAACAAAGCCCAGATGGTCGTGGTCGAAGGCGGTTCCAGTGCGACTTTAAATGACTGCGTCTTCACCTGCACTGGCGATGGCAATCGAAGCGGGACAAGCGATTCCTCATCCTCAAACCACGTCATCGATAGAGGCGGAATATTCATCTATCAGTCCTTCTCCGGTGATTCCAGTGAAGGAACCGATTATTTCTCCGCGACGAACTGTTCCTTCTCCGTAACAACAAGCTCCGTGCCGATGTTCTACCTCACCAACATCACGGCGGTCGTCAGCTTAAGCGAGAACACCTTGAATCAAGCTACCTCTTCCGATTATCTGATGATGGCGGAAGCAACAAGCGAATGGGGGAACTCCGGCTCTAACGGAGCAAGCGTCACTGTGAAGCTCTCTGATCAGGACTGGGATCAAAGCAGAACCTATTGTGGTTCCACTTCAAGCATCAGTTATAAATAGAGTCAGCAGCTGTTTCATCCACAACCCAAAACACGGGACATAAAGCCACGATTTATGAGCCATCCGCTCATTGGTCGTGGTTTTTTGTTATGCTCACAGCGTTTTATCGTTACAGCAAAACATTCGGAGACCGTTAGCAATTATGCGAAATATTTAGAAGAATGCTACTTCATCGCGGAGCGCAAAACCTATTCCCTTACAAGCGAAGCAACTTACAACCGTAAATATGACGTTTATACGAAAGTCGGTGACAGCTCTCCATGTCTTTGCTCTAGAAACAAAAAATCTCTTGGTTTTAGCCAAGAGATCAAGATTTAATTGGTGCCCGAAGCCGGACTCGAACCGGCACGTCCTCATCAGACATTGGATTTTGAGTCCAACGCGTCTACCGATTCCACCATTCGGGCATGGGCTTTTGCCTTGCGACAGAAGCGAGTTGAATTATAAAAAGAAGGGTCGGAACTTTCAATAGCGGAATTATTGCATCCGGAGGCATAGCAGCCTGTGTTTTGGTAGAAAATCTGCAAAACACCTTCGAAACAAACGCAAAAACAAACTTTTTTCATAGTTTCGCTGCCATTTCAACTAAAAGGGCCCCCATTAGAAGGGAGCCCTTAAGATCGAATTGTTTATTTACGGACGTTCTTATACATCGGGCCGTAGGCTTCGCAAGCGCGGAAGTCCGAACCTTCAAGGTCAGAACCGTATAATCCCCAAGCAGCCGGGCGATAGACATCTTTGTCATCGACGTTATGCATGGCGACGGGGATGCGCAAAATGGCAGCCAAGGTAAGGAGGTCGGCACCGATATGGCCAAAGGTGATGGCGCCGTGGTTGGCACCCCAATGGTTCATGATCTCATAAGCGCTGGTGAAGGGCCCCTTGCCGGTGAGGCGAGGAGCAAACCAGGTGCAAGGCCAGGTGTAGTCGGTTCTCTTCCAGAGTTTGTCAGAGACCTCATCGGGGAGGTGGACGCTGTAGCCTTCAACGATTTGGAGCACGGGGCCAAGGCCTTTGACGAGGTTAAGCCTGATCATGGTCATCGGCATCTCGGCTCTGGTGAGGTAGCGGGAGCTGAATCCACCGCCGCGGAAATAACCGAGATCGGCATAAGGCCAAGTGGTTGCGTTCATGCATTTGGCGATGTCCTCTTCGCTCATTTCCCACCAAGGCTTCATGACGTGGTTGCCGTTTTCGTCGGTGACTTCGCCACACGCATCCAAGCACTGAGCACCAGAATTGATCAAATGGAGGAAACCGTCGGCCGCTTTAGCGTGGCCTTCGATGTCATAGCCGGTCACGCGCTTGACGCTGTCCCCGCTCCAGAAGGTACGGACATCGGCGAAGATGGCGGCGCGTCCGTTGAGCAATCTTTCAAACAGCATGCCAATGCCGTTTAAAGTGTCGTTTTCGGTGGCAAGAGTATAGGGTTCCCTCGCCCCATTCCAATCGAAGGTGCTGTTGAGCAAGGCTTCGGGGAAATCGCAGTTAGGATAGAAGTCAGTCCACTGGCGTTGCCCTTGGAATCCGCCGACGATCGCATTGTGACCCAAAGCTTCCTCTTCGCAGCCTTCGGGGAGATTCTTATTCCCATTGTAGAGGTCTTTGATGATGCAGCACATCTTGACCGTGAATTCCCAGTCTTTTTCCTTTTGTTCAGGGCTGCGCTGGAGTTCTGCGGGGTTTTTGTCGATGCCCGGGTGGCAGTTCTTCTTTGCCCAAGCAAGGGCTTTTTCATATTCGGCGTGATCGTAGATGCCAAGGGTCATGCGGCGGATAATTTCAACCTCATCGACGCTTTCAACACGCATCCCAAGGTATTCTTCGATGAAATCGTGATTGATGATGGAGCCGCCGATGCCCATGCAGCTGGAGCCAATCTGGAGATAGCTCTTGCCACGCATCGTCGCCGCGGCGATGGCCGCACGGCCGAAGCGAAGCATCTTGACTTTAACGTCTTCAGGAATCGAATGATCGTCTTTATCTTGGACCTCATGGCCATAGATGCCGAAGGCGGGAAGGCCTTTCTGGGCGTGGGTGGCCAAAACGGAAGCAAGATAGACAGCGCCAGGACGCTCGGTGCCGTTGAATCCCCAAACGGCCTTGATGGTCATGGGATCCATATCCATGGTTTCGGCGCCATAGCACCAACACGGGGTGACGGTAAGGGTGATGTCAACGCCTTCTTTCTTGAAATAATCGGCGCAGGCCGCGGATTCGGGGACACGCCCAATGGTCGAGGGGGCAATGACGACCTTAACCGGTTCTCCATTGCTATAACGGAGGTTCTCTTCCAACAACTTCTTCGCGGAAAGAGCCATTCCCATAGTCTGCTCTTCCAACGATTCGCGGACCTTCAAAGGTCCTCTCCTACCATCGATTGTCGGACGGATGCCGATAACCGGATAGGATCCAACATAACGAGACTTGAAACCCATTCTAGGTACTCCTTTTGTATGTGGCTTAAAGCACGAATTAATATTATCAAAAAAAGCGGCATTGGGAATGCCGCTAAGTTTCCTAAAAAGGCTCTTTTTTATCTATTTAATTCTTATTTGTCGCCTTTGACCAAAGGGGCGAGGAATTCGGCCAAGCGGGCGGCGATTTCCTTAACGGATTTGCCGCTGGTGTTGACCATAAGATCATAGTTTTCTTTTCCGCCCCACTTCTTGCCGGTGTAGAACTCATAATATTTGGCGCGGTTGCGGTCCATCTTCTTGATTTCTTTGCTCAACGTACGGTCGTCGGTCTTCTCGCCTTCTTGTTTCCTTTCGCGGCAACGCTGGATTTTGGACTCCATGTCCGAGTAAATGAAAAGACGGAAAGGATGCTCATCTTTAAGAACGACGTCGGCGCAGCGTCCGATGATGACGCAGGAGGATTTCTCCGCAAGTTCTTTGAGGACTTTGGTTTGAGCGGCATAGATGTCGATGGATTGATCCAAATTGGGATCGGAGGTCGTAGAGAAGGACATCCCATAGTGAATCGGGAGCAAAGGGATAGGTTTCTTCTCGGTGACTTGCTCAATGTATTCCAAGCAATAGGGCGTTTTCTTCTCGATCTCGAGCAAGATTTCTCTGTCGTAATACGCGATTCCGAGGTCGTCAGCCAAACGCCTTCCGAGTTCACGTCCACCGCTTCCGAATTCGCGTCCAATGGTAATAACAATGCTCATAATTCGTTCCATCTCCTTTGTTTTATTATATTCCGCTAAAATTTTGTTTCGACGAAAAAATTCAATCAAGACCGCACTTTTCCATCAATAACCCTTGCTAAGAAATTGAAATTTCTACTTGTAAGCGCTTTCACTTTTATCGATATACTCATATAATCGGTAAAAAGGGCGTAACCATTTTCGCCCGGAAAGGAACATCACCACTATGAACGAAAAGGCGAAACGCTTTTTCAAAAATCCGTTGGGGATTGGCGCGTGTTGCTTGGTGACTGCGGTTATAACCAGCTTCGCCGCCCAGCTCGTCAACACCAGCGGATACTCCGTCAAGGTGACCAGTGGGGTCGCCGACATCGACGCTTTGTATTCGAAGACCTACGAATCCGCAAGCGTCAAACCCTTCCGCTTAAGCATCGGGGAGAAGAAAGACGGCATGGTCAACGCGAAAATGGCCTATGACCTTTACATCCCGAAAGGAGTCGATTCCTCTCACCCCGCTCCTGCCGTGGCTTTGACGCACGGCTATCTCAACAGCAAAGAGTTCGAATCCGGCGTTGCTCTAGAGCTTGCTAGAAGAGGCTATGTCGTCATGGCTTATGACCAATATGATCATGGCGATTCGACCTGGGACACCCCATCTCAATTCAACTTCTACGTTTGGTCCGCCTATGACGCGATGGAATATCTCTACGCGCAGGATTACGTCTTAAAGAATTCCGATGGCAAAGCCATGATTGGCTTATCCGGTCACTCCATGGGCGGATTCTCCAGTGAAATTGCCGTTGCTTGGGACCAGCTCAACATCGACATGGGCGTCTATTCCTCGCCAAAAGTCACAACCATGTTAGCCCAAGGTGCCGACTTCCGTTATGTCGATGGCTATGTTTCCGCCTATAGTGGAGGCGCCTATGCCACAACTTACGCCACCTACAAATCAAGAACCTGCGGCACGCTGCAGGGGCAATACGACGAATTCTTCTTCGACAATTCCGGCAAAAACAAAGGAACGGTCATTGAAAAGGATTACGCCACGGACAAAGTCGGGTATTCGATGCTTGGCTTGACCTCTGCTGGAGAGCCCAACAAGTTCTATCAAGTTGACCCCTCAACCAACACGGCGTTAACCACCGAAAACACGGACCTTTCCGCAAATTACGGTGAGCGCATCATCTACGAAGTCGCCGGAGACCACCCCTACAACACCTGGTCGCCGCAGGCCACAAGCTGCATTGTCGACTTCTTCAACCACGGTTTCGAGCATCAAACAAAGCTCGCCGGGCTCAACGACTTGAACACCTACGTCACCATTAAAGACGGCTCAAAGCAAATCTGGTGGCTCAAAGAGGTCTTCACTTGCCTAGGTTTAATCGCCGTTATGGCTGCGGTCTTGTGCGGATTGCTTGGCTTAAGCAACGTCCCCTTCTTCCGTCTGGCCAACACCGAAGCTTCGTTGATTCCGCCCGTAGAACCCGCTTCAAAGCCGCAAAAAGCCATCGGAATTGGATTTACGCTGTTCTCATTGCTGATATCCATGTTCATGATTCCGGCCTTCCTTGCGCCAGGCTCTTATCCGACCCAGATTGCCACCATGACGACCATGATGGACGTGGTAATGTACTCCGGTATCGGGGCAGCCATCGTTCTAGGGCTCGTCGCTATCGTCATGAGGGCAAGTGAAAAGAAAGAGACCTCTTTGAAACTCATCCGCCCAGCCGGAGGAGCCTTGCTTATCTCAGTTGTCGCCTTCGCGCTTCGCTGGTTGCTTAACGATGGGACCAACTACATCCTCAACAGCACCAACCGCTACTTCAACGCTCCTTCCGTCAACTCCATCGCCTTCTGGGCCATGGCATCCGGTTTATTCGCGTTGATCTTCGCTCTTATCTCTCATTTCTTCCTCAACCCCAATAGGACCGCGGCCCACCTTGGCTTGAAGGCCTCTTGGAAGTCCGTAGGCGTCTCTTTGGTCAAGGCCATCGTTATCTCCGGCGTTATCTGCGGATTCACCTGGCTCATCCAATTAATCTTCAACACCGACTTCCGCGTCTACACCTACGCCATCAAGACGGTTAACGGAGCGGCATTCGTCTCCAGTCTCCGTTATCTCCCATTCTTCTTCCTCTTCTATTTCTGCGCCGGCATCTCCATCGCCGTCGCTACCGCAGGCAAGAAAGGATGGAAGGCTGACCTGCTGGCCGTTGCCTTAGAAGTCGTGCCTTCGGCGTTGTTCCTCCTCTATCAATACGGCATCCTCTACACCACCGGCACCGCGCCCTTCGTCAACTGCGCCCTCGATGGCATCTTAGTCCAGGGTCTCATCATCACCCTTGCTGGATTAGCCATCTATCAGCGTCGCAGCTTGGAGAAGAGCGGCAATCTCTGGAGTGGCGTCTTCCTCAACACCATCTTTTTCACCTTCCTCACGTTGGCCAACACGACTCTTTACAACCTTAAATAACCAACAACGAAAAATGGGGCTCCGCGAGGAGCCCCTTTTCTTTGCGTTTATAAATGAAATCTTCTTTGGCGCGCCCGAGCGGATTCGAACCGCTGACCCCAAGCTTCGGAGGCTTGTACTCTATCCAGCTGAGCTACGAGCGCAATTGAATTGGTGCACTGGATGGGAGTCGAACCCACACCGGTCGCCCGACTAGCTCCTGAAACTAGCGCGTATACCAATTCCGCCACCAGTGCACGCCGAAACAATATACTCTCAGGTGAGGGAAATGTCGAATTCTATCGTTCCATTAAAACCATAAATATTCAAAGCTTTAAGGGCAAAACCCAATTGGATTAGGCCTATGGAAAAACAAAACGTCCGCAGACTCATCTCATTTCCGAAAGCGATCAAAAACAGGTCAAAAATCATGATAAACAAACATTTTCAATCGTAGGAAACCACTATAAAAAAGAGTAGGATTAATCGAAAATATGAAACCATTAACCAAAAACGAAATCCGTAGCGCCATCGCTCAATTTAATTTCGAAGGCGAATTCTTTAGCATCGAAGAGAACCATAACGGCCACATCAACGACACTTTCGTCATTGGTTTCAAAGAAAAGGATGGAGGGGTAAAACGCTACATTCTCCAAAGAATCAATACATCGATTTTCCCCGATATCACCGAAGTCATGTCCAACATTGATCTTGTCTTGGATTATATGGGTGAAAAGATTCTCTCTTCTGGAGGGGATTTAAAAAGGGAAAGACTTACCTTGATTAAGGCCAAAGACGGCAAACCCTATTATCAAGACGAAGAGGGCTCTTGCTTCAGGGCTTATATTTACCTTGAAGGAAGCAAATCCTACAACACCGCTGATGCCGAAATCTTTGGCAAATCCGGATACGCCTTTGGCAAATTCCAGCACGACCTCGACGGTTTCCCCGCGGATAAGCTTTACGAAGTCATCCCCCATTTCCACGATACTCCCAAGCGCTTCAACGACCTTTTAGCCGCTATTGAAGGGGCAAGCGAAGGAAGGAAGGAAGAGGCCAAAGACCAAATCGCTTGGGCTTTGAGCCATAAGCATATCGCCTCCTTCCTCGTGAATAAAAATCTCCCGATAAGGGTCACACACAACGATACGAAATTGAATAACGTCCTCTTCTATGATGATGGAGTATCCTGCGTCATCGATTTAGACACCATAATGCCGGGATTGTCCTTATACGATTACGGTGATTCCATCCGTTTCGGCGCCAACGAGGCCGTCGAAGATGAAACCGATCTCTGCAAAGTCAAACTGAGCCTCGAGAATTTCGCCTCCTATACGAAGGGCTACCTCGAAGGCGCCAAAGGAAGCTTGACGAAAGAAGAGATCGCCTTGTTCCCCGAGGCGGGAATGACGCTCACCTATGAATGCGGCATTCGCTTCCTCACCGATTATCTCAACGGGGACACCTACTTCAAAACCTCCTATCCTGGGCATAACCTCGTCCGCGCCAAAGACCAATTCGCTTTGGTGGATGACATGGAGAGAAAACTCACGCAGATGAGGGCGATCATCGAGTCCTATTTGAAATAACTTAAAAAGCACTTCAATTGTGAAGTGCTTTTTGTGTTGTCGTCGTGGCGATTAAGCTTTGTAGGCAACCTCGCCGTTGACTATGGTCATCAAAACGTGGAAATTTTCGTCTAAGACCGCAAAAGAGGCCTTTTTTCCAATTTCGATGCTGCCATAGTCTTTATCAAGATGGAGGTTTTTAGCCGGGTTCAAACTGACAAGATTGATGAGGTCGGAATAGGTGTATCCAAGCTTGGTCACAATCGGAGCAACGTTTCTCAAACCTTGATCGAGCTTGAGGATGGATGCGGCAATTGTGCCGTCAGAAAGCCTAGCCACTCCGCCAGAAACCCAAATCTCTTGGGATCCGAGGTGAGCTTTAGCGCCTTCTTCGAGGTACTTGGCCTCGCAAGAATCCGAAATCATCACCACGTCCTCTTTCTTCTTGGATTTGAACATCAATCCAAGGGCATCGGGAGCGACGTGATAAGTATCGCAGATGATCTCCGTCTTAACCCCATCCTGGTAAAGCCCTTCACCGGTGATGCCGGGCTCACGATGATGGAATCCCCTTTGTGCGTTGAATAGGTGGGTCACGCATTTCAAACCCAAGGGAATGCCCTCTTTGAATCTTGCGGAGGTGCAATCGCTGTGGCCTAAAGATGGAGTGATGCCGTTTTCAAGGCAATAACGGAGGAATTTGGAATCTTCGTCGTTTTCGTAAGCAAATGTAATCAAGCGGACGTTCTTCTCGGTTTCAGTCACGAAGCGAGAGAGCAATTCGACGTCAGGCTTCAAAATGAATTTAGGATCCTGAGCACCTTTGTGGATTTCCGAGATGAAAGGTCCTTCAAGGTGCATGCCGACGATTTCGGCGCCGGTATGTTTTTCTTTCCTATATTGGGCGACGCATTTGCAGGAAGCGGAGATTTTCTCAATGCTTTCGGTCATCGTCGTTGCCAAAAAGGAAGTCACCCCTTCTTTAACCAAGGCATCCGCCATGGTCTGCAAAGAGGAAATAGAACCATCCATAACGTCGCATCCGTTGGCTCCATGGATGTGCTCATCCAAAAAGCCAGGGCAGACATAGACGTTTTCTTTGGAAAGAAGAACCTCTTCTGGGGAAGAATAGGAAACAATCCTATCCCCTTCAAAGGAGATATCCCCTTTCCTGACGCCGTCTGGATAGACAAGATTAACGTTTTTAAAGCCTTTGGTCATAACTGCATTATATCAGTTGGCGAAGCAAAACAAATTGCCGATCGCCGTAGCTTCCGAAGGGCCTCTACGGACTTTTAGCCCGGTGATTTCTTCGGTGAGATTGTTGAGGATTTCAGCATTGACGCCACCGCCAAAGACGCAAATCCCGCTTACTTTTTCCCCAGTTAGGGATTCCATGTTCTCTATGGCGCGTTTATACCCTAACGCCAAGGAATGATAGATTGCATAGAAGAGCTCTCCATTATCCTTGGGGGCATCGAAGCCGGATTCTTTAAGCAATTCGAGCACGGCCTCCTTCATGGAAGAAGGGTTGCTGAGCCTGCCGTCGGTGACATCGAAAGTCCCTTTGTAGCCTTTTCCCTTTTCGGCGGAAGAGGTGATTTCGGGGAAGGAGACGATTTTGAGTTCGTCTTTGAGGCGATTGATGATCCACATGCCCATGATGTTCTGCAGGAAGCGAACTTCCCCGGGATGGCTGAGCTCGTTGGTGAAGCCAGCCTCATAGGCCTTGGATGAGATGATGGGCTCTGGGAGGATACGTCCCAAAAGGCTCCAGGTTCCACTAGAGAGAAGAGCCTCCCCTTCTTTCGCCCCAGAGGCGAAGAAGGCGGCGGCGGTGTCGTGCTCTAGCGTGGCGTAAACCTCGCAGTCGTATCCAACCTTTTCCTGGATTTCTTCTTTCAAAGAACCAAGCAAGGTCCCAGCGGAGACGATCGGGGCCAGCAATCCCTCATCAATTCCGAGGGCGGAGAAGACCTTTTCACAGGGCTTGCCGCTTCTTTCATCAAGCAATGCGCTGGTGGAAAGAGAGGAAAGCTCGTTTTGCTTAACCCCGGTAAGGAGATAGCAAAGGTAGCTCGGGAGCATCATCAAGGTTTTGGCCTTGCTGAGTTTCCCGTCTTTGGAATCGCAATAAAGCTGATAAGCGGAATCAAAGTTCTGAGGATAGACGCCCGTAGCCTTGAAGAGGGATTCCATGGTAAGAAATTCCTTTTGGGCTTGGAAAGTCCTGACGTCGCGATAAGAACGCACATCCTCGATCAAAGCATCGCTTTCATCAAGCAAAGCGTAATCGACGCCAAAGCAATCAATAGCCATGGAGGCAGGGATTTTCCCGGCCTCCTTGGCTTTTTTCATGCCTTTGAGAATCTCCTCAAAGAGGACATCGACATCCCAGTGGCAATGGCCTTCGCCCTCTTGAACCAAAGGGGTCCTGAAACGGTGAATTTCCTCAAGTTTCAGTTCTTCCCCTTCATAATGGGCGAGGATATGGCGCGCGCTGGTGGCGCCTATATCAACGGCGAGGTAGTATTTCACTCCAAATAGCCTTCCTTCGGGGTGAGATTGAATCCTTTGGCGATTTCCTTGAGATTCTCGTCGGTGATGACCTGTTTCTTCTCATAGGGCAAAGCCATGATGTAAAGCATCGCGGCTTTTTCGACGGTTTCGATGAGGCCAAAGGCTTCATCAAGGGTATCCCCGGCGCCATAGATGCCGTGGAGGGTCCAAATGACGCAGCGGTATTCCTTCATCTTGGCAGCGGTGTCCAAACCGATTTTCTCGGTGCCGCAAAGTTCCCAAGGAAGCACGCCGATGCCTTCGGGGAAGACGACGATTTCTTCGGTCATCGTTCTCCAGAGATCCTTGGTGAAGCTCTTCTCATCCAAATCATGAATGGAGGAATAGGTGAGGATGTTCTGGGGGTGGCAATGCATGACGACGTGGTTGTTGGGGTTGACCTTCAAGCGGGTGGCATGGCACATCAAATGGGCGAAGATTTCGCTGGTGAATTTGGAATCGTTGGCGAATCCCCAAAGAACCTGGGCAGTTCTGCGGTCTTCTTTGATGCGGATGACGCCGGTGTTCTCTTCAGGATGGGCTTTGGTGTTGCGGAAATAGCGGCCCGTTCCGGTGAAGGCGAAGACTTTGCCAACCAAAATAGGATCAGCTTCCAATGGAAGAGGGATCTCGCGGATGACTTCTTTTCCACCATCGAGATATTCGTCGATGTCGGGTTGATCGAACAAAACGGAGATGTTCCCGCCGTTGCGCTCATCCCAGCCAAGGCGGTACATGTTGTCGATGACGTCCAAATAATCTTGGAAAGTGCGGCAATCTAAAACGGTTTTTTTCATTTTTTATTTCCTCAAGGACAAAACTTTTTTCTCGTAATCTTCGACTTCGGAATACCATTTCCCATCAGCGGGAACGCCTTCTCTGGCGCAGTATTCGGCAAAGATTTCGCCGAAGGGAAGGGTTTTGATTTCTTCCGAGAGAGCCAATAGCTTGGTGCCATCGTGCTCGTTTTGGGCTTTCTTTAATAGGTCCCAAGGGGTGAGCAAAGAGGTGAGCAAAGCTTTCTGAGCGCTCCTAGCGCCGATGACAAGGGCAGCAACGCGATTGATGGAAGCGTCGAAGAAGTCGAGGCCGATGTCGGTGCGATCAAGAGCGTCGTTGCGGACGAGTTCATCGAAGACGGCTCTGAGGTCGTCGTTGTAGCGGATCACGTGGTCGGAATCCCAACGGACGGGGCGGGAAAGATGGAAAGCGATGCGGGGGAGGAAGCAAAGGAGAGAGGAGATCTTATCGGCAACATTCTCAGTCGGGTGATAATGGCCCATGTCGAGCAAGCAAGGAATTTGCTTGGAAACGGCGTAGCTGACATAGAACTCATTGGAACCGACGGTGAAGGATTCAAGGCCGATGCCGAAGACTTTGCTTTCAACGGCGACGTCGACGAGGTTCTTGTCATAGGGAACGGCGAGGATGGCATCAAGAGACTCTTTGAGGCGAGTCCTGGGGCCCAAACGATCAGCGGGGTCCTCTTTCATGCCGTCGGGAATCCAGATGTTGCAGAGGCAGCGCTGGCCGGTGGCTTTTGCGAAAGCCTCGGAGATTTTGATGGAGTTGATGCAGTGCTCGATCCAATATTTGCGGGTTGCTTCATCGTTAGAGGACAAGGAGCAGCCGTCGAACATATGGGAAGAGGAGAACATCGTGGGGTTGAAATCCAAGCCGAGGTTGTTTTCCTGAGCGTATTTGATCCAACGGGCGAAGTTCTTCTCGGTGATGTCTTTCCTATCGCAGACATCGTCGGATTCATAGATGGCGTGGAGGTTGATTTTCTTTTTGCCGGGGATCAAAGAAATGGCTTTGGAGAAATCGGAAGTCATTTCCTCATAATTCCTAGCTCTGCCAGGATAATTGCCGGTGGCCTGGATGCCGCCAGTCAAATCTCCGCTGTTCTCGAAGCCGTTAACGTCATCGAGTTGCCAGCACTGGAGCGAAATGGGGGTGGAAGCAGCCTTCTTAAGCGCGGCTTCGACGTCGACGCCATACGCTTCGTAGGCTTTCTTAGCTTTTTCAAAATCAGTCATAATTAGACTCCTTTGTGCTTATTTTACTCGATTTATTACAAGTAATAGAATTTTTTGCTCATTCTTGCGCATAAGTTGCAAGGTGCGCACGATAATGCTTGAAACAGGCTTTTCACCCCCTTAGAAACGGTGAATTATGTCGATTAAATCGATGCTCAACGTTTTGCAAATCGAGTTACGCCCAACCCCTGTTCAATCGGTATATCGGCGTTCCATCGGTGGCGTAAATTGAACTTTTTGGTCAAATTGAATTAAAAAACGGCAAATTCTTCCAAATGCAGCCAAAAATAGGCATAATGAACAAAGTTATGCTTGATTTAGAAAGAGATGAGCAGATTCTCGAAATTCTGCAAAAGAAAAAAGCCTGCACGGTGTACGAACTCTCCAAACAGCTTTTCGTGTCCGAATCCACCGTCAGAAGAGACCTCACCCGCATGGAGCAGAAGGGGCTCGTCACGCGCACTTTCGGCGGAGCGATCCTTAAATCCACCCCGACAATCGAGGAAACGTCGTTTTATCTCCGCGAAAAGGAGAACCTTCAAGTCAAACGTTCTTTAGTTAGGGCCGCCCTGCCCTTCATACAAGAGGACTCGGCGATTTTCTTGGACTCAAGTTCGACCACATTGCAGATCGTCACGATGCTCAATGATTTCAAAAACCTCCGCGTGATCACGAATGGCTTGGCCGTCGCCAATGAACTCGTCACCAAAACCAAACATCAGGTCACTTTAGTCGGAGGGGACATACAGCCTGCTTCCAATTCAGTCCTTGGCTCTCGAGCAGAAGCCATGGTCAGCGGATATCACGCTAAGTTAGCCATCATGTCCACCGCCGGCGTCGACCCCGATTTCGGTTTCTCAGAAGCTACTGAGCAAAGCGCGGATTTGAAACGAATGATGCATGATTGCGCCGAAAAAACCATCGTCTTGTTCGACGAAACAAAAATCGACCGCAAAAACCTTGCAAACGCCTTCTCTTTAGACGGAGCAGACATCATCATTTCCTCCATGCCGTTATCCCAGGCCTATAAGACGAAAGCGCCGCAATCCACATTCGTTGTGGCTTCGTTAAATTAAGCACAAACAAAAAAGTTCCTCTTTTGCGGAGGAACTTTATTTTTGAATCGAATTAGAGGTAGTACTTGTTGAGGACTTCGAGGGTCTTCTCGTCAAGCTCGTAGATGAGGGGTTTGCCGGTGGGGATCTCGACGTTGATGATCTCCTCAGGGGTCAGATGCTCAAGCATCATGACGATGGCCCTAAGCGAGTTGCCATGAGCGGCGATGAGAACTTTCTTGCCGTCTTTGATCTCAGGGGCGATCTTCTCGTCGAAGTAAGGTTTGACGCGCTTGGCGGTATCGATGAGGCATTCGGTGAGAGGGCAATCCTCGATGGTCATTTCGCCTTTGGCGATGAGGTCTTTGTACTTCTCTTGATTGCCGGGCCAACGCTCGTCGTCTTTGGTAAGAGATAGAGGTGGGACATCGGCGGAGCGGCGCCAGACGTGGACTTGTTCTTCGCCCCACTTCTTGGCCGATTCGGCTTTGTTGAGGCCTTGGAGAGCGCCATAGTGACGTTCATTGAGACGCCAGGAGAAGAACTTGGGGATTCCGGTTTCACCCATCTCGCCGAGAGCGAGGTTCATGGTGTTGTTGGCCCTCTTAAGAACAGAAGAGAAAGCGACGTCGAAGCTGTAACCATTGGCTTTCAAAGCGCGGCCGGCTTCTTTGGCTTCCTCAACGCCTTTGGGCGAGAGTTCGACATCGGTCCATCCGGTGAAAAGATTGGAGAGATTCCATTCGGATTGACCATGGCGGAGCAAGACTAATTTAATCATGTTTTGACCTTCCTTTTGGTACCGTCAAATTATAGCCATCATCAATGCTTCGCGAAAGGAAGGAAATCAAGCGGGAAGCTTTTTCTCCCAATATTCGAAGCTGGCTCTGACCGTATCGATGTAATCGTATTTTTCAACCCAACCGAGTTTTTTGATTTTCGTGCAGTCGCCAGCGTAAAGCGGCTCATCAGCGGGACGGAAAAGTTTGGGGTCGCTTTCCAAAACAAATTTCATCCCCGTGACTTCTTCAAGACATTCCACGACGTGAGTCATCTGGAAGATATGGCTTGAGCAGATATTGTAAGCCTCTCCGGGTTCGCCTTTTTCATCGAGCAAAACCAGCGCAGAACAAAGGTCCCTAACATCAAGAATCGCCCTTTTTGCGGTCAAATTGCCAACGCGGAGTACATTTCCTCCACTTCTTTTGAGGCCAACTGCCCTTTTGGCGAAGTCCCCGGTGATGTCTTGGTCTTTGTTCTTTCCGGTGCAATTAAACAGACGGATGCGAATGGCTTTGATTCCAAAATTCTTGAAATACTGATAGCAGAGCAAATCCTCGGCGGCCTTTGAAACCCCATAAGGATGAAGCGGCAATAAAGGGCAATCCTCATCGGGGAGATGGTCGATGGTGTAATTCTTCAGGGCATCGCCGTAAATGGCGGAAGAAGAAATTACGATCACTTTGGGCTCATACCCTTCGTGTTTGGCCTTCGCTTCTTTAATCGCTTCGAATAGCCCAATGGTTCCTCCGACATTGACCTCCATCGTGTAATAAGGGTCATCCCAAGAGGGGACTGGGCGACTTTGCGCGGCGAAATGATAAATGACTTCCGGCAGGGATTCATCGATCCAAGCCTTCATCTTGTCGTGATCACGGACATCGAGTTCGAACAAAGGAATCGAAGAATCGATTTCCTTGATGTCGGTGGTCGGCGTGTAATAGCTGCCGTAGACGTCGTAGCCATTTCGCTTCAAATAAGGCAATAAATGACTTCCAACGACTCCCCCAGCACCGGTGACATAGGCTTTTCTCATGCACATACCTCCTTAAGGTAGTTCTCTAGGATCAAATTCACTCTCCTAGACGCCTCATTGACATTTTGGGCGTATTCGTATTCGGGATGCTCACAATCGCTGATGAGGCGAAGGGAACAATATGGGATATGGAAAGCGTAAGCCACTTGGGCAAAACACGCCGATTCCATATCCACCACAAGAGGATGGAAGGTATCAATGACGTTTTTCTTCCTCTCGCTTCCAGAAGCCATGAAAGTGTCGCCCGAGCTTATAAGACCTTCCACGCAGGGAACACCTGCTTTTTTAGCAGCGGACATCAAATCTTTCCGCAGCGATTCATCCGCGGGCAAATCAACGACCTCAATGCCCGAGAGAAAGCCTTTGGGATCGCCTAAGATGGAGGTATCCATATCGTGCTGAACCAAACTCGAGGAAACGACAGCGCTCAATACGGGTGCTTTTTCCTTCGAGACGCTTCCGGCGACGCCGGCGTTGATGACTCTATCGACGTCATAAAGCAGAATGGCGGAAGTCAGTCCAGAGCAAGCAAAGCCTTTACCGATTCCCGAAATCAACACAACGAACCTCTTCTGGAGGGCCGAGCATAAAAACAGTTTAGCAAAACCGCTGCGCTTCTCCTCTTCAATCTTGGAGATGGAGAGCAAGGGAGCGGCTTCTTTATCCATGGCAAAGCAAATGCAAATCATGACGACATTTTATGCTTAAGAGGAAGAAAGCGAAAGAAAGGCTCAGGCTATTTGTTTGGCCTTGTGGAAACGGAGAAGTTGGGATGCGTCTTCTTCGAATCTGAAGGAGGCGTATAAGGTTCTGCCCTTGCTATCCTCGCAACAAAAGCAAAAGGATGAATCTTCAGGCAAGGAGAACCCGCTTGGCAAAGAAAAATCAACCACGGCGTTCTCAGACGCCCCCTTTTCCAAGAAGAAGCCGTAGCACCCTTCTTTTCCCCGGACAAAATTCATGTCCATCCCTCTGGCTATAGGAGCGTAGGCCATCCCGCATAGTGGCGTGACCTTGTTCCTAATGACGTATCCGATTCTCCAATTGAGAAGTTCCCTATCGGATTTGGACTCGTTTTCAAACCTCAAAGCGAACCTCGCCTCTTTAGTATCCAATAAACCAATGCGTTTGCAGACCACATCGAAATGGCCGCTCTGCTTAAGGAGAGTGGAGACCTTCACAAGAACCAAAATCAACGCGGTGGCCAAAAGGGCCAACACAGTGATGAGGATTCCTTTTCCTGAAGAGTTCAAAAACATAACGTGGGAAAGATACCACCACTACGGAAG
>CAVGXP010000045.1:21543-57640 GCA_963633165.1 bacterium
CAAAGTAAGAACGCCAAGGACGCCCTTGGCATTCCCTTCCAAGAAAGAAGTCGTTTCGCTAAAGCCGTGCCCAAGCATAAGCAAGAAGCCAAGACATAATGGAAAGGCGGTTTTTTGTCCTTTGGCCATAGCTTTAACAAACGCGTATAGGGCGTATATCAATAGAACACTATAAATCAAAGTGCGGATAAAGCCCCCGGAAGCGAACTGATAGATAAGGCCATTGTGCGTAAAGCCCACGCGCCCCTCAGGAGACCCGTTCAAAGCGCCCAAAAGCCACTCCATATTGATTGCGCCAAGGCCAAAGACATAGGCAAAAGGGCTATGAAAAGTTTCAAACAAGCGGTTGCAATCCGAGATTCGGGTGAAAAGAGTGGTCGCGTCGTCTTCCTTAAAAAGCTTAATGATATGGAACCAATAATTCCCGAAAACGCCATCAGGAAAAGCGTGGGCAAGAGCCCACCAGGCAGTAATGCTTCCAGCAATTCCTAAGACAAAAACGCCTAGCAATATCGAGCTTCTTACAGGATGGGCTTTAACCGTGGCGATGTAGCGATAAATCAAATAGGCAGGCCAGAAAACAAGCAAAAGCAGGAGACAGGTTTTCGAGAAGATGAGCAAAATCTGGAGGGTGAACACGAATCCAAATAGATAATTGACCCAGCAATGACGGCGGGCTTGGAGAACCCACGTCGACACAATTCCATAAAGAAGGAGGCTGGCGAAAGTATTGGAATTCCCTAAGAAGCTTGTGGGGAAACCGGAGAAAGTAGGTTCGGCGTTTTTGTCGAAATAAATAAAGTATTCGCTCCACTCCGTTGCCCACGAATAGGCGATGGCAATAAGAGAAACCAAAACACCGCAGATTAAGAAAACATCGCAAATCCTGTCGTTTTTTAAGCATTTAGGCGCGATAGCCCACAAAATGTAAAAATAGAAGCAAGTAATAGAAAACGAGACTAAATAGCGAATCCGATCAGCGTCACACAGTTCATAACGCACATCGGAATAGGTTCTTGAAAGATAGGTAAAGCTTTCGACTTCAATCGCCTTGGGGAACATAAGCAACCCAACGGCGTTGCCGATAGCCAAAATAAGAAATAAGGTTAGGAACCAACCCCGCACCTTGACCCCAAAACGGCAATGGGCAAATATCAAATAGCTTAAGCAGACAGCGAAAGAGGAAAACGCAATCAAATAGAAGCCCCAAAGGTCAAAGCGGATTCCATATCCCTCAAAAAAAGCGATATCCTCATTGAGGAAAACAACAAGCGTGGAGGCAAGGACAAACCAGCAAAACGATAAGCCGTAGGGCAGCTTCGTTTCTTCGTATTTTTCCTGGATGCAAGCCATTTCGCCCATAGTGAAAACCTTAGCCCAATTCGCATAAAAAGTCTATTTTACGGAAATTACAAAAACCGAAGAAATATGAAAAAACGCCGCATTTTCACCATAAATATGAATTGATTGCGGCGTTTGTTATATTAAAGGCTTTTATTTGGCGAGTTCGGCCAGGATCGTGGCTCCGTATCCATTCTTGGAAAGAGCTTCTCCGCGGGCGGATACTTTTTCTTTGTCTAACCACCCTTTCCTATACGCGACGAGTTCAGGGTAGCCAATTGGTTCCTTCTGTTGGCCTTCTTTGACTTTGACGGTGGCTTCAAGCAAAGAATCGAAGGTCCCCGCGTCAAGCCACATTGTCTCTTTGCCCATCTTCTCGACTTTGACCCTCCCTTGTTTAAGGTAGAGGTTGTTCAAATCGGTAATCTCATATTCCCCGCGGGCGCTGGGCTTAACTTGCTTAGCCATTGAAACAACATCGGAAGGATAGAAATAAAGACCGGTGACCGCGTAATTGGATTTGGGGTTCTTAGGTTTCTCTTCAATGGATAAGGCGTTGTTCTCCTCATCAAGTTCAACAATGCCAAAGCGGCAAGGGTCATCGACTTCGTAGCCATATAGGGTGGCCGCGCCTTCTTCCGCCCTTTTAGAAGCAAGAGGAAGAGAGGCGTTAAGCTTCTCGCCATGGAAGACGTTATCGCCAAGAATCAAGGCGCAGGGCTCATCTTTGATGAAGTCTTCGCCGATAAGGAAGGCGGACACAATGCCAGTGGGAACTTCTTGAACGCCATAAGAAACGTGGATTCCGAATTCGCTCCCATCACCAAAAAGCATCTTGAACCTTTCTTGATCCCTTTGATTGGAAATGATCATGACATCATCAATCCCGGCCTCCATCAAAGTGGAAAGAGGATAGAAGATCAAAGGTTTGTCATAAACGGGAATAAGAAGTTTGTTAGTGACGGAAGTAATCGGATAAAGTCGCGATCCATTTCCGCCGCCGAGGATAATGCCTTTCATAAATGCTCCTTGAATGCGTCAAATATGATAGCTTTTCTATGCTGAAATTGAAAAAGAAATCAAACCATACATACGGAATGCGCATTTGCGAACAAAAACAACAATAACCCCCACAAACGCTTGAAGATGTCGGATAATAACAGCGCATGCTTTCTTATCTCATTTTTTGCCACAAGAAAGATAATAACGACTCCTATTCCTTAATCGGAAAGGAGGAAGGCTTTTTCAACGCCCCAGCTTTCATAAGCGATATATTGTTGGGCGGTAACGAAGAATACGAGGGATCCTGTCTAATCAACGACTCCGATTTGTTATCAAGCGCAGACAAAGGAAGCGTCATTCAAGTGAAATCGAATGAGGTATCGCTGCTAAAAAGCGTGGCTACCAAGATAAAGAACGCAGGAAAAATCGGCACCATTCTTGACGAATACAAGGAAGAGCGTCATCTCTCCTTGGCCCAAGAGATTCTTGTTCAAAAAGTGATTTTGTCCGTGTTTCAGGAAATCGAAGAAGAAACGCCTTATCTATTCATCGATTTAAGCCAAACTGAAGAGGCTCCCCTCCTTCTGGATGCGCTTGGCTATTTTTATCCGAAAGAGGATGTCCTCCTTTGCTTGCCGAAGAATCTAAGATTTGCTTTTGCTGTATTTGGACAAGAGCAAGAACCCCAGGCCAAGGTCGCCCCTATTGAGCCCTTGACCGACCAAGAAGGGTACCGCAATTTCTTCAATGATCTTGTTGGCATAAAGCCTCTAGACGTAGACACCCCCACAAGGATTCAAGCATCCAAAAAGGAAGAAGAAATCGTTGAAGAATATAGACAAGAAAAGGCTTTGTCTTCAAAACCTCAAAGAGCTCAAAAAGTAAGCAAAAGACAAGATAATTCCAAAAAAGAAACGGGAATTGCGAAGAAAGACGTAAATCCCTCAGATTTTAAAAACGCGAATTGGAATCTCTTTTTCTTCTATCTATTCTCGCTTCTTGAATTCTCAGTGCCGGTCCTTTTCTACCTCTTCTTGCTTGAGACTGCATCCGTCTATTTTGTGATTTACATCTTATTCGAGATCTTCTTCTTGGTCATGGCCACTTTGTCCATTTGCTTCATTCGCGAAGGCAAGAACAAACTCACGAAGAAATACATCAACATCGTCACTTACTCTTCTCCTTTCATTCCTTTGTTAGGCGTATTGATATTCGTCTTTTTGTCCAAACTCAACGGCTGGACGGGCTACCCCTTTTGGACCTTTGTTGGCATCGGAATTTCAGGCATCCTTATCTACGCCCCGTTCATCTGGGCGTTTGAAAAAATCTACATTCCCCACAAGGCAAAGAAAAAAGGCGGGAAGAAGAAATAAGACCCGCCTTTTGTTTTGTTAGTTTAAGATTGCCTTCCCGATGTCTTCCCAGACGGTTTTCTTATCCGTCTCATTATGGATTTCATGACGCATTTTAGGATAGATCTTCAACTCGACGTCTTTCATGCCAAGCTTTTTATAAGTTTCGGCGAGCCAAGTCGGGCCTTTGCCGTTTTGTCCAACGGGATCTTCCGCTCCGGCAGTGATGTAGACACGCTCGTCTTTGGAGATTTTAGATAAATTCTTTTTCGTCCATAATCCCGAGACGCCTTTAAGGAATTCCCTCCAGAAGCCTCCCGAATTCTGATGCCCGCAATAGGGATCGGCGGCATAGGACTTGAGATTCTCTTCATCGTAAGAAAGCCAGTCCAAATCCGATTTTCTGTTTTTCACCGATTTCGAATAGGCGCCTAGGCTCATTTTATCAAGCAAAGGAGAGGGCTTATTCCAATTGGACTTATGGACGATCATCTTTGATAAGGCGTAGCCCATCTTCATGAGGGTTTTCTGACCGCCATTGCATCCGATAAGAATCGTCTTCTCGGTATCAAGAGGATAATTCTCCAATCTTCCCTGGGTGATGAACGATCCCATGGAATGCCCACCTTGAACCGTGGGTAGGCCGTTTTTCTTAGCTAGGAGAATCGTCTCGTGAACGCCTTCGACGTTTTTCATGAACCCATCTTCGGGCCAAAGTTCTTGTTCCTCCACCGAGGGGGCATTTCTGCCCTGCCCAAGCGCGTCGAGCCCGTAAACGTTGATGCCTAGGCTATTGAAATAAAGGAACATCTCATCGTAACGAGAAACATGCTCATTCATCCCCGTGATGAAAACAAAATTCTTCTTCGCCTGTTGCGCAGGCCAGAAATAACCCTTCATCACCGTGCCGTCTTTAAGTTTGACTTCAAATTCTTCAGCCATAAAAACTCCTTTTTCACATTTTATAGACCTTGCGAGCAACTTCAAACGTTCAATAAGGGGATAATGTAAAAAGAAAGGCGGCAGATTAAACTAAGCGCATGAAAAGCTTGCTTGTCTTTGATTGTTTTGGTGTCTTGTACGAAGAAGTCGCGCCGAGATTATTCGAAAAATACGTCAACAAAGAAAAAGTTGATGAGATCCTCGCTAAAGATTTCCCCTCCTTGGATATGGGAGAAAAGAACTTCGACGACTATTATCCGACTTGGAGCCAAGAGCTAAACGTTTCGACTGAAGAATTGATGGCGACATGGAAGAAAATGTTTATTCCAAAAGAAGAAACTTTCAAACGCATTGAAACTCTTCTGCCTCGCTATGACGCCATCGTTTTGTCCAACGCACCTAATGGAGTCGTGGAAAGCCTCTTTGCCAAAAATGGGAAAGCACATCTTTTTAAGGATATCTACGTCAGCTCAGCGATTAAGCTTGTGAAACCCAACCGCGACATCTACGAATTCGTCGAGAAGAAATACAACCGCCAGTACGAATCCTTTACGATGATAGATGATAAGGAAAAGAACCTCATAGAGCCTAGATCCATGGGGTGGAAAACCATCCATTTCACAAAGCCCGAGGTTCTTGATAATTTATAAATATCTGCAAAAACCAATTAAAATTCAGCGCTTGTTTTGCCGTCAAAATCAACAAATAAGGTGATTTTGCCTTCTTTTTTACTCTTTTTGACGTCAATAACCCTTTGGTTGGAGGAGCCACGATACCTCAGCCGGTTAAAACCCAAATTCAAGGAGGCGACATAGGGCCCATCAACGCAAACGTCGACGTATTCCATCAAAGGAAGATCTTGGATTTCCTCATAGGTGTATCCCGTCCACATCCAAATATCCTTGGTGGGGTATTTGTCTTTGATATAAGCCATAAGCATCAAGCAGGCTTCTCTATTATCAGGATAAGTTGCTTCGCCGCCGGAGAAAGTCACACCAACGCAATGGGGGTTGGAGAGAGCTTTGTCGATGGCGTCGAAAGCCCATTGGCCAAGCGGCTTTCCACAACTAGGATCCTGCGCCTCTTTGTTGTGGCATCCAGGGCAATGGTGGTTGCAGCCCGCGCACCAAATCACGCAGCGAAGGCCGCGACCATTGTTAAAATCAAGAGGGTCAATGCGAATGATATTCATCACATGGCCTTCCTTTCTTTGATTTCAGTGAGCTTTTTGTCAGCAATTCTTGACCTTTGCCTTGGGTTGTTGCCGGGCTGACGGGTGAAACCGAGGTATCCGCAAACACGGGAAATGGAGGTGATGTTCTCTGAATGACAATGGGGGCATTGATCGAGTTTGTCATCGTCCCACTGCTCCCCGCACTCGTTGCAATAGCTCTTAGCGATGTTCACCCCGAAATAAAGACCGAGTTTCATCGCGTATTTAATCTCTTGGTCGATGGCCTCAAGGTTCTTGCCCGTAGGAATGCGGGTATAGCAGATGTGGCCGCCATTGGCGAGATGGAAGAAACTCGATTCCCGGTCCATCTTTTCGAAATGATCAATGTCCACCCAAACGGGGTTATGGAAGGAATTGGAGAAATATTGATGCTCGCCAACGTGGTTTACGACGCCGTACTTGCGGACGAATTGGTCGCGTTGAGTATAGCAAAGGGATTCGGCCGGAGTGCCGTAGATGGCCCAGAGGATATGGTCTTCTTCTTTGTGAGCATCGGCGAAATCCTTGATGTGTTTCAACACTTCATAGGCAAAATCGTTATCCTCGTCGATGTATTTGCCGTTGTAGATCATCTGCGTCTCGTTAAGGGCGGTAAACCCAAAAGAGAAAGTCACATAATCTAAGCAAGGACGAATCTCCTCATCGGGCTGGAGATGGCCTTTATAGAATCCACCTTGAGTGAACATCAAAGGGTTGCAGCTCGCTTTGATTTTAGCGAGGTATTCATAAGTTCTCTTGTGAATGCCACGAATCATCTGCAAATAATGGTCGAGCAATTCATAGAAAGGAAGTTTTTCGAGAATGGACTTTCTAAGGATCATTGGAAGGTTCAGTGAGATCGCCCCGCCATTCCAACGCCCAGTGAACACAGGCAAATCATTCTCATCGGCAGGATGGAAGCCACCTTTACGATAATAGGTGGATAGATAGGCGCGGCAGCCCATCGGGGAGATGACGTCATCATGCCAATTAGGATCTTCTTTGACCATGGAGTCTTCGCCAAGGTACCAGCGCATGACACCGTTCTTGTATTTTTTATAAACGTCGGCGACATAGCCCTCCCCGGTCAAGGAAAGGTAATCAGGATATTGGGCCTTCGAGGAGCAGATAACGGCTTGTTTGTAGAGGTCTTCAAGTTCTCCGTCTTGGCCATGTTTCTGCTCGTCATAAAGGAAGACAAGTTTAGGGAAAACAGCAGGGATGCGTTTTTCCTTTGAGCCTTCTCCATTTCCCCTTACTCGGAGGATGGTTGAGGAAATCCGCTTAGCGAGAGGGCGGGGATCCAAGCCAAAAGTGAAAGTGGTGAAAATGAAGTCGCCACGGCTAGAAGCAACGGTGTTTAAATTGTATTCAAGAGCTTGGAAACCTTGTTCTAAATCTCTATCAAGTCTAGAAAAAGCGTATTTTTGCGCCTTTTTTTCATCCACGTTCACGCCAATTTCTTCCATGAGCTCAGCATATTCAGCAAGGTATTTCCTATAGGATTTCTCTGCGTAAGGCTCAAGCACCGTATCCACTTCAGGAACGGTGAAACCACCATATTGCTGCGAGCCCGCCATCTGCATAACATCGCACATGACGTTAATAGCCGCACCGACGCTGGTGGGTTCAGTATAGTGCATGTTCTCCATGTCGAAGCCGCCTTGAAGGATGGCGCCCATATCGCAAAGAGAGCAATTCATCGTATCCAAGCGGTCGGAGATGTCATGCACGTAGAAATAACCATCTTCAACGGCTTCCCTTTCGGCCGGAGTTAAGAAGAAGCGTTTATAGACGCCTTTGGAGAAGGCTTTGTATTTCAATGACCTCTTAGTTGAGATGAGTTCAGAATCACTGTTGGCGTTGCTGTGATCAGCGTGATAAGAAAGAGAAGAAGCCGTGGCCAAAGCATCGGCGGAGATCGCCTGCATATCCGCTTTGTAGTTTCTCCAGCTGCGATACTGAGCCGCAGTAGCCGGATCCACCTCATCCAAAGCGTTCTCCACATAAATGTGGATAGTCGCGACAGGAATTCTCTCCTCGCCACCATTTTGGATTTGCTCTTTCACCTTCGAAACGATGGTTTGGATTTCACTCGAAGTGAAAGATTGGTCTAACCTAGCCTTAGAGGCCTGGACCGCACGTTCGATTTTGGTGGGGTCAAAACCTTCCTCTTTACCGTTCTTTTTAATGACTCTCATCGAAGCAAAAGAAAAAATCTGCGCCATAAACAATAATCCTCTTGGGTGCGACTCCAGCCGCCCTTCGGCGGCTTATCGTGCGAGGTTTATTTTAAGACAGCCGATAAAAAAGAAAAGAAAAATGCTTATTCATTTTTCATCTTTTTTAGCCCAGGTAAATTTACGTTTCTTAACCCTCGCTCGATGGTAAGAAGACCAGCGTCGTAAAAGCATGATTCTCCACCAATTTCCCTTAGGTCTATGGGCATGGAACAAAAGGCAAAATCAGTCTGACGAAGGCCAAGGCAAGAAGAATATAAAAACGATTTCGCGTAAGCTTTGTAACGGCATTAAACCAATGATTGGTTTCAACATTCCCCAAGAACCTGGACCTCAAAAAGTGCAGATTTTATGGTTAATTAATGAATAAGGCGTGCAAAAAGCGCTTATTTTTTACCAGTTGATCCAAATCCGCCGGTTCTTGAGGATTCAAGAGGGGAATCGTCAGCAGTGATGTAATAATCCTCAAAAATGCCTTGGGCGAACCTTTCGCCCTCCCCAATCACAACGTCCTCATTCGTGCGGTTATAAATAGAGATTCCGATGCACCAGACGTAATCGCTATCGATGATCCCGGTGCCGTTGCTAAGGCAAAGGCCTCTTTTGATTCCTAAAGAAGAACGGACGAAAATCTTTAGGACTTTGTCTTCAGGCATATCCAAGCATTTAACCCAGGTTGGAATGAAGGCCGTTCCGTGAGCGGGGACCACCACTTCGTATGGTGAATAGAAGTCATAGCCCGCGGAAGCGGAGGTCCCGCGTCTAGGCAAGAGAATCTGCTTAGGAGTTGGATATTTGGGATCGATTTCCTCACGTGTGCAGGGGCAGAAATGTGCAGAGATAATGTTCATGGCGATATTATCCTCTTCGACGAGGCATAAAAAAAGGAGAGTCACGATAGACTCTCCTCACCGATCGAAGATTGAGGGAAAGGGAACTCAATCAATCGAGATGGTGCTGGCGGCTTCGCTCTTCTTAACAGCGGCTTTCGGGAAGGTGATTTCCAACAGCCCGTCTTTGTAGCTGGCTTTGATGTCTTGTTCAGTCACATCGCCGACGAAATAGGATCTCGTGGACATGCCGGAGAAACGCTCACGATGCAAGAAGGTGCCCTTCTTATCTTTGACGTCGTCTTCGCGATTGACTTTGGTCTTGACGGTCAAATAACCATCTTTAAGAGCCAAAGAGATGTTCTTCTTCTCTAAACCCGGCATCTCAATAGAGATTTCATAGTTGTCGCCGACTTCGATGATGTCGGACTTCATGTTGAGGGCGCCATAATCCTGGGTCTGCCTATCATCCCCAAAGAAAGCGTCGAAGAAGGGATCCAAGAGTCCCCCGTTGTAGCGAATGATGTTATTTTCCATAAATGTAACCTCCTAGGTTTTTAGCACTCCTTGTACCTGAGTGCTAACCATAGTTTAGGCCAGATTTTGGCACTGTCAATACTTGAGTGCTAATTTTTTTTAAAATTTTTTTGCGTTTTCTTTTTCCTCAAAAAATGGGCGTGAGTCCGGGCCACGTTCCCTTCTCTATTTCAGGATCACCAACAAGTTTTCTTTCGATTGTCCTTCGAATCGAGCGGAAATCTGGAAGAAGCAGCCACGGCGTTTTCTTTTTCGCCGAGGCTTTCGCTAACACCAGCTTATTTATGAGTTCGCAGAATGACAAAGACGAAATACTCACGTCTTCTGACGACCACCTCTTATACCAATATAAAGAATCTTGATACAGTTCACCGGCGTCTTTCCCTTCGCCTAAAAACAAACCAACCTCCTGCAAGGTCGGCTCAATTTTGAAATAAGCGTCATAAAGAAGAAACGAATACATCGATGTCGCGCGAGTAAACTCCCCATCCAAAGGGTATTCGCTCCTTAAAGGGAAAAACAAAGACACCTCTGTTTGGATAAGGCCATTAATGAACAAAGAGAAAGACTCCCGGCCGTTTAAAAAAGATAAAGAGACATTTTCTTCCATAAGAACCCCCACCTATAAATAAAGGTCCTCTTATGGTTTCTCTAAAACTAGTCTTGCTTGGCGATATCGCTAAAGGATGCGTTGAGATAATCCGCTAAATCCTGTGGGTTAAGCCCCACCTGAAAGCCCCTTTTGCCTCCAGAAACGAAAATGAGATCAAAAAGCTGAGCGGTTTCATCGATAACCACCGGGAAAGGTTTCTTTAAGCCTATCGGAGAGCAGCCCCCATGGACATAGCCCGTCAATGGAAGCAATTCTTTTTGGGGAATCATTTCGATAGATTTGGCTCCTGCGCTTTTAGCAGCCTTCTTTAAGTCGAGACCCCCGGTGACGGGGACGCAGAAAACAAAATGCTCCTTCTTCTGGTTTTGAGTAACCAATGTCTTAAAAACGCATTCGGGATTTTCGTTCAAGGCGGAAGCGACGCCTTTGCCATCAACGATCGCCTCATCATAGCGGCGTTCGACATAATTGATTTTCGCGGCGTCAAGCAATCTTCCAACGTTGGTCTTTTCCATAACAAACGAACGCAATTATAAGACGCCGCAGAAAAAAGAGGACTTTGGTAAGCCCTCAATTTATCGTTTTTAATCAAAGGATCGATAGCATCGTCTTCAACGCGTCAGAACCAAGGCTCAACTTGGCCTGTTCATCGGCGCTAAGCTTAGCAATGCGCTCAATCTGTTTTTTGATATCCGCCTTCTTGTTGGCGCTTGGATAATTGGAATTCCCAAGGTTTGCCCGGAGCTTCTTTTCTTCCTTTAAGGCCTCATCTAACGGTTTAGAGCCTTTTTTATCAGGAGTCTTTTCCGTTTTTGCAGACGCCTTGGCTTTGCTAGAAGCGTTCTCAGACTTAGCAACCGTTTTAGCGGGGATGCTAGCTTTCGTCTTCTTTTTGGAAGACGTCTCAGCCGTCTTAGCCTTCTTAGGCTTCTCTTGCTTCGCCTCAGCAGCAGGCTTATTCATCTGCTTCTTCGGCTCAGGCTTAGTCTCTTCGGTCTTTTTAGCGGATTTTTTAGGCTTGGAAACGGGCTTACTAACGGTCTGGTTCATAGCATCACGCCTAGCAGAACGTTCAATATAGCCACGTTTTCTTTCATCGGTAGGAACACCAACGACCAAGGTGACGCCTTCAGGAACGGCAGCGCTTGTATTTGGAACCATTTTGACCTTAGAACTGGAGGGTTTAATGGTTTTTGCCTCTGTTTTGCGTTGTTTTTCTTCCGTTTTAACCGCTTTTTCTTGTTTTTTGGATTCAGGCTTAACCTCTGATTTTTTGGTCGCGGGCTTCTCTACCCTGACCTCAGGAACGGGCTTAGGATCTTCCTTTACACTTGGAGCAATCGCCTGTTCGGGTTGAGGCTGCACCATAGTGACGGGGTTGAGGTCCAAGTAGACTTTGAAGCCTTTTTGGCTCTTTTCCCCTTTCACCAAGAACGTGGAGTATTTGAATTCGGTGCTGACGCTTTTTTTCAAGCCTTCAGAGAGTTTTTTTAAAATCTCTTCCTTATTAGCTTGCGTCACGTCTACAGGGCCGTGGATGAAGGATACATAGGGAATGGTGACGTCTCTAAAGAGAACACCATAATGCTCCGCGACTTGGTCTAGAGCGTAAGGCAGCGTCACGCCTTCTCCGTACCACAACTTCTTAACGGGGGCTTTAACTAGAATCGTAGGCGCTTCGTTTTGCTTTGAAGCAGGTTTGGGCTCTTCTGCCTTTTTCTCAACGACTTTTGATTGAGTGACGGACTTGCTCAGTGTAGGAGCAGGCTCGCTTTTAAGCGATTGAAGGCGAGATTTCAAAACTTCTTCAGGCAGCACAAGCAACAAGGCCCGTTTCTTATTAAGGGGCAATGTCGCCAGCAACTTAAGTTGATTTTCAGCGTCAGAAATTTTGTTCTCTTTGGGATAATTCGGATTCTTCAAATTGGCGTTGAGCCTAGCGTCGGCTTGTAACGCCCTAAGCATGGCGTTATCTATGGGGTCATTGGGTTTAAAATCCTTGGAATTTTTGAAATCCTCGATATTTTTCTCCGCAAAAGCCCTTTCTTTCTCTCGTAATAGCTTCTTCTCGTTTTCCGTGAACCGCTTCTGATAGATCTCTTCACCGTAGTTTGGCTCGAGTTTTCCTTCGGAGTTAATCTTGAAAATCGAAGCCTTTCTCCCTTTTTGGGAGTTGAGGTTGTTGAGGTTCTTAAGGTCCGTAGCCAGCTTTTTATCTTGCGTAATGACAAGGATTTTCTTCGTTAAACGATCTTCGCAAACTTGGGAATAAATGGCGTTGTCGGCAAAATTTTGATTATGGCTTTTCTTGCTCGCCACAAGGAGTTTTAAGCGTTTCGCTTCCTTGAAAATTTTGAGGGCCCTGATCGCTGGAATTCGCTTATCGACGTTCTTTCTGTCGTGCGAATGTTTCTTTAATTCTGCGATGGCCGCTTCCGGCACCGTGATTACGAAATCCTCGGTAAGATAGTCTTTGGCTTGGTTTAAGGTGTCCAACCAACTTGGGAATGAATCTTCCATCAGAGAGCAAGTGTCCAGAATCACGTAGTCATAGTTGCTTAGGAACCTGGCTAGGGACGAGGCTTTGTTCTCATCAATAAACATGTTTTTCTATTTTTTGTTTCTAATTCAGAAACCTCCTTCTTGGGCATTATAACATTAATGCCGGCATAGAAGGAAAAAGCGTGTCAATCGTGAAGCGGGCCGAATTTTGAGACCAAGAAATCGTGGAATTCCTCCCCCAGTTTCTTGTAATCGATTTTTAAAACGGAGGTGTGTTCGAATTTGTCTTTGACGAAGATGAAATCCGGCCATTCATATTTGTTGTAATTGTGGCGAAGAGCATCCCAAATCGCCTTCTTCGCTTCCTCCTCCCCTACTCCAGAGGCCAAAGCGACATAAAGCACCGTATCGTCATAGCCTTTATATGTTTCGCCTAGATAGGCGCATTCCTCAACTTCGCTTAGATTGGAAATCGTCTTTTCAATGGAAAGAGGATAAACGTTCATGCCTTTCTTTTTGATGATGCGTTTAAAACGAGAGATGAAATAAATGAAACCATCCTCATCCATTTTTCCCAAATCACCGGTTTTAAGATAACGCTCCCCATCGATTTGGATGAAAGGATTAACGTCCTTCTCGTCGTAATAGCCAACCATGAGGGTGTCCCCTCCGACGGCGATCTCCCCTTGTTCGTTGCGTGGGACTTCGTTTCCTTCTTCGTCAATTATTTTGACGGCTACGCCCGGAATGGCTTTTCCAATAGAGCCTTCTTTCCAGTCGGAAAGACGATTGACGGCCAAAACGTTGACGGCCTCAGTAAGGCCATAGCCTTCAAGCAAACGGCCGCAGGACCCGCCTTCTTCAAGGCGTTTGTTGAAACGCTCAATTAAAGACGGGGAAATAAAATCCCCACCAACCCAGCAGTTACGGATAGGTTTAAGGAGTTCGCCCTTAAAATGTTTGTTCTTCAGCAAGGCCTCATAAACAGTAGGAACGCCGACCAAAGTGGTCAGACGGCCTTTCTTAAGAAGATCGATGACTTTCTTCGTTCTGAAATTGTTCAGCAACCCGATGGAGCCCCCAAGGAAGGGGACGGCCATCACACCCATGGTCAATCCGTATCCATGGAACATGGGCAATGCCGCCAACATGGTTTCTTTCTCCGCCTCTTCTGGCGTGTCACCAAGGAACCAGCATCCATCGCTTAGAATCGTTAAGAAAGAGAAGTCGTTGAGAATAATGGATTTAGATACTCCCGTGGTGCCACCGGAAGAAAGGATGATATGCCCTTCTTTTGGGTCATAGGCAACCGCGCGATCGGTCGAGCCTTGGATATCTTTGTAATCGTCGAAACAATCAAGCTTCCTATAGGGCTTAAGGCGTTTATAACAAGCTAACCCAAAGCCAAAACGTTTAATCCAAGGCAAAGAGGCAACCGGAGAGATGACCAACATGGGAAATCTCTCATCAAGCAAATGATCATAGAACCTTAAGAACAAAGAAACGGTGACAAGGAGTTTGGATCCTTTGCTTTTAAGTTCCCTGATGATGTTGTCTTCCGAGGTCAAAGGATGAAGGATATGAACCCTAAGCCCAAGTTGCAGAGCGGCGTAAAAGGAAGCGACGGTCTCAGGAGTATTTGGAACGACCAAAGTTATCAAATCCCCTTCTTTCAAGCCTTTAGATTCATAGTAAAAAGCAATTCGATTGATTATTGCGAGGAAATCAGAGAACGAATACACCTTATTCTCGTAATAGATGGAATCCGCAGAGCCCCTTCTCAAGCAAATCTGCCGAAAATTCTCGTATATGGTTTTGCTGCGGTCGATTTCCATAAGCGCTCCTTAAAAAAGTCTAAATCCCATCGGGAGGAAAATTACGAGAAGAACCAACAGCCAGAAAGGCTGATGAAGTGCATAAATATAAAGAGACTTCGAACCGAACCAATCCACTGGTTTATGCCAGCGTCCATCAATCTTCGGGAGCAGAGATTTCTTTTCTTTATATAGCGTCTCCCCCAAGAAAGCGCCGATCAACGTAAAACCAATCCAAGGAATCAAGGAGAAATAATCAGAACCCGCTTTGCCAAAGCCAAACATCGATGCGAAGAATTGAGGGACCGTGAAGCCTGTCACCGCCGCGAAACCATCAGGGGCGGCATCAACGGAATAAAAACCAAACCAGGGAGATGAATCGAATAGATACAAGAAATGCTTCCAGAAAGAACCCCAATCGTAAATAACGTCTTTGAAATTAACCAGTGAACCGTAAATGAAGCCAAACAGCAAAATGGCCGTCCCTAAACCAAGCTCGATCCATTTAGAACCAGGAATCAGCTGGATAACAGCGACAAGCAACACACCCATGCCAAGAACATATAAGACGCCGAACAGGATGCGAATGTCCATGGGGCTCCCCAAGGCATAAGTGATGAAATATAGGCCGTAGGTAAAAATCGTGATCAAACCGGAAAAAAGAAGAATCTTTCCGCCGTGCCGGAAATTGTTATGCGAAAAGGAGCACGAAATCCCTGACATGACGAAAAACAAAAAGGCCAACGAATGGAAAAACTGACGAACAGGCCCATAAAAATAGTCATTCATCATCGTGGCGAATGAAGATAGCCCAGGGGAAGCCAAGGAATCAAAATTGGCGAAATAACCACGAAGATTGCCTAAATCGAAAATGAAATGGTCGATAACCATTCCCAAAATAGCCGCGCCGCGCAGAAAGTCGATTTCCCAAACACGTTCTTTGGCTGCCTTAGGGGCGCTAGGAGTGACCTCCATTTGATTTTCGGCAACCCGCTTGCTCATATAAAAGCATTGTACCTATTCCTCTTTTAAGAGGAAAGAAAGAAAAGTTCCACTAAGTAAACTGATTAAAATATATAATTCCCTCCGCCATGATTTATTTGGATTTCGCAGCTAACTCCCCCGTAAGAAAAGAAGTCTTAAACGCCTTCGTAGAAACGGAGTCTCGTTATTGTGGGAACGCCATATCGACACACCAAGCTGGAAAAGCGGCCAAAGAGGAGTATGAGCGTTTGAACGTTGAAGCCCTTCAACTCTTTGGCGTGAGCGGTAAAGAATATGAGATTGTCTATACCTCTTCGGCAAGTGAATCAAACAACCTTGCGATAAAAGGCATCTACGCAAGCTATGAAGGATTCGGAAGCCACATTCTCACAAGCGAATTCGAGCACTCTTCCGTTAACGCCTCCCTCGGTTATCTAAAAGAAAAAGGCGCCTCGGTAGAAATGGTCGCTACAAACGAAAGAGGGGAAATCGACTTGGATGACCTCAAACGAAAACTAACCCCCAAGACCATATTGCTTTGCTTAAACCTTGTTGAGAGCGAAACCGGCTCCATACAGCCTTACAAGCAAGTTATCGATGTTCTGCAAGATTATCCAAATTGCCATTTGTTGTTAGACGCTACCCAAACCATCGGCAAAATTGGCCTAGATTTGCGGGGAATTGATCTTCTTTCCTGCACACCTCATAAATTTGGCGGAATCATCGGAACGGGGTTTTTATTGAAGAAAAAGACAACCGTTCTTACCCCGCTGATCCATGGAGGCGCAAGCGTTTCCTCTTATAGAAGCGGGACAGCTCCGCTTGGATTAATCGCCTCTTCCGTCAAAGCCCTAGAGCTTGCCATTGCTGAGCAAAGCGAAAATTATAAAAAAGTCGAAGCCATACACGCTTATCTATTAAATCGGTTTGGAGGAATACCTCGGGTCTTAATAAACTCGCCTTCGGATTTCCCTTTTATCGTTAATTGTTCAATCCAAGGGAAACGGGCTTCGGAGGTTGTGGCAAAGCTTTCAGAGATGGGGATATGCGTTTCTCAAAAATCCGCTTGCTCAATCCCCAGCACACCATCGAAACCCATCATGGCGATATACCACGACAAGACAAGAGCGCTAAGCAGCTTTAGAATTTCGTTATCGCCCAACACAACCCAAGAAGAAATAGACGCACTCATCAACGCTTTGGAGGAAATCGCCCATGAGTAAAAAAGAGCTCAACCGCGCCCAGGAAATCGAAAGAAGCATCACCACCACATTCCGTTATTCGATATGGTCGAGGTTCGTCGCGGGAATTAAAAAATACGAATTGATCCAACCCGGGGACAAAGTCTGCGTTTGTATCTCCGGAGGAAAAGACTCCAACCTCATGGCGGAATGTTTTAAATTGCTCTCCCGTCACAGCGACTTCCCCTTCGAGGTGAAATACCTCGTCATGGATCCCGGTTACAATCCTATCAACCTCCAAACCATAAAAAACAATTTAGCCTTGATGGATATCGATGCGACGATTGTTCAAACCGATATTTTTGAAATCGCCAATTCTCAGGAACGCTCCCCTTGCTACCTCTGTGCAAAAATGAGAAGAGGCGCCCTTTATCGCCTAGCAAAAGACATGGGATGCAACAAAATCGCCTTAGGCCATCATTATGACGACGTCATTGAAACCATATTGATGAACCTCTTAAACGCGGGTTCATTCCAAACAATGCTTCCCAAACTCCATAGTGATCACTTCGAAGGCATGGAGGTTATCCGTCCTCTATACCTTGTCAGAGAAGACGACATCAAAGCCTGGAGAGATGAAAATCAGCTACGTTTTATCCAATGCGCCTGCCGCTTTACCGAAAACTGCGCCGTCTGCGATAACGGCGGAGGAGGAAGCGCCAGATACGCAACGAAAATGCTCATCAAAGAACTGAAAAAGGAAAATCCTCAGGTCGAAAAGAACATCTTCAAATCCGCCGAGAACGTCGTCCTTGATAAAGTCGTTGGCTATAAGGACAAAGATGGCCACCACTCTTATCTAGAAACCTATGATAAGATAAAATAAGCGGTTATTGCGGTCAAAAACCGCATAAATGTTTCGTTTTTAAGAAATTTGTAAAAGCGTTTGGAAGGGTGATTTTTTCATGCAATTCTTCTACGGATACAAACAAGGAAGGCGACGTAGCTAACCTTTCTTCAAGCCGCACATAGAACCAAGTCATATCCCAAACAATGTGGGAGAATTCATGAACGTTTTTGCCTAGTACCTTTTTAGAATCAAGGTTTACACCCATAGACGTTAAAGCCCGCTTGGCCTCTTCCATAGACTCGAAACTTGGAAATTCATAAAGGTTTCCAAGCAGACCAGTTGAAGGCCGCTTCCTAACTAAATAGGTGTTATGAGATTCAATCAAAAATACGAATATTGATACACGTCTCTTCTCTTTTTTGGGTTTAGGCAAAGGATATTGATCAAAGCTCAAGTGGCCGCACGCTTTGCATATGGAAGATAAGGGGCAACTAGAGCAACAAGGTGCCCCTTTAGGCAAGCAGATTGTTTCACCTATTTCCATTAAAGCCTGATTGAAATCGCCGGAATCTTTATCGGGGAGGTGATCCTTATAAAAAGCAACGGCGAGTTTCTTCGAAGCGTCATTAAAGTAATTCTTCGATTCATTAAGCCTGGAAAACACCCTAAAAAGGTTTCCGTCTAAGGCAACGCACTTCTCATCGAAGCAAATCGAAGCAATGGAAGAGGAAGCGTAATCGCCAACTCCCGGAATCTCCAGCCATTTCTGTTTAGACGTTGGAAAAACGCCGCCGAGATCGAAATAAATCTTTTTGGCGCCTTTATATAGATTCTTTGCTCTAGAGTAATAGCCAAGGCCCTCCCAGCTTTTAAGCACATCATCTTCTTTTGATGCTGCTAGCTTCTCCAAGGAAGGGAAGCGTTCCATGAACGAGGAAAAGTATTTTCTGACCGTATCGATTTGGGTCTGTTGAAGCATGATCTCGCTGACCCATATGGCATAAGGGTCTTTGGTATTACGCCACGGGAGGTCTCTAGCATTAACGGCAAACCACGGCAAAAGCAGATCTGAGAGTTCGCTCATGGATGACACTATAGAGGATTAAAGGAATCAACGCTTTGTTCTTGCTTCGATTTCTTTGAGATATTCTTCGTAAAGGGGGTACTGGAGATTGCCTGAGCCTTCAGGGAAGAACAGCGGCCTCGCGTCTTGGATTTTAACCCATTTGGCTTGATTGACTTCTTTTGAGATCTTGAAATCCGACTTCTTGGTTTTGCCGATGAATCCAAGCATTAGGATGCCTTTAGGAACATACCAATAAGAACAGACGTAACGAAGGGAATCGAGCTTGAGCCCGACTTCCTCCCCCACCTCTCTTCTTGCCGCTTCTTCAGCGGTCTCCCCGGGGGTCACATAACCGGAGACAAAGTTCCAGTAGTCATCGCTGAGATATTTCTGCAGTTCAAGGCAAATCTCATCTTCTTCATTAACCACCATCGTCAAAACGGCGGTCGGGAAACCATCGAAATAGTATTTATTGCAATGTTCGCAAAAAGGGACGAAACCATCGTCTCCGGCAGGATGATCGACCAACTTGGTTCCGCATTGAGGGCAATAGATGTAATGCATGGCGACATTTTAAACGTTTCCTCAAAAATTGCTTCTATTTTCCCGTTATGGCAATAAAAAAGACGCCCCCGGTTAAGAGGGCGCCTAATATTGGAATGTTGCTTACTTCTTAAGAAGCTTAGAGAAGAGTTCAACGACTTGCTCGTGAGTGGCTTCGCGGGGGTTGCCAGGATAGCAAGCATCCTTAAGAGCGTCGGAAGCGAGGGAATCCAAATCGGATTCCTTGATTTCTTCGCAGACGTGGGGGATGCCGACATCCTCAGAAAGCTGTTTGACAGCGTTGATGGCGGCCAAACGATATTCTTCTTGGCTCATCTTCTCAACGCCTTCAACGCCCATGGCGATCGCGATGTCGCGATACTTGGTGCCGGAGTATTCAGCGTTGAATTCCATGGCGATCGGAAGAAGCATAGCGCAGGCTTTGCCATGAGGAACATTGTAATAAGCGGAAAGGGTATGGGCCATAGCGTGGTCGATGCCAAGGCCGACGTTGGAGAAGCCCATGCCGGCGACATACTGGCCAAGAGCCATTTGTTCGCGACCTTTGGCTTCGTTGTTAACGGCGCCGCGGAGGTTGTGGCCAATGATCTCGATGGCTTTGATGTGGAACATATCGGAGAGTTCCCAAGCGCCACGAGTGATATAGCCTTCAATCGCGTGGGTCAAGGCATCCATGCCGGTGAAAGCGGTGAGCGATTTGGGCATAGAGGACATCATATCAGGATCGACGATGGCCACGACGGGGATGTCATGAGGATCGACGCAGACGAATTTGCGCTTTTTCTCGACGTCAGTGATGACGTAGTTGATGGTGACTTCAGCGGCGGTGCCGGCGGTCGTCGCGACAGCGATGATCGGGAGGCAGGGCTTGGTATCGGTGATGGCACCCTCGAGGGAACGGACATCAGCGTGCTGGGGGTTGGTCATGATGATGCCAACGGCTTTGGCGGTATCCATGGAAGAGCCACCGCCGATGGCGATGATTGCATCAGCGTTGATTTCTTTGGCGATCTTGACGCCGGCGAGGACGTTGTCGATGGTGGGGTTGGGTTGGATGTCGGAGAAGAGTTTGTAGGAGATGCCGGCTTCCTCAAGCAAGGAAGTGACTTTGGCGGTGACGCCAAATTTGACAAGTGAGGCATCGGAAGCGACGAGGATGTTCTTGAATCCCCTGGTTTGGATTTCGGGAACGATGTTTTTAATCGCGCCGAAGCCGTGGTAAGAAGTTTCGTTTAGAATGAATCTATTGGCCATTTGAAAAGGCTCCTTTCTAATAAAGCAATTATAAGAGAAGGAGCCTACCAAGTAATCTTTTACCGATATATTGATTTAATTTGCAAATTGAGCATGCGCACGCACGCAAAGGAATTACTCGCCTTTTTTGACCTCTTGGCCGTTTTTGATGACCAAGTCACCGGAATCAAGAGCGGCGATTTCCTCTTTGTACTTCGCTTCTTCAACATCGTTGCAAAGAACAAAGTGTCCAGGGAGGATCTCCCTGAAAGAGGGCTTTTGCTTCGAATAATCGTGAACTTCGTCGGGATGGTAGACCAAACGGGTTCTTCTTTTTTCGGAGAAGGGGTTCGGCTGAGGAATAGCAGAAAGCAAAGACTTGGTGTAAGGATGGAGAGGATGGCGGAAGAGTTCGTCGGAATCAGCCAATTCAACCATGTTTCCGAAATACATAACGGCGATGCGGTTACAGAAATATTTAACGGTGGACAAGTCATGAGCGATGAAGATCATCGTAAGCCCAAGCTCTTCCTTCAAGTCGTTGAGGAGGTTGATGATCTGAGCACGGATAGAAACATCCAACGCGGAGATAGGCTCGTCGCAGATAAGAAGTTTAGGATTCATGATCAAGGCGCGAGCAATGCCAATCCTTTGTCTCTGACCGCCGGAGAACTCGTGAGGATAACGAGAAGCATGTTCAGGGACTAAGCCGACTTTTTTAAGGATTTCGACGGTTTTGCGGTGATTTTCAGCCGAATTGCGGTGTCCTTGAATGCGAAGGCCCTCTTGGATGATGTCTTCGACCGTCATCCTAGGATCAAGAGAATCCACGGGGTCTTGGAAGATCATCTGAATTTGGTTACGCAAGGACTTTGGCGAATGCTTGTTGTCGTAATGAATGGAATTAATCTTCCATTTCTGACGAGTCAAAATGACTTCGTTGCGTTCTTTGAGCTTAGCGATTTTGGCGTTGTTCTTCTCGATAAGCTTTTGCCGGCTAGCCTCATCAAGCAAAGGCAGATCCTTGGCTTCCTGTTCTTTGATGGCTTTGATCTTTTCCTTCAAATGGATTTTGGAGTATTTGATCTCTTTGCGGTTCCACCTATCCCCGGCCGCGATGCGGTAGCCTTGGAAATAGATGGAGCCGCTGGTGATGTCGTAAAGATGGATGATGCAACGTCCGGTGGTTGATTTTCCGCAGCCGGATTCGCCAACGATACCAAACGTTTCGCCTTCTTTAACATCGAAGGTGATGTCGTGGACCGCTTTGAGTTTGACCTGATTGGGCCAAGTGCCGAGTTTGAAGAACATGCGAAGGTGCCTTACGGCAAGAAGAGTCTTGTTATCGGCGAGCTCAGGCTTGTAGGTCAAATGGGAAAGCTTAACGCCCAAAGCCGCTTTATCTACCGCTTCCTTGGCTTGGGAAACTTTGGTCTCTAGTTCGGCGATTTTTTCTTTCGAGGCACCAGATTCTTTGGCTTTCGAAAGTTCATCAGAAACAGATTTTAAAGTTGCATTTGCCGCATCGAGTTCTTTTTTCGCCGCGGCTTTGCGGCCTTTTTTTATTTCCTCATCCTGATCGTAACGCGTTTTGAGTTCGGCTAAAGTAGGAACGTCTTCATCTTCGACATGTTGAAGACGTTCATAGGCTTCTTCCTGAGCCGAGTTGGCGACATTATGCTTCTCGTCTTCAGGCAGCAAAATAGAGTTGGTGGAAAGGGAATCGGTTTCTTTTCCAGTGGCATCTTCGACTGGAAGATCAAACTGTTGTTTTTTATTTTCCATTGATCAATGCCTCCTCTTCTTTTAAGGCGTGATGGATACGTTCGGAAACGATCTTCGGGGGTTCCACCGAAGGCGCGGATTCATATTCGAGCCAGCTAGCGACGTAATGGGTCGGAGAGATTTGGAAGAAAGGCGGCTCGTATTTGAAGTCGACGCCCAATGCAAAGCGGTTCCTCAAAGCAAAAGCGTCGCCTTGAGGCGGATAGATCATATCCGGCGGAGTGCCTGGGATCGCTTCAAGTTTCTCTTTGGAATCAATATCAGGAACAGAGGCCAAAAGAGCCCAAGTATAGGGATGTCTAGGATCGAAGAAAATCTCCTTATCCGTCCCGTATTCGCAGATTTTACCAGCGTACATGACGGCGACGCGATCGGCCATGTTGGCCACGACGCCGAGATCATGGGTGATGAAGATGACGGACATGTTATGTGCCTTCTTCAAGCGGTTGATAAGTTCTAGGATCTGAGCTTGGATGGTGACGTCAAGCGCGGTCGTCGGCTCATCACAAATCAAAACATCAGGCTCGGAGATAAGGGCGATGGCGATGACGATTCTTTGCCTCATGCCGCCAGAGAACTGGAACGGATACTGTTTGAAGCGCTTTTCAGGCTGAGGGATGCCAACCTCTTGCATGACCTTAAGAGCTTTCTCTTTGGCCATAGCTTTGGTGATTTTGGTCTGGGATTGGTATTCCCTGATGACAGCGTACTTCTTCTCCTCAAGGGCAATGAAGTCCTTAAGGATCTCATTTTTTTGTTGCTGCAAAGGGGCAATCGTATCCTCCATCTTCTTAAGCACGGCCATGTGTTTCTTAGGAAGGATGGAAAGCAACGTCGCGAAGACTTTGCCTTTGATTTTGGCAAAGAGGATTTTATGTGAAAGTTCCTTCACCAATGCGCTTTGCTCGGGGGTGAGGGAGAGCTTCTTTTCCTCTTCTGCGATGACCTTGAGTTTTGCGTCGCGGTCCTCTTTTAAAGAGGCTTTGCGTTCTTTTGTCTTCAAAGAAGCCGATTTTTTCGATTCGCTGAGCTTCTTCTTCAACTCCGGGGCGACGGAAGCGTATTCCTTCTTAGCAGCGGCGATGGCTTCTTTGGCGTTGGCTCTCTCCTGCTTGAGATAGTCTTTGTTTTTGGCTTTGTAGGCTTTTTCCTCTTCCTTCACCGCGACCAGTTGCTGCTTAAGGGAAGAGACGTCCTTCCCCTGCTTCTTCTGGGCCAAGATTTCCTTGCCGATCTCGGATTTCTTCTCAGCAAAGGAAGACAAGGTATCCTCATACCCATTCAAGGGTAACGTGGCTTTGTTTTTGGCTTCGAGGATAGTGTTGTTGCGAAGGGATTTCGCATTCATGTAAGCGGTCAATTCAGGGGAGATAAGATCCTCATAATAACGTTTTAGCATGTCGGAATTGATAAGCATGGTCTCGGTGATCTGCTTGCCAATCTTAACGATGGGGTTGAGGGAAGAAAGGGGATCTTGGAAGATCATGCCGATTTTCCTGCCGCGAATCGTCTGGTATTCGGTCTCGCTGGCTTTTGTCAAATCGATCCCCCGATAAAGGATCTGCCCGCCCTCAACGATCGCGTTAGGAGAAAGAATCCCCATGATCGCTTTCGAAGTGACGGATTTCCCTGAGCCAGATTCCCCGACGATGCAAAGGGTCTCCCCTTTATACAAATCGAAGGAAACGCCGCGGACGGCCTGGACTTTACCATTGTCCGTTCTGAAAGAGATGACGAGGTTTTTGACCTCAAGAGCCTTCCCCTCGGGGACAGAAGAGGAACTCTCGATCAATTCACGGTCATCTTTGGTTAATGTGACTGCCATGGTTATTCCCCTCCTTTCAATGATGGGTTGAACGCATCCCTAAGTCCGTTTCCAAACAAGTTGAACGAAATCATGATCAAAGCCATGACGACGCTTGGGAAGAGGATGAGATAGGGATAGGTGGTCATGTATTGCTGGTTGTTGGTCAAAGTGATGCCGAAACCCTGCATGCCGTTGATCAGGCCAAGGTAGGTCAATGAAGCCTCCGAGAAGATGACGGAAGGAATCATGAGGACTGAGGAGGTGATCAAAGTGCCGATGGCGTTAGGGAGGATGTGGCGGAAGATCAAACGTCCATCGCTAGCGCCGAGGGTCCTGGCGGCGAGGATATATTCCCTATCTTTATAACGATAGAACTGGGTTCTCGTCAAAGAGGACGTACCGAGCCATCCTGTCGCGCACAAAGCGATGCCAAGCATCATGATGGTCGACATGTTCTCCGGCTTGTTGATCAAGATAAGCGTCATGACAACAACCCATGGAATGCCACCGAGAATATCGCAGATACGCTCCATCACCAAGTCGACCCAACCGCCGAAATAGCCGGAGATTGAGCCCCAAACAAGGCCAAAGGCCAAGTTGATGATCGTGGTGATGACACCAAGGAGAACGGAATAGCGGAGGCCATTGAAGACGAGTTTCCACATATCCCTACCCTGGTCATCGGTGCCGAAGAGGAAACGGGGAGAAGAGGTGTAGCCATAAAGGCGATAGCGGGAGATCGTGCCGGAGAAAGTCACCGTAACGATGCTGCCGGCTTTGACGACCTTTAAGGAAAGCGGATGCTCTTCATCGATGCGAAGCGGGCAATGCTCTTGGCCGGATTCGGTCAAGGCAACGCCGGCGATGAAACGCGCTTGGTTGGAAGCGTCGCGGGGGTTATCGTTAATGAATTCATCGACGGGGTATTCGATAGTCAACCAGCCATTGCTCTCATAGTTCTTCAATTGGCCGGCCGTGATGCCGTTACTGTATTGATCGCTATAGACAGCATAGTAGGTGTCATAACGGAAGGAACCCGTGACGTAATCAGCTTTGTAGACCTTCATCTCGCCGTTTTTGGAATCGACGGTGTACTTCGTCGTTTTTCCTTCAACGGTTTCATACATTTTCAAAGCCGCATCGGTGCAGGAAATCCCCGCAAGTTTCTCCTTTTCGGCGTCAGAGACTTTAAATGAGCCGTCTTCTGCGGAGAAAGTAACGGACTTAATGAGCATAGAAGACTGTGCGTCGGAGAAGGGGCTCAACGTGGCTTGGAAATAAGCCTCGATGGAATTCCCGCTGCCCATGGCATCAAGCAACGTCTGATCGGTGGAGAGGTCCCAATCAACAGTGGTTCCCCCAGTGAGGTCAGAGGCTAACGTGAGGGCTTTGAAATCATCCCCAGATCCGCCTTGACGGTACATAAGCGACAAGGAATATGTTCCCTGTTGGCCATAAGTGAAGTCTTCAGGCAAATCGACGGTCTGAACGTTAAGCGTGTAATTATAAGAAGATAGATAAAGCAAAGCTTCGGAGCCAACCAAGGAAACCGATTCGGTCGAACCCGCGTTGGCGCTAAGCCTGACGTATCCGCCCCTAGCATAAGAGACGGCGTTGTCGCTGAGTTTCTTCTCACCGACTTTGCTGAAACTGATGTCTCCAACGATGGCGTCTTTTTCATAACTGGAATTCGTCGTGGTTACCGGAGCCCCATCATAGGTGCCGTTAGCGTAGTAACTATCCCAATCAAAATCGATGGCGACATCATTGACCTGGGTCGTGCCATCCCAGAAACCGCTCCCCGTAGAGAAGAGTTTCGGAGCGAGCTTGGTCTGGTAGCTTAAATAGGTATTGGTAGTGTCGATGCAGTTTTGATCGAAGATGGGGACGAAAATCGTCAAAAGGAGGATGACGCCCAAGATGACGCCTCCCGCGACGGAGGATTTGTTCTTCACGAAGCGGCGAAGCGCGTCTTTGAAGAAGGTCGTAGGCTTGGACTTCATCTTCACGTCGTGGATATCCGCATTAACTTGAGATAGGGAAAAGTCGCCGGAAGCGAAGCAAACCGTGTGCTCCACGTTCTTGGAGTCGCGATATGTGAATGTTTTTTCTTGTTCCATAATCACTTCTTAGCCCCCATACGAATACGTGGATCGATAAAACCGTAAGACAAATCAAGGAATACGCCCGAGAGTAGACCGATTAAGGTATACAGAGACATATCCGCCATCAAAACGTTGTAATCATTGTTGCTGATGGCTGTGATGTAGAGACGTCCGACGCCGGGAATCCCATACAAGGATTCCAAAATCATGGATCCGCCAAGCAGACCGATGATTTCAGAAAGAATCGAAGGAAGAATAGGAACCATCGCGTTTTTGAGCGCATGGCGGGTAATGGATTGAGAACGGGTCAAGCCTTTTGTCCTAGCAAGCAAGAGATAATCGCTGCTCATGACTTCGGTAAGTTCGGCCCTGGTGAAACGGCAATAGCCGCAAATCGAGCCAAAACTCAAGGCCATAGTCGGAATGAAATAGCCCAAAACCCTTGTTTCCAAAGGCGCGGAAGCCGAGGGCCATTGGCTGGGGAGCCACTTCATTTGATAAGAGAAGATAAGCAGCAAGAAGTTGATAGTGATGAATGAAGGAACCGAAATGAAGACCATGACCAATGTCGAGATGACATGATCGGTTAATTTGTTCTTTTTCAAGGCGGCCCAGATACCCAGGGCAAGTCCCAAAGGAACCGAAAGCAAAGCGGGCCAGATATTGACCTTTACTGTCGTAAGCAAACGCGAATCGGTCACGGATGTGCCGACGATGATTTTCATGGCGTCAACATTAGGAGCTATCTTCGTGGATAAGCCCCATGACCCATGGAAAAGGCCGGAGACCCAAACGCAATACTGGTCGAAAATCGGCTTTTGATAGAAATAATGAGATATCCCATAGCTATCTACACAAGAATATAGCGGGCTCCCAAGGTGCGTCTGCTCGGTGGCGTATTCCACCACATAACCAAGCGTGACTTGATGACCATAATAGGTAAGCTGAGCCTGGGTGTTGCCAACGGTGGCAGGGAATGGCTGGAGTTTAACCAAGAAGAAGGTCAAGGTAAGGATGATGACAGTGGTCATCAAAGCCAGAAGAATTCTTCGGATTGAATAGCGAAACATATAAACCCCCCTTTCTGTCGGAATTCTAAATGCTGTAGAAAAATTGCAAACACTTTGTCGAAAACAATTTAGGGATGCTTTCGACGAAGAAGCGGCACCGGCTTTCACCGATGCCGCTTACGCAGTCAACGATCGAATAGTTTTAGCTGATCAGGCCGCGTCAGGGACAACAACCAAAGCGGTCGAGCTCTTCGTTCCGCCATAGACGCCCTTGATGGTTTGGGAATAGTCAACGCCGAAGACGGGGAGTCCGCCAGCTTCGAGCACGTTGGCGGCCAAGGTGCCGGTCAGCGTGAAGGAGAAGTTGTTATCGTCATCCCAAACGATGTCCTCAACACCATCAGCATACCCGGCCCATTCGCCTTCCGGATAGATCTCGAAGTAATCGGAATAATTGGTAGAATCGGTCGTGCCGTAGATATCGAAGAGATCAACAACGAGGCCATCATAGTTGGGGATTTCAAGCCTGCCGGCAATGGAAACCGTGTCCGCGGTTGCCGTCACGGAAGAGACAACAACCTCAACAGCCTTCATCGGATTCCCTTCGTTATCGAGGATGACGCCACAGTCGGCCGCATCCCACAGGGAGTCGAAGGACCAGATCTTGTTATCGTAGACAAGAGCGGTATCGCCTTGATCGATGTAGGTCGTATCCGCTCCCCAGTTGAGGGTGAAGCCGCTGGAGTTGGAGGATTTGAGAACCTCAAGGAAGTTGATCGGGTTCAAGGAGTTGCCAGAGATGGAGCCAAAGCCCAAGTCGAACTGGCCAAGCATCAAGTGCTCGTAGTAGACATCGCTCCACTCCGCACCAGCATAGTTGTTGACGGTCAAACGGACGGGGTAGCCAAGATTCTGAGCAGCGGCATCGAAAGATTTCTTGATGTAACCACCGATAACGTCGCCAGCGGTGGAAATCTGGTTTTCGTACATCCACCAAATGTCGATGCTGATCGAGGCAGTTTCGGTCGTGATGGAGCCATCCGCGATGAGATCCTTAATAGCTTGTTCGAAGGCCGCTTCGGAAAGCGCCGAGCTGTAGCCATAAGTCTCGACGGTGTCGCCCCAGAAGTCTTCAAGAGCCGCTTTATGCTCATCGGTGCTGTTGTAGGATTCACCGGTTTCGGGGTTGGAGAGATAGATATCGGAGAAATAGTCGATGCAAGGCGTTCCGCCCTGGCTCTTCGCGTAATTCTCACGATCAATGGAGTAGAACAAACCACGGATGAAGTTGTCATTGGACATCCAGGGTTTGACGTTCCAATAATTCTCTTTTTGGGTATGGGTGATCGAGCCGTTTTCGCCGAAGAGGTCTTCCCAAAGTTCCTCGGTGCAGGTGTTGAGGTTCAATTTCCAGGTGGAGCTTCCGGGAACCTTAACGGCCCTAGGATCGGTGGAATACTGGGCGAGATAGTTCGAAGTGACGCCGGCAGAGTCCAAAGTGCTGGAATTGAGGAACTCCTTGATAGCGATATCTTTGTCGGAGCTGTAACCGGTCAAAATGTCAGTGTGGATACCGCCGATCTGATAGATGCTGGTATCATCCTTGCATTCAAACCAGTTGTCGTTCTTCTTCCAAGTGATCAGCTTGTCGGTTTCCCAAGATTCGAGAGTATAAGGGCCAACAGAGAGGGAATTGTCGACAGGAGAATAGGACTTGTCGGAATTGTAGCCAAACAAATTGGTGATGCCGACTTCGTTGACGAATTCCGCCGGCAAAGGTTCGTACATGCTGTCGTTGATGTAGTACATCGCGTAGAAACGATTGACGGGGATGGAATAGGTAACCTCGATGTAATCGCCATCGGTATCGGTCCCGGTTTTAACGCCGACGCCGGAGAAATCTACCGTGTCATCGACGCCAGTGCTGGCGCCGCCGGTCGAGTTGTAATAAGAAGAAGCGCCGACGATAGCTCCTTGCCCGGTCTTGGTCGCAAGTTCACGGCCCCTATACAAACCATTGGCTTTATTGAGCATCATTTTGAAGGGGGTCAGATAATCTTCGAGTTGGACGTAACGATTATCATATTTAGCCCTATCGGCTTTGGTTGAAAGGGTGCGATAGGTAACGCCACCTTCTTCCCCAGTCCTGACATAGATACGCCAAGTTTGATGAAGCTCGCTGGCGTCCGGGGTCTTGTCCACGACACCATCGGTGACAGCATAAGGCTTATCCTGTTTTGCAAGGACACCATAATACTCGTAGCCATCTTTTTTGCTGTTGAGCCTGGCTCCGAACAAGGAGGTGGACATATTGGCGAATAGGTCACTGACTTGAGAGTCCTGAGCATTCCAAGCGTTGGCCGTGGCGCAGTCGCTGGCATCCCAGTTGTGCAAATAGTTCTGATAAGCGGCATTGGTCTCGCCTTCCAAATCGCCATTCAATTTCCCATCTCTGAGAATCGAGAATCCATAACCAGGGATATAAGTATCCGTCCCTTTGACGACACGGGGGTTATAGAGAACATAAGACGAGTCCGAATACAAAGGAAGACCAGTCAAAGCGTGATCAACGGCGTATTTCTCCAATTTGCCGAGGATGGTCCTTCTCTCATCATAGGAAGCATCGATGTACTGCTGGGCACCGGTGGCGATTTTCGCGGGTTCTTGCGAAGATGAGGAAGAGGAAGAGGCAGAGGAAGCGGAAGAGGAGGCACTAGAGGTATCAGACGACGCACTAGAGCCAGAGTTTCCTCCCCCGTTGGTTGGGGAGCAAGCGGCCAAGGCTAGCACTAAGGCGCTAAGGGCAACGGCCGGAGCAACGAATTTCTTTTTCATAACAATTTCTCCTTTCGAGATGGGCAAAGTAAAAAGCCCGGAGGAAAAATTGCAACAAGTTTTTTTCAAGATTTTTTCAAGATTTAATCGAGTTTTTGCGTTGATTTACGTCAATTAAAAAACCATGCCGCGAATGATGAAACTCGCGGTTAACATAGTTAAGGAAATAATTAGCCAAGGCCAAATGAATGGGAAATTGACACTGCGTTTCTGTTTTTTGCCAGTCGCATAGGAATAATAATCGGGATATTCGTCTTGCGAATTCGTGTAATTGGGGTTGAAGTGCTTAAAAACCGAACGGAAGCCATAGACCAAGAAATCAAACGCCCCAAAACGGTTGAGCAAAGTCAAAAGACCAATGCCCAAAACAAGAATACCCCCAAAGAAAAGAGGGTCGATATAACCACTGAGCTGGTAATTCCCCTTTAGGAAGAAGAACAGGCAAAATGCGCCAGCGGCAAGAATGGGATAGAAAATAAGCGAGATAATCCAGTATTTTTTCATGCGGCAATATTCACGGCAGCAGCGGAAAAAGGCAAGACCCTAAAATTTGCTGACGGCTGGCAAGACGATGCGAAACAAATCGTCGTTGAGCTTTTTCTGAGGGAGGGCATCACCCTGGGCGATGGAGTCGTAGATCAAAGCGGCGAAGCCACCGCTATAGAAATTCAAAGCGACGGAAGCGTCGATACCGCTGCCGACGATGTCCTTAAGATATTCGCCAATATCGGTGAAGAATTTCCTGACGAATTTAACGCAATTCCAATACATCACCTTAGACTCATCATGTTGGATCATGCTGGCTAAAGGAAGTTTGGACTGATAAAAGAAATCCGTGCAAGTCTCAATTAATTTCTTCAAAAAGATGAGTTTTTTAAGTGGTTTGTATTCCTCAAATAAAGGGGTCACCGTTTTAACCGCCTCTTTCTCCATCTTCTCAAATATATAGCTAAGGAGATCGTATTTATCTGAGAAGTTATTGTAAAAGGTGTTCTTGGCAATCAAGGCTCTATCCACGATTTCTTGAACGGAGAGATCGTCGAAATTCTTTTCCTTTAATAATTCTATTAAGGCATTCGCGAGGTCCCTTTTGGTACGGAGGGTGCGGACGTCTTCATGCTTTTCAGTCGCGTTTTTAATTTTCGTTTGTTTTTCTTGCATGCCCATATTGTATGCATTATATTATCGCACGGCAAGTTATTGTACTGCCGTCCTATTTCTATCTAGGAGGTCATTATGGAACCACTAATCGAAATTAATCATCTTACGAAGGACTATGGTCAAGGGCGCGGCGTCTTTGACGTCTCCTTTCAAGTCTATAAAGGGGAATGCTTCGGCTTCCTAGGTCCTAACGGCGCTGGTAAGTCCACGACCATCCGCCATTTGATGGGATTCTCCGTTCCTGATTCCGGGGAAACAAAGCTCAACGGCATTTCCTCTTTAAAAGAAAGGGATCTCATCATGCAAGGGGTCTCTTATATACCAGGAGAAGTCGCCTTGCCCTTGGCCTTGACCGGCAAAGAGGTCATTGAAGAACAAAAGAAACTCAAAAGGGTCCAAAACGATACGCGCCTAAACGAATTGGTCGAATACTTCGAGCTTGATCCGTCCTTGCTTTGCAAAGAGATGAGCTTGGGGATGAAGAGAAAGCTCGCGATCGTCTGCGCGCTTATGAACGATCCAGAAATCATCATCATGGACGAGCCTAGCTCTGGGTTAGACCCTGAAATGCAGGCCAAATTCGTCGAATTGGTCAAAAGTGAAAAAAAGAAAGGGAAAACCATCCTTCTCTCCTCTCACATCTTCTCCGAAGTCGATTCTTGCTGTGACAGGATCGCCGTCATCAAAGACGGCAAGATCGTCTCCGAATTTCTCGCTAACGACCTCAAACATAAATCACTGAAGCGCTACAGATTGGTCTACAAAACCGAAAAAGACGCGAAGGCAGCGACCTCTTCCCTTACTAAGAAAGGTTACGAAGTGACGTGTTCTCCAACCGTAGCGACCCGCCTTCACGTCGCATGCGAGGACGCAGACATCAGCACCTTCCTTCAGCAGATCCCCCAAAAAGGGCTCATCGATTTATTTGAGAAAAAAGAGACTTTGGAAGATTACTTCATGTCCTTCTACAAAGAAGACAAAACCTATGGAGGCATTGGAAAATGAGCGAAAACAAACTAGATGCCATCCGCATCAAAAACATCACCAAAAATTATGGTGAGAACCGTGGAAACTTTGGGATCAACCTCTCTATCAAAGAAGGCGAAACCCTTGGACTTATCGGTGAGAACGGCGCAGGAAAAACCACATTGATCCGCCAAATGATGGGATTCATCAAACCAGACGAGGGAAAAATCCTCATCTACGGGATGGATGCCTATGAGGACTCCTCCTTCACAAAGCCATATATCGGCTATGTGCCGGGCGAAATCAATTTCCCCGACATCCCTTCAGGTTCTGAATTCCTGCACAACTATGGGGAATCCTTAGGAATGAGGGAATCCGACTTCTCCTACGCCGATTCCGTCATCTCGAGAATGCAGCTTGACGTCAGAGCTTATCCAAAAAGAATGAGCAAAGGCATGAAGCAAAAAACCGCAATCGTCGCGGCCTTCATGAGAAAACCGCCAATCCTGCTGCTCGATGAGCCCTCCATTGGACTTGACCCATTGATGAGAGAAGAGCTTCTGGAACTCATACTCGAGCAGAAAAAACGCGGAGCAACCATCTTGATGTCTTCTAACGCGATAGAAGAACTCGAAAGGGTGTGTGACAGGGTCGCGTTGATAAGCAAGGGCAGAATTCTCGACGAAGCCAACGTCACCGACGTCAAGAACAGACCGGTCAGAGATTACAAAATCGAATTCACCAAAAAGGAAGATTACGAAGCCTTTAAAGAAAAAGGCTACTCCATCATCAGAGATCAGGCCAAATACAACCAATTTACCTTAAGGGTAGCGAAAACTGACATCCCGAAGCTTCTCAAAAGCCTAAAGGGATGCGAGCTCAAATTCTTCTCTGAAGTCCCTTACAACCTCGCAACTTACTTCGAAGAAAACAGACTCCGGAGGATCGAAGAAGAAAAAGCCGCCAAAGAAGCGAACCTGGATTAACGAAAGGAGACGGAAAATGAAAAACGTCAAAAAAGCGAAAGAAGCAATCGAAGAGGAAGCGAAATCCTCTGAAACGAATATGGAAAAAGGAAAAAAGAAAAACGGAAAGGAGGAAGAAAAAATGAAAGAGGAAGCCAAGAAAACCACGACTAAAAAAGACACGGCAAAGAAAGCGAAAGCCACAACGAAAAAGCCCGCGGCCATGCAGGCCCCAAAGCAAGTCGCATCAGAAGAAACTACCGCTACCGTCGAAATCAAAAACCACGACGAAAAACCCGCAAAAAGCGAAGAAAAAGCAGAATCTGCAGAGAAAACGACCGTAGAAGAAATCAAAGAAGAGCCCATGGCGAAACCCGCGGAAATAAATGGGAAAACCCACATCGACCCCAAGACCAAGAAAAGGCATAGAAGGCTTTTCTCCCCTGCTTTGTTCAAGGAATCCTTGAAATCAAACAAGCTCGGATTGTCTGTCGTCTCAGCTGGCAATGCCTTGATCATGATCGTCATCATCAGCATTCTCTCCACCTTGCACATCAACGCCACCGCCGACGCCATGAAAGACCTCTTCGGAAACGCCGATCAGGAATCCTCGGTCAAATCCGGCGCCGTCAGCATGTATTCAAGCTTCTACAACACCGCTAGCGCCTACGAACAATTCCAAAGCAGTGAGGAAACTCTCGATGGAACCGTCACCAAATCAATCGCCATGGTCAATGATTCCACCACCAATTCCTTGATGAGCGCTTTATCGACAGGCTATAAGACGTCCTACGATGCAGCCGTTAAAGCGGCCGCCATCTCAGGGACCACAATCGACAAAGAGGCATTGAAGACCCAAATCAAAAAGATCGCCAGCGATGCCAGCAAGGATACCATCTCCGCCAACACTTCGATGTCAGACCAGGAGAAATCCGTTGCCTGCTTCCTCGTTGACCGTTACTTGGATATCTACGCCGAAGACACAAGCAAAACCACCGAAACGATTCTCAAAGCCTGCTTGCCTCAGGCCTTCGCTGACGAAATCCAAAAAGAACAAACTCTCGACAAGAAGGGTTGGGAAACAGTCTATGGCATCCTCAATGACGCCTTCGTCAATGTCTATACCGACGGCAAAGCTGTCGCCCAAGTCGCCCAAGGCAGCGCCTTCAAATTGATGAGGTTCCTCGCTAATGGGGAAACCGAAGAGTTCGTCGTAAACACGATCGACACACTAGAATCTCTCTATAACGCCGATCCAGAGGCTTATCTTGCCGATTCCACCATTCAGCAAACCGCCCTTTCTAGCGCCTGCGTCAATTACGTCGTCGACGAGACCGGCTCTAGGGCCTATTACGCCTATTTGCCGACCTTCACCGTCGAATACGTCACCAGCGATCGTGGTTACCCCATCACTTACAAAGGAACCGGAGAATACGGTTCCAACGGGGAGGAAATCATGGAGCAAATCGAAGTGATGACCTATAACCCGGACGTCTATGTCCAAGTCAAAGGCGACATGGGCACGAAAGCCAATCTCGTTGAGAAGATGCATAAAGAGGTCATCACCGGAGAGCCATATTCCGACTCCGAAATCGCCTTGGCCAAAGAAGAGGCTAAAGGAGATGTGGAGACCTTGAATAGGGAAGTCACGTCTTTCATGAACGACTATCTCGATCGTGAAGATGGCAAAAACGAATACTATGACGGTTCCTCCATCAACGAAAAAGCCATCGCCGATAGAGCCGTTTCCATCGTTTCCGAAGAAGCCGAAAAGACGATCATCGAAAGCTACAACGAATCCCATATCGCCAAAGTCGAAAAAATTGAGCAGATCACCGCATTGAATAACTCTATGGACGGTGAGGAGATGATGTCCCTGGTTCAGGGTTATGCCTCTAGCGGCATCGCCTCTTATAAAACCCATCTCGCCAACGCCTTAGAGAAGGGTTACAGCCAGGAAGACAGCGTTCTCATCGCTAACGTCAAAGCCTCCAAAGGCGTCATCGATCAACTTCCCGCGGGCGTGGCCAGCGCCCTTGAGGAAATGGGTGAGATGAACACCTATGGCATCGTCGTCGGCGTCGTTGCCTTCGGCATCGCAGCGTTGTTGATTCCTATGGTTTACACCATCCTCACGGCTAATGCGCTTGTGGCTGAAAAGGTCGAAACAGGATCGTTGGCATTCACTCTCTCCACTCCGACTCCGCGTTCTTGCTACGTCTTCACCGAAGGCGTCTACCTCCTCTTCACCGAAATCGTCATGGGCGTCGCTTTGTTCGTAGCGGCTCTGCTTACAAGAGAAATCGGCATTCTCTGCGGATCTGCCGATTTGACCACTTCCTTGCCCATCAGCGACATCGCCGCCTACGCCTTCGGCAACTTCTCTGTCACCATCGCCGTCAGCGGCATTTGCTTCCTCTCCTCCTGCTATTTCAACAAGACCCCGAAAGCAATCGGAGTTGGAGGAGGACTGACAATCTTCTTCTTCATCTGCTCGATCCTTGGCTTATTCGGCACCACCGCAATTCCCGCCACGGTTCGCATCGATGCCATGAATCTCTTCAACTACATGACCATCGATTCCTGCTTCGATGCCATGTCGGTCATGAATCAAGATTGGGTGACCTATTGGTGGAAGATCTCGATTCTCTACGGAATCGCCATTGCCACTTATGGTCTTGCCGATTTGAAGTTCATCAAGAAAGACTTGCCGCTATAATCGCCAAACATATCGTCCCTTTTGGAGTGCTAGGATAAGGTGGACAGGGTAAAAAAGCCCTATCCACTTTTTCATTGCTATTCCATTGAAAAGGGGGCTTAAAAATGCGGGGAAAACGAAAAATACCATGCGTTCTCCGTCTGAGAAAGAACGAATTGTATATCGATTTCAATCTCAAGAAATGCAACGATATTTTGTCGTTGATAAAATCGTATATCAGTTATTTCAATCGTAAGCGTCCGATGTACTGCCTTAAATACAAAACCCCACATCAGTATAAAACCGAAATGGGGTATTGAGGCTTTTTTGAACTGTCTACTTTTGTTGACTAGTCCAAAGAATTGACGCAATTAAAGAACGTCAAAAGGAGGAAAGGGATATATCCTCAAAGGTAGAAGGCTCATAGGATTCGATGCCGATAATGACCTCATCCCCTGCTTCCAGATTCAGATAGTTGTCGCTATAGACGTATAGGCAGTT
>CAVGXP010000046.1:0-8991 GCA_963633165.1 bacterium
GGGGTGTCGTCGACGAATTCCTGCGTCCTATTCTCCAATTCGGAAAGGGGGTAATACCCAAAGCGGAAGGAAAACTCATGCTTGCCTTGCTCAACATAGGGAACGAAACGGTCCCTCCAAAGCAGGGGTCTCTCTCCAATAGGGTGGGCGCAATAGGCGAGGCCGCGCAGCAATGTTGCGTATAGCGTCTTCCCTTCCGCGCAGAAGGAATAAACGCCCTTGTTATGGAGACAAAGTGCCTTGTCCCCGTCTTTTTTGCCGATGAAGCGCTGGGCGACGTATTCGGTGCCGTCAGCGTGAAAATTCTCCTCGCCATACATGATTTGGCCAAAGAATCCTCCATCGAGCGTCGTAGGAATTTTGATCTTCAGCGCATTCTCTTGCTCGTTCCACAAAACGTAATAGGAGACATCGATATAGGGCAGGTCTTTGTAAATCTTGTAAGAGACCTTGACGAAGGAAGATTCGCATTCGAAAAGGCTTTCAATCTCGGTGAGGACATCGCCCTTTTCGACGATTCTCACCCCAGGGCGCCCTTTGAAAGGCCCTTTGTCGCCAATGCTAAGGGTAAAGTCCTTGGGATCGGTGCCGATTTTGATTAAATCCCAACCCCAGGGGTCGGCGTTATCTTTATACATCTGTGGTAAGAACGCCCCGCTAGAGAGCAGTTCTTTTCCGTTTACGCGATAGCTTTCGATTAATCCACTTTGGCGATTAATGTGCAAAGATTTGCAACAATCCTCATAGACGATATCATCGCCTTCATCAACGTAAGTGACCTTAGGCTTTATGGCGAAGCGCACATCGATTCTTTCGATGCTGAAAGGACGTATCTTGAGTTTAAAGGCGAGCCTTTTCCTCCTATCCATGTTGATGCTGCCTTCTTCGGCGATGCATTGGCAGGGGATTTCGACTCCGTTCATATAGGCGCTAGCAACGTATTCCTCTTCATCGGAGACGATGGGTTTAGGAATCAAGACCTCCCCTTCGACGACGGCTTCTCTTTCGTAAGGCATTTGGTTCCAAACGAAGAATGGGTGCGTCTCAAGCTCGGCCTTCTTGCCGTGGCTTATGAATCCTAAGAACGCCTTTTCCTTTTCTTCCTGCAGCTCCATCAAGGCCCTTTCGCCCTTAAGCAAAGACGTGGCCATGCCGCTTTTGACGATTGTCCCAGCTAAGCAATCGTGGAACGCGATTTCAGAAAGGGCCTTCTCCGCTTGCAAGAACACTTCTTGCTTCTTCTTATAAAGCCCTTCCTCTTCGGCATAGGCGCAGAGCTTTTCAGTGGAGAAAAGACGGCTTTCAAGCAAGGAATTCAATTGCTTGATTTGGCTCATCGAAGAATAGCTGCCCCTTAATATGGGCAAAGACTCTTTGACGTGAGTTTTTGGGTGAACGCTTGACATGAACCTCTCGGGGGTTGAATGGATGACTTTGAAATCGTTGCTGGATTGACGGAAGGCTTTGATGTCCTCCAAATCCTTTTTCGAATTCACCCCGCCATGATTCCCCACGCCCCAAAGGGCCAATCCGTAATCGCTATCCTTATAGTGGCCCATTTTGCGCTTGATTTCCTCTAACGCCGTGCCAAATCCGCTGGTGTAGATCCCTTCATCGTTAGCCCTAGCCACGGTGACCACGCTCCCATCGACCCCTTCCCAAACAAACTCGTTCTCTGGAAGCGGGTAATAAGAAGGCATCGGACGGCAGATGATGTAGCTGTCGTAGCCGCATTTCCTAAGAATCTGAGGCAATCCGACGCTATGTCCGAAGCTATCGAAGTTATAAGCGGTGGTAGGACGTTTGTTAAATTTGGCTTTGAAATAATCCCTGCCAAGCTTTATTTGCCTCACCATGGCTTCCCCACAGGGCATATCGCAATCTGGCTGGAGGTACCATCCGCCCGCGATTGCCCACTTGCCTTGAGCAACGAGCTTTTGGATTCTAGAAAAAAGCTCGGGGTCGGTATTCTCAACGTATTCGTATAGAAGGCTTTCGTTATGGCAAAAGACGTAATCGTACTCGTCGCAGAAATCCGCGGCTTGCTTAAAGGTGGAGATGGTGACTCCTAATCCTTCATCCCAATCCCATTGCCATACGGGATCGATATGGGCGTTGCAAATCAAATGCAGTTCTTTCATGGATTGCCTCCATTGTTGCTTCCTGTTTATTCTAACCATTTTTTGGACGGCAATTGTCTTTTGACTGAAATGCGCTAAAAAAGCACAAAGAAAAGCGACCTGGTTTCCCAGATCGCTTAAGCGACTAGATCGAATTTATTCCTCGGAAGGATAGGTCGCGATGACATCTCCGCCCTTCTTGACGGTGAAGTGGGAGGAGCTATTGACCGCGGTGTAGCCGTCTTCGAACTCGACGTCGACGTTGAGGTAGTAGGTGCCGTTCATGCTCAAGACGTTGCCAAGTGAATTGCCTTCGGAATCGGCCATCTTGACGAAGAGGACGCCGCCGACTGTTCCGCCTTCATCGTAGGTGTAGGTGATATCGTTTTTGGTTTTGTCCTTGACGAGGATGTAGTAGTCCGTCAAGCTGAAGCTGAAGTTAAACGGAGCAACGGCGACGCCACCATCGTAGAAGAAATAGGAAGCTTCGGTGTCGACGCTAGTAGAACTATTGGCAAGGGAGATCCTCTTCGCGGTTGGGACGGTCTGAACTTCGCGGACGTACCTGTTGTATCCATAGCTTCCGCCCATGTTGACGTTGCCGAAGGCGGTGGCGGTCATGGTCGTGGAGCTGCTGTAGATGATGGAGCTGCCGTAGATTTCGGTTCCTCCGAATGTGCCGACCCATTCTTCTTCGCCATAGACGGCTTCAGCGACGTTGACTTTGAAGGTGATCGGGCCGTAGTAGGAGGTGAAGGTGCTCACCGTGTAATAATAGACGCCCGAACCGGAGGTTGTCTCGAAAGCCGAAGAGGTGGTTTCGGTGTAATTCTCGCTGATCTGGAAGCCGCTGCGCTGCTTGTAGACGACTTGGACGCTGTCGATTTTGTAGTTGCCATTGTCGTGGTCGCCATCGAAAGCCAAGCTGAGGTAGACCTTGTCGCTTCCATTGCCTTTGACTCCGTCGGTCACATCGACTTTGTTGCCCTCGCTATCAAGCTTATAGAGGGAGGCCACGACGTAATCGGGGGCGTCGACGGCGAGCTGGTAGGTTCTCTCTTCCGCGCTGACTTTGATGTCGACGGAATGGTTGGGCATCGTGAATCTGACGACGCTATAGGTGTAGGTTTTCGCGCTTTCGCCCTCGCCTTCGACCCATTCGTAGGTATCCGGGGTGAGTTCGACATCGCCGATGGTGTACTTCACGTTGTCGGCGATGGCGACATAGTTAGTCAAAACGGCGACTTCTTTGCCGGCCCTTGCATAAAGGCTCTGCCCGACGATTTTCTCGCCGTCGACGATATAGCCATAAATGAAATCGGCGATCTTCTTCGCGCTGGCGGTCGCCGCCTCAGGCTGCAAAACCACGCCTTCATCGCCTTCGCTGGTCCCTTGGGCTTTGAAATAGGCCCCATCGGTCGCAACTTCGATCTGGACGGCTTCTCCAGGCATGGTGAAGGTGAACCCGGAAGCCAACGTACCATCGAGGGTAATTTCATTTTCGCCGGCTTTAGCGGTGACACCGGTGACTTCATAACCGGATTCGACGGTCACTTTGAAGCTGATGGTCTCGCCTTTCTTGGCTTTCTCGGGAAGCCCAATGGCGAAGGCGTAATCGCCGCCATTGAATCCCAAAGCGTAGGTTTTGACGGTTTCGTTGTCCTTATAGCTATATCCGCATTCGCAGGAATGGAGAGTGTAGCCGTTTTCTTCGTCGGTCGGGTCGACGACGGTTTCGGTGAAGGTGTGCTCAGCGACGTCGAGCTTTTCGCCGTCTTCGGCGCATTCGTGCCAATGCTGCTCCTCATCGTAGTGCCAGACGCCATCGGAAGTGTGCGTGTGGACGCTGACGGATTCTGAGGAGGAAGCCTCGGAAGAAGAGGAAGAGCTAGCGGTGGTTCCGCCTTGATTGCAAGCCCCGAGTCCTAGCACCGTGGCGGCGGCTAAGACGCAGAGGCCGAACGTTTTGTTTTTCTTCATTTTTATGTGTTCTCCTTGTGTCGATTTGCTAACACGAAGAGAAAATTAGACCCAAAACGAAAATTGGCAAGGGGGTAACTTACAAAACCGATATTTTGACGTCAAGACAACAATTCGCCGCTGAACTCGCTGAATTCGCCCTGGAAATAATCGACCTCGGATTCGGCCGTTATAATGTTTTCAACGTTTCCGGAGAAAATCTCCCCCACGAATTTTTGGCTAAGGTGGGTCGCTAGACCCGATGACAAAGACACCTTGTTTTCATAGGTGTAGCGCGTAGAAAGAATTTTATCCCCATCCTCTTCGTTGTAGGTCGAATAAACGTAAGAATAGGAATAAGTGCCTTTGGACACTTCGATGTCAGAGAGTTCGATGCTCACCAGTTCTGAGTCCGCGTTAGCGATCATCTCGTCGATATTGGCGCTTTCAGTGGCCACGAAGCTCAGGGAATAGGCCTGTTCGGCCGCTTCCGTAGAGTAGGCGTAAGTATTCTTGCTGCTAGCCCCGTCGCTATATTGTCGAATTGCGGTAATCTTCTTGCCGTTATCGTATATCTGATAGGTATAGGTTAATGCCTCGGAATCTTCGACTTGTTCGCTCCCTTTGCTTTCCACCAAGAAAGAAGAATCCCTTTTGTAACGGATGGATTCATAAGCGCTATTGACGGTCATCTCGAAAATACCGTCGCTAGGATAGGTGAACACCCTCTTTAAAGTCGTGCTGCTCCTGTTGACGCTCCCTTCCATGTCGGCAAGCTCTTCTTTCAAAGAGGTCAGCCTTTGCTTTATCTCCGATTGCTCTTGGGAAGATTGCGAGGAGATCTCGGCGGCAGAGCTGGTTTGACTGGAGGCGCTGCTTTCACTAGAGGAGGCGCTTGAACTTGAAGACGCCGCCCCATTTCCACTAGAACAAGACGCAAGCAAAACCAAGGAGGCTAGAAGGCATAATTTCTTGTTCATTATTTGCTCTCCTTTGGCAATAGGGCTGCATCGTAAGAGTAGTAGAAGACGTGGGCTTCGCTGTCATCGGCGAAATAGATGACCCTCAACGTGTATGTTTTATCCGCGTCGTAGCCGACGTAGAAAGTTTGGCTTACGGGGGTGCCGGAATAAGTGGAGAAGGTGTAGCCATTTTCAACTAGGGTGTCCAAATAGGTTTTGACCGCATCCAAATTCGTCGAAGGAATCTCTAGATCGGCGCTGGGCTTGTCGTTTAAGGAGGAATTGAACAACTTCAATTTGTAAGTCGAGGAAGCAAAAGCGGGCACTTCTCCCTTTGTTCCGATGTATTCGTTGATCATCGCCATCGGGTATTCGCTGCCTTCGTAGTTATAACCGCTGCTAACGGGCGTGTCCGTCGCGAATCCGAAATCGTAGGTATCTCCGTTTTGATAGCCCCAGTCCAAGCCTTTGTTAGAAGCGTCGTAAGAGACGATGAATTGGATGGTGCCGTAGGTGAAAAGATAGGTGTCATCAAAGTTCGCGTAATTGCCCGACAAAGACAAGGTGACCTGACCAATGTCCAAAGTATCATCGTCGTTGATGTCGAAGATGCCATTGATGGGAAGGACGCCGGCGCTAGAAGAATAGATATACCATCTGCCGACCATTTCTTCGGTTACGTGAAGAGCCTGGCTTGAGGAATTTGAACTGGAGATGGGCTCTTCGCTAGAGGAAGAAGAGGCTTGCGAAGATTGAGCCTGGCTTGAGGAAACGGAGGAATTTTGACTCCCTCCTTGGCCGCAAGATGCTAACAGGGCCGAAGCGGCGAGCAATAAAACAAAGGTTTTCTTTTTCATAACGGGCCTAATTATACGAGGGAACAAAATAAAACAAGCCAAAATCCGCTTTTGAGTTTGAGTTGACATTTTTTGTTTTTATCGCTTTTCTCCTACTATAATTTTGTTTTTAGTCTACAATTCTCAAGAATTTTACCTAGGAGGTAACAATCATGAAAAACTCTAAGCCCATCGCCTTGCTCCTTCTCTCGGCCTTTCTATTGATGGGATGCTCTACTAATAACAATAACGGAGGAAGCAGCGGTGCTTCCGAAACCTCTTCCTCAAAGGAGACGAGTTCAAGCGCTTCAACTTCCTCCGACTCCTCAAGCCAAGATTCCAGCTCTTCCTCGGAGTCAATCGAGGACAACAAAATCGGGGTGGAGGAAGCATATTACCAAATCGCCAAAACCCAGACTCAGGAAATCAATTTCGCCTCTTCTACCTATTTCGCCACCGAATCTAGAGGCTCTAGATTAATCAATTCCACCGAGGAGACCTATACCACCTACACCGATGGCTCCACCTCCTCTAATGGCACCTATACCCGCAAGGAAGAAGGGAAAGACGATGAGGTTTCCTCGTTTAAGAGATTTGCCGGAAAAGTCACCGACACCTATGAGATCGACGGGGCGAATGTAAGCTACGACATGTTCGTCCAAGTCAGCGATTTCAGCGATGATAGCAGCTCGAATTCTTCCTATTCTGATTCCGCTTCGAAGAAATTCATCATTGCTTCTAGCGACGATATCGGCAACCTCGAAGAAGGGGAGTACATTCTTGCTTCTGACTTCTCTCTTTACGCCTCGGCTAACCTCACATCCAAACTCGCCGATTTCTTAGCCAGCAACGTCGTCGGCAACGCCTACGCCGAGCAGTGCGGGGCGACGAGAATCCTTTGCCTTTATGACGATGCCGCTTCTTGCTGGAATTATTCCCTATCCTATTCTTATTCCTATAACGAATCCGGGCAAAACGTCGCCACCGAGGTCTCGCTTTCTTACGCTTTGAATTTTGACCGCAGCAGACTTCTCTCCTATTCCACCGAGAACAAAGTCACCTACACCAACCTCGAGGATTCCACCGACTACAGCGTCTCTTCCCTCAAAGAAAGCGGCAGCATCGAATACGGGACCCGCTCTGAAACTAAAGGCTCCGACGTCTTGAATCCTGAGAACTATTTCCTCCAAAGCGTCACCCAAGTCACCTTGAACGCGAGGATGGCCACCGATTGGACCAAATACGTCAAAGTCAATTACGAAGACGGCGGCTATGCCTTATCCACTTCCTTCTCCCAGATTTATGGCCTCGCCGGCGCCTATAGTCCCTCCAAAGCCCTCGCTTTGGATCTTGCCCCTAGCGCAAGCTCAAACGAAGACGTCATTGCCTTAGAAGATGGGGTCTTCGTCATCAAAGGCGAGGGGACCGCAGATCTGACTTTCTCTTATTATAGGAAGATGCCTAGCACGGGGGTTTATAAGCTCTCCACGATCAAAGCCAAAAACGTCACTGTGGCTGCAGCCAAAGCCGAAAAAATCGATTTTATCGCCAAGGGGGACATCTATCTCAATCAAGGCCTTGTCATCGGATCGACTTACACTTGGAATTACCGCGTTACGCCGACTCAGGCCGATCAAGTCGTCACCGTCACCTCAAGCGATGAGAGCATCCTTGAAGCCAGTTTCACTAGCAACGGCGTCATCACCCTCAAGGCAAAGTCGGAAGGAGCGGTCACCGTTACTTTGACTTCGGTTTCTGAGCCTAGCGTCAGCAGCGAACCAAAAACCTTCTATGTTTTGCCTGATATGGACTTCGCCTCCTTCCTTAGTGGCCATACCTTCACTTGCACCAACCCCTATGGGACGACCAAGGTTTTGAATTTCGACCCTGAGGGCAACGGCACCGCCAAAGTCAGCGCCACCTCAACCACCTCGACTTTCACCGACACCTTCACCTACACCTTAAGCGGAAGCGAAATCACTTTCGATTATGATTCGGTTTCTGGCACCGCCTCCTTTGAAGACGGCCGTATCGTCGGTACATTCGACGAAAAGGGCAATTACCTCGGCTTGGGGATCGCCATCGGCAGCAGCGATCTTTCAACCTTCGTATATTCGATTGTTGAATAATTTTCCTATCGTTTTTTAGGCCGCTTCCTAAAGGAGGCGGCTTTTCTTTAACAATTTCGGGGAATCGGTAAAGAAATTTCTTGCTAAATTTCCTCGCACCTTTATAACTCAAGCAAGAAAGCCCGCCGGCATGGCGGACTTCATTCATTAAAGGAGTTCATAACATGAAAAAAGTTAAAAACGTCCTCGCCCTCACTCTTGCTGCCTTAGCCGTCAGCGCATGCGGCCAGGTGAGCGGTGGAGACGTCTCGTCCTCGACTGGCGGCGAGACTAGCAGCGCCGTCTCTTCTTCAGAAGTCGGTCCAGCTTCAAGCGACTCTAGTTCGAGTTCATCTTCGGTTGAGCCCTCCGTCTGGAGCGAAGAAGAGCAGGCTTTGATGCTCACTTATTGCGGAGCGGTGTTGCCTAATCATAACGGCAAGCTTTCCGGCAAGATCACCCTCGAGGAGGTTGAAGATTATTACGGTAACAAATACCTCGTCATCACCGATACCTCTTCTTCCTTTACTTTGAAGGATTATTACTTTGATCTTGTCTCCGCGGGGTGGAACCTCATCACGGGCTATAACGGCGACGCCGTCCAAACCGATTCAAACAACGTGGATTTCGTCGAACTCACCCGCGGTTCCGATTCCTCCGTGGGCTATGACCTCATCTATTCTTACCAGGAAGCCGATGCGGATTCTGGCACTTCCGCTGGAAACGTTATTTATTGCTATAACGACCTCGTCTCCTCAAGAAGCACTGCCAAAGCTTGGAGCGATGATGAAGTCTCTGCGATTTCTAGCACGCTCACCACGACCCTTCCCTTCATCGCCCTTGGGTCGCTGAATCGGGTCTACGCTTATAATGACGACTGCTTAGTGGCCATCGACGTCTACACCCAAGACCTTTCCGGCGCCTATTCTGATTTGCTAGTGGCCGATGGATGGAACCTCGATGCTTTGACTAGCGTCACCTCCGATATGTATGTCCTCAGCAAGAC
>CAVGXP010000047.1:0-52628 GCA_963633165.1 bacterium
GTCTAAAATCGGGCCTTAAGAAAAACCATACTCGATGAGTTTAATAGCTCAAAGTGCATGGTCCAGTTTTTTTGTCCGCACCCCCCTTTTGAAAATACTTTTTAACTTTTATAGCACTTTATGACAATGTTACATCAACTTTATTTAAAAGCCATTCTTCAATATTGAAATGTGTTATTCCACCCTTTGACATATCATATTCATCTAAACTAAATACATACTTTGGCGATGGATCACGAACAGAATCAAATGCTCCAAATTCTCTTTCTATTACATCATCACTTGATAGTAAATATGCTACTTGGATAAAACATTTCTTTCCGTCTTTCATGGCAACAAAATCAATTTCACCTTTATATGTTTTACCAATCTTAACGTCATATCCCCTGTATAATAACTCGTTATATACTAAGTTTTCTAAAGCATGAGCTACATATATTTTGTTAGAATCATTACAAGCAAGCAAAAATCCATTATCAACAACAAATTGTTTTTCAATATGTTTTAAAGTTCTTTTAGTTGCTATATCAAATCTTTTTACTCTTGATATTAAGCAAGCTTGTTCTAACTTTTCTAAATATCTATAAACTATTTTTCTATAAATTTCATCTTGATTATTCAAGTTATAATAATCAACTATGTTTTGGACCGAAAATTCTTTCGAAGCATTATTGATAATATATTTAGAAATTAATATAAATGTATCTTTATCAATTTTAGATTTCTTATTACAAATATCTTTGTCAATAATTCCATAATAAATTGATTTTAAATATTCTTTAATATCTTCTTCTAAATCATAATCCATTCTTTGTGGCATACCACCAAATCTAATAAAGTTTTGTAAAGACTTTTTAGGAAGGTCTAGCCCGTTTTCTTCATAGTATTTAATAAACTCGCCATAAGTAAAAGGCATTATTTTAAATTCTTTGCATCTGCCAACAAGTAAACTTGCAAGTCTGCCAGATAAAAGTTTAGAGTTACTTCCTGTCACAAATATAGATACATTTTGAGTTGCTTTAAGTGAAGCTAATACTTTTTCAAATTGTTTAACGTGCTGAATTTCATCTAAGAAAATATAATATTTGTTATTATCTTTTATTCTCTTTAAAACATAATCATTCAATTTATGAAAGTTTTTAATCTTTGAAAATTTAACATCTTCAAAATTAATTGAAATAATATGATCTTCTCTTATTTTCTTCTCATTTATTAACTCTTCTTTAACTTGATTCAATAAAACACTTTTACCACATCTTCTTACACCAGTTAAAACTTTAATTAAATTAGATTCATAGAATCTTCTTATATTTTCCAAATATTGATTTCTTTTAATTAGCATAGACGTTCAGCTCGCATATATTATACCGAAAAATCAAAAATATGTGTCACAAACTCGGAATATTTTTTAATTTGTGACACATATTTTGTTGTTTCTTTATATTTAATTAATCTTCTAAGATTGCTTAATTACCGTTTGAAATCGGATTTTTGCGTATAAAGCCCCTGGCCGATTACGGGTACAATAGTGGTAGAGATTTAGGCCCTCTTCCCCCTCTTTTATGCTAAATATTCTCAGTGATTGCCTAATAATTGGGTATTTCGTGAGAATCATTGGTTTCAGCTTCAATTTCATTTCCACAGTCTTATAAAGAGATGACGGCCGTGGCTATTGACGGGACTGATTTTTTAGCGGAATCAATTGCTCATTTCTAAATTGTTGATTTAAGGGAAAGGTGAGGCACATATCCAAATAAAAAAGGCTTGATAGTTTCATCAAACCATTGCTTTCTAAATGGTAATAACTACCTATTATGATACAAGTACATATCCTTTCCGATTTTCGAGAAAAACCCTCTAGTGCACGTAAGGGGCTGGGAGAAAGTGGTTCAACTGATGTCGGATTAGGGTATATTGGATATGTTGGATCCCTGCGTTTACACAGAAATTAAAAACTCTCCAATTCAACGAGCAAAATGCCATCTTTTCGTGTTTCAAAGCCCGATGTGGGATATACGTCGGTGAACGCTTTCCTGGCTTGCCCCTTCGCAAATGGCCTTACTTATCGCCTCTTCCAAATGAGGTTCCGACATACCACGCCAGCGTCTTGGGCCCGAAATAGGGTTTCAGTCCTTCGATGCGCTCCTCATAGAAGGCCTTTTCGAAGACGCAGACGAAAATCACGTCCGTGGCGAGGTCGTCTTCCGAAGACACCATTTCCTCGACCCAATTGCCGAATCTGGAGAGCAGCTTTCCAACGCCCTTATCCAAAGCATCGTAAACGACTGGCATGAGATAATCCTCCACAACGATAGTCGAGCCTGGTTCCTCGTACTTCCAAAAATCCTCTTTTTCTTTGAGGTAAGCGTCCTTAGCCTCCGGCATGGCTTCAATGAGCCTTTCGTTGAACTCCTTAACTACCATGCAATTTCTCCCATAATTTTATCGCTTTCTCAAGCTTGCCCATTTCTTTTTTTGAGCAGATCTTCGGTGTTTTGGCGCTTTTAATGCACAGTATAAAACGTTGCAGGACCCCTACCATATTTAACAATACGTTTTTCTGCTACAAGTTCTCTTAATGCCTTCTCAACGGCAGAACGGCTAAGAGTAGGGCACATCTCCATAATATCGCTTTTCGTTATCTTGCCGAGCTTTACAGAAAATACCTCTTTCACCATTTCTTTTGCGGTTTTCTTGCTAGATGCTATTTGCAATCGTTCCTCAAAATCTCTGTGGGCAGAAAGAACAACACCAAGAATATATTTTGTAAATGCTGAGTCATCGTTTGTGCCGTCATGCCAATTTCTAGAAGCGAGTTGCAAGGCATCATAGTATTCATCTTTAGTATCGTGAATTTTCTTTTCAAGGGAGATATATTTACCAACAACATATCCGCTCTTATACAAAAGCAACGTCGTAAGAATACGGCTCATCCGCCCATTGCCATCATTAAAAGGATGAACGCAAAGGAAATCATGTATAAAAGTGGGAATAACAACTAATGGGTCAATCTCCCCTGATGAGATAATTTCATTATAAGTCTTGCAAAGTCTATCTACTGCATTAGGGGTTTCAAATGGTTCAAGTGGTTTAAACTTAACCACAACAGTTCCATCAGATCTAATTTCATCAATTTCATTAGATGAAGTTTTGAATACACCACCGAAAGAGGTGGGCAAAAAAGAATATAATTTTTTATGAAGTTGTAGTATTACATTTGCTGTAATCGGCATATATTCAAAACTCTCGTGCACCATTTCAAGAGCGGCACGATAACCAATAATTTCTTGTTCGCATCTATTTCGCGGAGCAGTCTTTTCGTTCATCAACTGCTTTAATCGCTGATTTGTTGTGACTATGCCTTCAATCGCATTAGAAGATTCGGTGCTTTGTATTTTGGCAAGTTCGACTAGCCTATCAAGTTCGAAAGGTTTTTGTCGCAAATATACTTGTTGCTTGCCTTTATACTCGTGAATAAGGCCAATATACCCAAGTATTTCTTTATCCCATTGCTTTTCTTTTAAGAAATCATAGTCAAATTCACGCATGAACTCTTACTCCTTTTCCATAATCGCTTATTTTATATCAAAAAGTAAGCGTTTTATCAAGCGTTGAAGCGATTAATCCCTTACTTTAATCACTTAAATAAGCGATTGCTTGTCTGAATAAGCGATTTAAATACTTGACGCAATAATTCCTTTCAAACCTTGCCATGTAATCTGCGCTGGTAACCTCAAAGTGGAGACTCAATCCAAATTCCTGCACAGCTTAATCCAGAATTTAAGCAAGGAGGTCGCACATGCAAAAAAGAGGCATGCGTTGAAAAAGGGGGCGGAAAGGCGAAGGGATTCATTTCTATAAAAGAGCGAGTTCCGGAAAGCGATGGGGCTCTCGGCGAGAGGGTCGATAAAAAAGTCTGACACCGTTTACATCAAACCATTGTTTTATAAATGTCTAGAAACATAACATTTAACGCAATTTCTTGCCCCTTTATAAAAATTCGTACCCTTGAACTAGTTTCGTACCATTTTGTTGTGATGCTAGATTGTCATTTCAACCCCTTACAGCACGCTTATCGATATTATCCTTTGAATAATAAATTAACATGTCGTTCGAAAAAAACATTCCGCAAATTCATTTTACGCTTCATCGATAACCTCCCAATATCCACCTTTGTCTGGGCCTTGATGCTTGATAACCCCTTTTTCTTGCAATTTATTTAAGTGATGTCTAATGCTTCCTTCGGTCTTATTTAAAATTAACGCAATATCCTTTCTTGAGATTTTGCCATTGCTTTTTAGTATTTCCACGATCTCTTTATCGATGTTTTCTTGTTGTTTTCTGTCAGTTTTTCTGGTAGTAACATTAAAACCGTCGCGATTAAAAGGGATAACCACGTTGATATAAAAATCAGAAAAAATATAAGCATCTTCTCCATAAACCTTTACAACCGATGGCACGCCATGTCCGCTTTCTTCCGCGAAATTACAAGCTCTAAAGATATCAAACAATTGTTTGTTAACTGGTTCGCTTTTTCCTTTTAAGAATTGCTCTTTCGTTAAAGTCTTTGGAATGCCTCCAAAAGATTCAATTTCTAATCTATCCCTATAAACATAAATGCCCGGATGATTGCTTTCGCCCCACTTATTGTGTACGCATGTATTTATCCAAAACAGTCAGAAAATAACCAGAAACAACCAGAAAGTTTTGTTAATCAGACACTTAATAAACATAATATTCGCGCTTTTGGTTATGAAACATGCTTTTCATAAAAACGCCTCTATCAAAAAGAGCAAAGAGCAAGAGCGACTTCGCCTATATTTAATCGATCTATGCTTAAAACAAACGAAAGAGTCCTTAAAATGAAAAAAGGACTGATATTATTAGTACCAATCCTGTTGTTTTAATATGGTCGGGACGACCAGATTCGAACTGGTGGTCTTCTGCTCCCAAAGCAGACGCGATAACCAAGCTACGCTACGTCCCGAGCCCGCTTATTTTCCGGCTAAGTCGAGCGTATTTCAAGAGTTCTTCTTGTTTTTGATGATGTCCACCACCACGCCATAGACGTAACCCACTTGCAAAAGGAAAGTCAGCACTGCGGGGAAGGTGAATTTCCAATTCATGTAATAGAAGGACAAAGCGATATAAGCGATGAGCTGAAGGGTCATCAAGGCGGCGAAGCCAACGGAGGCTTTAGAGAACTTGCCTTTTCTGCCAACGTAACGGGCAATACCGGTTCCTCCTGCTCCCCCATCGATGATGAGAACGATGAATCCAGCGATGATGGTCGCGGCAATATCGCTCGCATCTTTGCCACCGGAGAACGCCGCCAGGAAGGCGCTCATAAGAGTCCCTACGCCCGTTGCCAAAAGCGCAGCGGAAGCAATGAGCAAAGCCGTCTTTGCGCTTTTCTCCATCCGGCTCTCATCTTCCCACTTGGATACGATGGCCCTTCCATTTTCCTCGGCTAGAGGACGATCGCCACCAGGCCCATAGAAACGTATTCCGTTGGTTCTAGATAAAATCTTTAAGCCAAGCAATCCTAAGGCGTTGGGCTCAAGGAAGAATAATGTCACGGCTTCCCAGATAAAAACCCATCCGGCGATGTCGAGAACTTCCGTCCAAAGCGCGGAAGCCTCCGTCCCTTCCTCGCCGAACCAATGGTTGACCGAACCCACGCCCATGACTCCGAGGATGGCGATGCCGGCGAGCACCAGCAACGCGGCTTGGAGCCACTTCTTTCTCTTATCCTTTTGGATTTGATAGTTGTTGAGTTCTAATGCTTCATTGAATTTCTCTAACAAAATGACGGGATCATAGCCTTCGTAATCATCGATCTTGAATTCGATTTCCGCGGTGAAATCCACGGGAATTCGCGTGTATACGGAGCCCACCTTCTCAAGGACCGCTTCCGAGAACATCGGGGAGGAAGATATGCCGATGTCCTTCTCAAGCAAATCGGAAGCTTTGGCAAAACGCAATTCGACATAAACGATTTTCTTCTCTTTGTCGACGCGGAAATAGTGGGAGAGCAATTCGACCCTTCTAGCGGAGGAAAGGGAAACGTTGGGTTTTTTCTTTTTCATTGCAGGCAATGATAAACAAGGACGGGCAAGAAAGGAAGCAAACAGATGTAAACCACTCCCACAAAATCGAAGAAGGCCTATAATCGAAGCATAAGTTAAGTTTTATTAATGAAGGAGGCCCGCGATGTTGAAATACGGATTGCTCGCCAAAGGCGTGGAATGGCTATGCTTCAAGCCCGCTTTGGACCAACTTGGAATCATCTTCCCCACTTACGATCTCGTCGATTACAAAAAGAGGGTGAAACGCGAATACAAAAGCATGCTTAGACGCACCCCAGACATCGGAGGATCTTCGCTAGAAAAGAACCTCTATATCGCCGCCTTTGTCTTTTCTTTGGCCAAAGTCGACAAAAAGAGAATTACCCCAGAGGTCGTGGACAAAATGGTCGACGCCGTCTTTTCCTCTCCCTTCATGGTCAAAGCGCACAAGAACAAGAAATGCACTTTATTTGATGACAAAACGCAGGATAAGAAATTGAAGGAAAGCAAGCAGAGCCAAAACTCCAAATACGAATTGTCTTGGAAATACGTCTACGTCAAAGGCAAAGACGAGTTCTACAACACCTACTCCGAATGCGGAATATGCAAGCTCGGAATAAGAGAAGGGTGTTTTGAATATGTCCCTTGCCTTTGCAAAATGGACGAACGCAACTACCGCAACGAAGGCGGGGAACTCCACCGCAGCAAGACTTTAGGCGGCGGAGATGATTGTTGCGATTTCCACGTAACTCGGATAGCAAAATAAAGGCAATGTCGGAAAAGAGCCGGTTTCTTAAACGAAAATTGGGCTTTCTTACCGCATCGGATAAAGCATGATTTTGATAGCAACGTCTTGATTGCGCGCAAGATGGACGCAGTTTCGTAGGGTGTTCGTTAACGTTGCAGAGACCTAAGTCTAGCCTTAAGCCATAACCTCAACCAATTTTGAAAGCTTTATGGCACTGCTAATGATTGAGAGGGCTCTATTGAAGCATAGATCATCTATGAAGAAATCCTTTAAAGATGCTTTTTGCGGCGCAAATCGCTTATCAATTATATTTTTCCTAGATTCTAAAGGTCACAAATATCCCCCTAGAGCAAAGGCAAATCTTCAATTCTAAAGAACGAAAAAAGGCCCGACGTTTTCACGTCAAGCCTTTCATTTCGTGTGGTGCGCCCGGGGGGACTCGAACCCACAACCCCCAGATTCGTAGTCTGATACTCTATCCAGTTGAGCTACGGGCGCATCTTAGGCCGCTTGGAGCAGCCTGGATACTATAGTCCACTTACCAAAGGTAAGCAACTAGCAATTTTGGAGCATCCGGCCGGAATCGAACCGACGATAAGTGAGTTGCAGTCACTGGCCTTGCCGCTTGGCTACGGATGCAGCATGCGGATTATATCACCCAAAGCAGTGCAGTAGAAGGGCAATTTTATCAAAACAAAACGTTCCCGGAAGCAAGGCGAATCGCAAGGAAAGTAACGATCACGATGACACCCAAGGCGATGCGGTAAATTCCGAAAGCCTTGAAGTCGTGTTTCTTTAAGAAAGCCATCAGCCACTTCACGCAGAGGAAGGACACCGCCATCGCACCAACCATGCCAACAAGGAGGAACATCCACTCACTAGAAGAGGGCATACCGGTTTTGACGATGAATTTGACGAATTTCAACAAGCTCGCCCCAACCATGACGGGGATGGACAAATAAAAGGAGAATTCTGCCGCAACACCCCTGCTGCAACCAAGCAACAAAGCCCCTAGGATGGTCACGCCGCTTCTAGATGTGCCGGGGATAAGAGCCAAAACCTGGAACAAGCCGATGAAGAAGGCGTTTTTAAGCGTCAAATCCGCGATGGCGGTCGTCGTTTCGACTTTCCCCGCCTTCTTTTTCCAAATTTCGATAAGAATGAAGCAAACGCCATAAACAATCAAAGTCGCGGCCACGACAGCCCAATTCATCAAGGCTTCGTCCCAATTAAAGAGGGTCATGACCAAGCCCACCACGCCGGCGGGAATAACCCCGACGAGCGTCTTGAGCCACGTCATCCAAATCTGTTTTCTCTTTTGCTTCTGGAGTTCGTTTTCTTCTTCGGGGTTCCCGCGGACAAGCTCCATTTCCTCTTCGGAGAGTTTCTTTTTGCCAAAAGGCCAAAGTTTGTCCCAGAAATAGACGATGACGGCGATGATCGCGCCGAGTTGGATCATCACAAGGAACATATCCCAGAAAGATTGACCATGCTCAAAGAAACCGGCCAAGGGTTTGCCCGCGCTAGAGAATATCTCCTCCACCAAAATCATGTGTCCCGTCGAGGAGACGGGCAGCCATTCGGTGATGCCTTCAACAACGGCGAAGAGCAGCGCGATGAGAATTAAAATGAAGGTTTCCATATAAAAAGCCTCGCCTATTCTAGCGAGGCTAATTCGAAGTTAAAACAGTTTTTACTGTTTGGAGATTGCTTTTGCAACCTCTTTTCTTCTGGCGATCTTAATCGACTTCACTTTGGCTTTCATCACCCAAATAGCGATGATGAAGGAAAGCAGGACGAGAAGGAGAATGGAGAAGACCACCACTCCCCAAATCGGGAGATTGTTCCCTTTGACGTTCTCCCACATCGTGAGGACGTATTTATTGTTATAGCCGTAATCTTTCATAACGGCGAGCTTAGGAATCAATTGCTGGTCAGGATATTGAGCGTAGAACTGCCTGCCGGCTTCAACTGAACCCCCTTCTTCATATGGGGAATCGATGGTTTCGATTTCATCCGTATAGAAAAGGTAAGGATTGTTGCCAGGGTCAGTTCCCAAAGTCGCAGGAAGCTCGGACAAAGTGCCTTCAAACATGTAGGTCAGATCGCGGACGCTCCATTCGATTTGTTCCTCTTCCTCCAAATCGGCGTTGTAGAGTTCGACATATTCATCCCAAGTCGAGATAGCTCCATCGATGCTAGGCGCGTCGTAGGTGGACCCCCTCATGTCGATGGAACCATGATCGTCGCCGGTCTCTTCGTCCACGCCGCTTCCATCTTGATAGAGGATGCCGTCGCTAGAATAAGTATTGCCCCCATGGGTGTAATAATCCCCATAGTCGACGTAGTCCTCTTCAGCTGTTGGATCCTCAGATTCATCATAGACGAAGTCGCTGCAGCTCCAATCGTCCTCGTCTTCGTGATAGACGTACATGGCGAAGCTCCTTGGGTCATACCATTGACGAACCAAAGAAAGAATGGTGTCCCCGGCGATGAAGGAGGTGTAACCAATTGTATCCATGCCCATGGCGGCGATGTCCGGAGTGGAAAGGAAATCGACGAATTCCTGGGCCTCGAGTTTGTGGAGGGAGGAGGATTTGGGCATAACCCAGCCGTCGAACCAGATGTTGCCGCCGGTTTTGGGAATGCTGTAATAGATGGAGATACCGTTGCCGTTATCCCCTTCGTTATCGCCTCTATCCATGGAATAGACGGCGTCGCCGCTCCAGGCGAGGTTGATGCCGACCAAGCCTTTGACGATATCGTCTTTGCCGGAATCGACTTCAAAGCCATAGACGTTGGCTTTCAAATCCATCAAGGCCTGTTCGACTTCCTTGACCTGGTTTTCGTCGCAGCGGTTGAAAATGCTAGCAAGCTTGTGGGTGTAGGCATCCGCATTGTTGCCTTCGCTATCGACGGCGTGATCGTAATGGCCAGGGAGAAGAGAAAGCGTCTCCATGTCGAAATCCCCAGACTCTTCCATGGCGGAAATGATGTCCTCTTCATAGGTCTTCATGATGCCGACGGAATAGGTGTCGCGCATGGAGTCCTTGATGGACATCTCGAGGTTGTATTTGGAGTCCCAAAGGGAAAGCCAAGAGGCCATGTCGTATTTGACTTCGTCCTCATCTAACCCCTTGTCGGAAGCAACTTTGGAAGGATTATAGAGGACGCCGAGGGTGCCCCACATATAGCCGCGGGAATACTTTGAAATAGAAACGATTTCCCCCGAACCGTTGTCGGCGGTGATCTTTTCCAATTGTCCGCGGAGGTATGGCGATGCGTATTCGTCATAAGAAGGCGTGCCATCCTCGTCGAAGGGCTCAAGCATGCCTGAGGACATCATCTTTTGGATGGTGTAATCGCTAGGGCAGATGAGATCGTAGGTGGATTTGCCGGTCTTCAAAGAGGAAAGCATCGTCTCGTTGGTGTCGAAGGTGTCGTAGATGACTTTGACGTTTTTGCCATTCTCTTCCCTTTCCCAGGTTTCGAAGGCCTCAATGACGCCGTCGCCGATATAATCCTCACAGTTGAGGACCCTGAGGTTGATGGTCTCCGAATCGGCGGTTCCCGAGCAAGAAGACAAGCAGATCAATCCCATCCCAAAAAGGAAGAAGGATTTGCGGGCGGATTTGTTTTTCATAGACCTTTCCTCCATTTTCCGTGGTTTTTGCGGCGTTTCCCGCCGACGTTTTGATAGATGGTGGCCCCGATGACGACAAGGAGGACCAAAACGAAGATGATGGTCGTCAAAGCGCGCATCGCAGGCGGGATCGGGCCTTTTTTGATTTTGGCCTGAACCAAAGTAGAGAGGGTGTCGATGGTCTTCTCTCCAGATAGTAGCCCCGCTCCGCGGGTGAAGGCGGTAACAATGAAATCATCCAAGGAAAGCGCGATGGCCAAAAGGAAACCGGAGAGGATGCCAGGGAGAATTTCTGGCATGGTCACTTTCCAAAGGGCTTGGCGCTGAGTGCATCCTAAATCGAGAGCGGCCTCGTAAAGAGCCGGATCCATTTGCTGGAGCTTAGGTTTGACGGAAAGGTAAACGAAAGGCAAAGAGAGGATCATGTGCCCGATAAGGAGCGTCCAGAAAGAGAAGATGTTGGCGCCAGCGAAGAGATAGGTTCCGGCGAAAACGAAGAGGACGGTCAAGGACATGGCGATGACGATCTCGGCGTTAGCGACAGGGATCTCGGTAACCGATTCGGCGACGGAGCGCATCTTTTTGCCCGAATAGAAGGTGCCGATGGCTCCGGCGGTGCCCAAGACAACAGAGCAAGCAGAGCTAGCGAGGGCGAGGATGAGGGTGTTCCCAAGCGCGGTCATGATTTCCTCGTCGTGGAACAAGTCCGAATATAGACGGAAGGAGAATCCCATCCACGTTCCGATGTTGGTGGAGGTCGTGAAAGAATAGGCGATGAGGGTGAGAATGGGGATATACAGGAGGATCAAGACGGCCCAAATGACGAATTGGGCGACGCATTTGCCGATGACTTGCTTCCTTTTCAAACGCTTTTCGTTGCTCGTAGAAGCCTTTGCAGTATTTTTGCTTACCATAATTGGCCTCCTCTAGGATTGGCGTCGGCCTTCCCGAACTTCCGGCTTAAGAGCATGGAGAGGAAGACCAAAATGAGCATGATGAGAGCCATGAAGGAGCCCTCGTTCCATTGGGACTGGGAGAAATGGAGGTAGATGATGTTCCCGAACAAGGTGATTTTGCCTTCTGATAGCGTGTCGGAAATGACGTAGCTAGAGATGGTTGGCATGAACACCATCTCGCAAGCGGATACGATGCCGGGGATCGACTGAGGGAAGATGGCGTGGACGAAGGTTTGGAAGGGGTTGGCGCCCAAATCGCGGGCCGCCTCGATTTGCGAGCGGTCCAATTTGATCATGGTCGTGTAAAGAGGGAGGATGGTGAAGGGCAGATAGTTGTAGACCATGCCGATCATCGTGGCCAAATAAGGGTGGTTGCCCCCGTTGATGCCCATCCAAGACAAGACGTCGCGGGTGGCCCCGGTGCGCAAGACGAAGTTGATCCACATCGGCATGATGAAAAGCATGACCAACATGAAGTTCTTGTTGTATTTGGGGTTAGCGAGAAGATAAGCGATGGGATAGCCGATCAGCAAGCAAATCAACGTGTTGAGGATCCCGATGAAGAGGGAGACCACAAGAATGTTGATTTTCGTGGTGCTGGTGAAGAAGTTCACCAAAGCCTCGAAGGAGAAATATATGCTTCCATCCTCGGCGGTGCCGGTGAAGGCGTAGAAGACGATGATGAGGATGGGGAGAACGACGAAGAGGGCGAGGAAGACGAGATAGGGATAGCAGAGGTACTTCCTTTTGAAATGGAAGAAATTCCTCGTTTTCGCTTTGGCGTTCATCTCATTCCACCACATAGGCGTCCGCATCTCCCTTCAGGCGGAGGCGGATGTCTTTCTTGTCGACGGAGACGGAGACCATATCCCCTTCATTCCAGGAATACGGGGAATTGACGACGTAGTCCTCATCGTCGTCGGTCCTGACGATGTATTGGTAATGGTCACCGATCCAAACCGAGGAGACGATTTGGCCTTGGCAGTTGCCGATGGAGAGATCGTCGGAGAGCTCGATTTTGTCCAAATCGATTTCGGCGACGACTTCGGCGTCTTTGAAATCGTATTTCTTTTGGCTCTTGGGATCATAGACGATGCCATCTTCATCGACTTTGGAGCCAGGAATCAAACGCTCAAGCAAGCAATCGTAGGCATCCTCGCCGATGACGACTTGCTTGGAGGAATTGATATAAGCATCGGTGTATTCATTGACCGTGAGCTCTTTGTGCATGATCTGGAGGTTCTCCTTCTCAACCGACAAGGAGATGGTCGAAGAGACTTCGTGGTCATGGGTGTCGCGGCAGAGAACTTCGTTCTTCCCCACCCTGACGATGAATTCGTAATGGACGCCTTTGAAAGTTTTCGAAGTGATGACCCCGTCGACGATTCCTTTTCCGGCTTCGCCGATGAGGACGTCTTCGGGGCGGATGACGATGTCGACTTTCTCGTTGAGGGGGAAGTCGTCAATGCAATCCCAAGCCGCGCCGATGAAGCGGACTTTCTTTTGTCCGATCATCGTGCCGTTATAAATATTGGATTCCCCGATGAAGTCGGCGACGAAAGCGTTGACGGGTTCGTTGTAGATTTGCTCAGGGGTGCCGATTTGCTGAATGACGCCGCGCTTCATGATGACGATGCGATCGGACATGGAGAGGGCTTCTTCTTGATCGTGGGTGACGTAAAGGAAGGTGATGCCGAGTTTGCGGTGCATTTCCTTCAACTCAACCTGCATGTCCTTCCTCATCTTGTGGTCAAGGGCGGACAAAGGCTCGTCCAAAAGAAGGACCTGGGGCTCGTTGACGATGGCCCTGGCGATGGCGACCCTCTGCTGTTGGCCGCCAGAGAGGGTGGAGACGTCGCGATCTTCCATCTCATCGAGGTCGACGATCTGGAGCGCGCGGGAAACCTTCTCATCGATTTCCTTGGCGGGGATCCTCTTCTTCTTGAATTTGGGCTGGCCCTTTTTATCGAGGACCTGCTTCCCCTCCTTATCTAGCACGGGGACGTAGCGGCGCTTCATCTTGAGGCCGAAGGCGACGTTATCGTAAACGTCGAGATGGGGGAAGAGGGCGTAATGCTGGAACACCGTATTGACGGGCCTCTTGTAAGGGGGCAAGGACGCGATGTCCACCCCGTTTAGGAGAATTTCCCCGCTAGAGGGGATTTCGAAGCCCGCGATCATTCTTAGGCTTGTCGTTTTCCCGCAGCCGCTAGGGCCGAGGATGGTGATGAACTCACCTTTTTTGACTTCTAAATTGAAATCATCCACTACCGTGGTTTCGTCAAACTCTTTGCATACATGTCGCAAAGAGATGATCGTATCGTTTCCGTCCATAACATTACCTCCCAAAAGGCGGATTCTACCCGCGAACGAAAGACAACATACAGATGGTGAACACCGTCTCTAACGAGTCCGTTTCTTCCAACGCGGAAAATATTGAAATTAAGGGGGGCAAAATGCAACAAAAATTTTTGCGATTTTTCTTTCGCTTCCCCGATGCAAAATCCTGCTTTGACCCCTTCGCGTCTTTCTTCGATGGGGCGTTGCTTTTTCCGATTTTTCCACAAAAGAAGCCACACATCGAAATTTATTGTTTTTTCGAAGCGTTTTTTAGAAGCGAAAATCCTCTGAAAATCCAACGCGAAAAACACGCTTATTTTTTGCAAAAAAAAGTTACGTTATTTACAATGTTTCCATGCTTAAGAAACCCCTGCTTGCGTTAACTTTACCCGCCCTTCTCCTTTTAGGGGGCTGCAACCCCAGCTTGGAGACAATCACCCCAGTCGCTTTGGACATGGGGACGATTGTTTATGACGAGGCTGAGATAAGCGCGAATTCCCTCTCCCACATGCAGGAGATTTCCATCGGCGAGCTCAATGATATGAGGAGCGAGAAAAAGAACTTCTTGCTGCTTGTTGGGAACCAATTCGACTGCTCTTGCTGGACCGCCTTCCACGATGAGGTGATGGTCCCTTATATATTAGATAATCACCTCCTCCTTTATTGGGTGGCCTATTCGGGGAACGAAGCCAAACTTGGCGAGATGGGGTTGGAGCTTTCTTCTTCCCATGAAACATTGGCCATTTTCAAAGACGGCGAGATCGCCTATCAGCATACGACCGCGGACACCACTTCCTCCTGGGTCAAGGAGAAAAAGGTCTTCGCCGCGTGGATGGATGCGCGTATACAGGCGCCTAGGCTGCTTTCCTTAAGCAAAGAACAGCTCGACAAGAAATATGAGGGGCAAGAGGATTTCTCCATCTTCTTTTCTCGTTCCACCTGCGGAGACTGCTCTTTCTTAGAAAGGAACGACATCAAAGAATATTTCATCTCCAACGTCAAAGATGAGACGATCCCGGAGAATTATCTTTACTATATCGACTGCGACCAAGTCGGCATCCGATATGTTTTAGGGGAAGACCAAAAGATCTACACCCCCTCCTCCTTTGGGGAATACGGGGAGAAAGCCAGCACCCAGTGGAAAAACTTCAAACAAGAATACGGCTTATCTTACTCAGAGGATAACCCCGTTGGATGGGACGAAGGCTATGTGCCCACCATTTATCACATTCATCCTTCTAACGGAGAGAAAACAGGGGACGTCATCGATTTCGCCGGCGTCTTCTATAACGAAAGCGTTGAAGAAGAAACGATAACAGGGACTTACTTCACCTCCGAAAGGCTTGAACTCCCCGCTTTGGATTACCTTTCCTCGTCTTCTATTAAGAACAAAGCCCTCTCCGGCTTAGCCTTAGATCAAAGCAAGGACAAGCACGAAGCGCTACGAGAATACGAATCTCCTATCGTGGAAACGTTACTTGACGCGATTCTTTAACAATAAAGGCCAATTGAGACTGTCTAAAATCATCCGAAAGTAGTCTGATCAATAAGAGCATTTTTCAAAAAGTCGATTTTTAGTTCGGAAAATATGTTGGTTTGGCGATAAGTCGTTTTTCTAGCGGCTAGGAAAGCGATTGGGAAACACTTGTAAAAAGGTATCTCCTTTCAAAAAAAGGAAACTTTATGAGAAGAATAAAGCCCTCATCCTATCAGCCGCGCAGTTAAGGAACCAGCAACGTTTTCATTCGACCGATTTAAGGCTCTCGACCATCTTCACTTTGCCAGTGAGTAAAGAGAGGTAGAGATTCACCAAGAAAGAAGAAAGGAAAGTCAGAAGGAAGGCGTAGAGATAAGACAGTGGCGCGACGGTGTACATGAATTGCACCAAAGGCACGCGGTTGACGAACAAGACCGCATACATGAAGGGGTATCCGGCGAAAAAGCCTAAGAAAATACCTAAACAAGTCAGAGACATGGTCTCCAATATCAAAGAAAGGGCAATCTCATATTTTGAGAAGCCAAGGACTTTTAACGTTGCGATGTCCCTGTTCCTTTGCCTGAAGTTGAGCAAGGCCAAATTGTAGAGGACGACTAAAGCCAGAAGGATGGCAAATACCTTTACCGCATTGGTCATGATGCGGATGCCGTTCATAACCGAATTGATCTGATCAACGGTGTCTTGCTGGGTCCTCACCGAGCTTAGGTAAGAAACCTCATCCGTCAGGGCTTCCTTAACCGAATTTGCAGAGGCGCCTTCTCTTATTTGGGCCCAGCCCCCGGTGTAGGTGGTTTCGGCGATCGAAGAGAAGAGGGGATCATTAAAGAGCCCGAACACCCCATTGACCGCGAAAGCCTTATAGACAGTCCCCACAACGACATCCAAGGTTTGGCTAGAATAGGTGAAGGTTAACGTGTCCCCTTCTTTCACGCCGAGTTCCTCAGTCAGCTTATACGAAATCGCGATTTTCCCTTTTTCGGGCAATTCGGCCTTGAAATAGGGATGTTCGTCGTTGAATAGTCTGAGCGTGGTCGAAAGCGATTTGCCGTTATACTGGGCGGTGGTCAAATAGCTGCCGTATTGATCGACGTCGACGATGTCTTCGTTGATTGTCTTTAAATCGCTATCCCCTTTCCGCGGAGAGGAATAGGCAAACGTCAAAGAAGAACTATAGAAGAGGTTGAGGTCGTTACTTATGCCTTTGTCCAAGGTATCTTCGATCCCAAAGCCGCATAGAAGCAGCGCCGTGCAGCCAAACACCCCGGCGACCACCATCGCCGACTTTAGCTTATCGACTCGGATGTTCCTAAAAGCCATGGAAAGAGAGAGTTTTGCGGGCGTTTTCTTCTTCCCCGACTCCTTCTTTTTCTTTTTGAAGGAAATCGTTTCGTTTCTCATGCTTTCCGATGGGGAAAGAGAGATTTCCTTGTGTATGACAAGAAAACAGACCAAGATCGAAGAAGCAGCGAAGACCAAATAGGCTATCAAAGCTTCAAGGGTGGGGAAGACGAAAAGTTTTCTCGCCGGTAGCGTATATAGGATTCCATATTTCATCCCCATGATGCTAGGGATGATCAATGGGCCGGCGACGAAGCCGATGAGGGTTCCGATGCTGACGAGGATAAAGGTGAGGAAGAAATAATGAAGATATATCTGCCCTTTGCTTAGCCCGATAGCCTTCATCGTCCCGATCTGGGTCCTCTCTTTCAAAATAATTTGGGAGAGGGTGGTCAAAATCACCAACAAAGCGACGAAGAAGAAAACAAAAGGGAAGACGAAGGTCAGCTGAGTCGCTTCTAAGACCTCCGTTTCCACCGAGGAGGACCAAGGATTAAGAGAACGGTCGAGAATCTGAGATAGGGCGCTTTTGCCAAACGTCTCATGTTCGGAGAAATATTTCTTGATGGCTTCTTCCTTCTGCTTTGTTTTGCCGCTGTCTTTGAGTTTTATGAGCAATTCGTTGTCGGAGGGGAAACTGCTTGGAGAAGAGGGAGCATCCAAATCTATCCCAAGATAGGTTTCCACAAGTTCTCTTCCTTCTTCGCTAAAATAAGAAAGAAGGCCCTCGTGGAAAGAGGAACGGAATAAACCTTTGCTCATAAGGTAGGTCGAGGAATAATACTTTGCCGATTGAATGTTCTCTGGAAAAGTCATCACCCCGGTGACTTCGGCCTTGCAGGTAAAAGACCCCTCGCGGAGTTCATCCTTCTTCTGCTTCGAAATGAAATAGGAGGGATTGGTCTCATATAAAGCGTCTATGAGGGAGGAAAACCCATCCACGTATCCCCCAATCTGAAAGGAAAGGGTGACTTGCTTCCCTGCCTCCATATCTTTATCCGCATTGGAGGCGCCAGTAGAGGAAATCCCTTCGTCGATATAGAAGAATTCGCCATCTTCCCGTTTCTCCTCCCTAAGCACCTCCACAGGCTTAGAAAGACTAGGCATAGAAGAAACGATGGCCCCATAGCAAGTTGAGGAATTGACCTTTCCAGTAATCTGGAAACGGGAATCCACTTGATCCCCATCCTCTAAGACATCGGCAAACCTCAGTCCCTCTTCCAAATCGGGAACGTACTCTTTCGTTAATACCCATAGATCGGGGAGGTTGCCGGAAGCATAGAATTCATCGACCCTGTTGGATAAAGATTGGGCGTTTGAAAGAAGTCCCACGAACAAAGTCATAGCGATGCCGCCCATGGCGATGATGGAAGCGAATTGCTTCCATCCGTTCAGGCATTGACGCCGAAGCTTTTTCCCTAAGATTTGGCTGGTCAGCCAGGCTTTCTTTTTCATCTGGAGCATTCTAAACAAATTGAAGTGCCTATGCGCGCATTTCTTTCTTCTTTTCCTTTCGATGCTAGAATACCAAAGCCAAACAAGGAGAAAAGCATGGACAAAGCATTGGAACGCTTCATCAAATACGTTCAAATCGACACTCAAAGCGACGAGAATAGCCCCACCACCCCATCAACCCTAAAACAACTCAATCTCAACAAAGAGATTCTAAAAGATCTCGATGAGCTCGGTATTAAGGGGGAAATCGATGAATACGGAAGGCTTTATGCCCATTTGTCTGGGGAAAAAGGACTAGATCCGATCGGGCTAAATTCCCATGTGGATACGGCTTTAGAAATCAGCGGGGCCAACGTCAAACCAAGAATCGTTACGAATTACGATGGCGGAGTCATTCGTCTTAACGAGCAATATTCCATGTCGCCAAAGCAATTCCCAAGTCTAGGCGAGCATATCGGGGACGATTTGGTGGTCACCGACGGAACGACGTTGCTTGGCGGAGACGACAAAGCCGGGGACGCGATTATCCTCGCCGCGATGGATTATCTGGTCCACCACCCCGAAATCAAGCACCATCCCGTTTGCCTCCTCTTCACCCCAGATGAAGAAATCGGAAGAGGGAGCGAGAAAGTCGACATTAAGAAATGGGGCGCCAAATACGCCTATACGGTCGATGGATCTTGCTACAAAGACATCGAAGTCGAAACCTTCAACGCCGCCCATGCAGACGTCATCATCAATGGCGTCTCCGTCCATCCTGGCGATGCCAAAGGAAAAATGGTCAACGCCGCTTCCTTAGCCTGCGAATTCGATTCTTTGCTCCCTGAAAAGATCCGTCCTCAATATACAGAAGGCCACGAAGGTTTCAATCACCTCGTCGAAATGAACGGAAACGTCGACCACGCTTCTCTCCACTACATTTTGCGTAACCACGACAAAAACAAGCTCCAAGAGCAAAAGGAGATGTTTGCCTTAGCCAAGAAAACGCTAGAGGAGAAATACCCTTCCGCCAACATTGTGGTAAACATCCAAGACGATTACCGCAACATGAAGGAAATCCTAGACCAAGCCCCCGAGGCCTTTGAAAAAGCCAAAATGGCCTATGAGAAACTCGGGATCAAGTGGACGTCCCATCCCATCAGAGGCGGAACCGATGGCGCGACGTTCTCCTTCCTTGGCGTTCCTTGCCCCAACATTGGAACGGGCGCCTACAACTACCACGGGCGTTACGAATATCTCTCCGTCAACGAATTCCATAAAATGATCGAGATTGTCGTCGAAATCCTAAAGGCATAATAAAAACGTCGCAGAAACCGAGAAAAACGGAATTCTGCGACGTTTTTTACTTTGGTAAGGCAAGAGACTTCTTTTGAAGAATGTAAGAGACGATCGAACCACCAAGGAAAAAGAAGGCTTTAACGAAGGTGGAAGTAAGACCAGAGCAAGCATGGACGCTGACGTTAAGCGTAGAGGCGAGGATAAGCCCTTCTGCGATGCCTAAAGCCATGTAAATGAAAGCGAGGGCGAAGGCAAGAGAAGAGAAGACGATCGTTGACTTATCCAACTTCCCCTTAGAAAGAGATTTGATACAGAAGAAAGCAAAGAGGGCGAAAGCGATATAAACCAAGCATTCGACGGTAGCGAAGGCCAACCCGACGCCAAGGCCATAATTTACTTTTTCTATTGTCGCATCAAGGATTGGCAGAGAGGACTCCAAGTAAGAGAGAATTGAGATGAAGCCATAGGTTCCTTCATTGGAGGTCCCGCCAAAGGAGAGATATCCCGAACCGACTTTGCCGATCATCGCGATGAATTGGATGAAGAGGATGCTGTTGACGATGTTAGAAGCAAGGGTTAAGCCTTTGCCTTTAGCGAAAGAGAACACAAGCGAATTGGCCAAGCGAAGAAGAAAGAGGATACCGCCGATAACAAGGATGGAACCAAGCCCTCCGCCAATAGCAACGCTACCCCCACCGAAGGAAAGACCATTAGAAAGCAAGGCGTAAGAGAAAGAGGATGAGGAAACTAGCAATGGCAAATAAGGGTTGTTTCCTTCTCCATCGTTGGCGTTAAGGTTTTGAGCCTCTTTGACGATTCCTAGTACGCAAATAGAAATCAAAGCCCCGTAATAGAAAAGAGCGACCAGAACCAAATATGTGCCTTGATATGGCCCGGCGATGTTATGGATTTGCCCGGCGATGGTTGAGGGGCTCTCGGGGGTGAAGAAATCGTTGAGCACCCCAAATAAAGTTATGATGTTGGCGCTAGCGTTATTTAAACCATTGACGTGAGAAAGGTAATTCCCTAGACCGAAAACAAGGCTGCAGGCGAAGAACACCAAGGTGGAGATGGACAAAACCTTCGATATGATCTTGCGCGTTTTCTCTTTTGCTTGAGAGGGTTCTTTGCCTTGGCTAGGTTGACTAACCTCATCAAGAAGAGAACCGCAGAATGGGCAGAATCTCGAATCTCCATCAATCTCTTTCTCACAATGCGGGCAGACCTTCTTTAGATGAAGCGGGGAGCCGCAGTTCCTGCAGAAAGAGGAATCTTCGTTGTTTTCAAAATGACATTTTGGACATTTCATGCTTAATTGCCTCGAACATCATTGTACCTTCATTCCCGCAGGGGGTTAGAACAAAAAAACGAGGTTGGAACCTCGTTGATTTCGTTTTGGCTGGGGTGGCTGGGATCGGACCAGCGCATCTAGGTTTCAGAGACCTATGCCTTACCACTTGGCTACACCCCAAGGCGCAAGAAGTATTTTACACATCCCGCCTTCTCGCGCAAGGGTTTTCATCTCCGTTAGGCGCTTAAGAAGGCGAAAGCATCTATTTAATCCTTCTTGAACGATTTCCCCATTGGTTTAGGATTTCTTTGATGAACATAATCGATGCCCATTCTCATATTTATAGCAAGCCCACATTAAAGGAAACCAAGACGACTTTGCTTTCCTCCATGAGGAAATATGGCGTTTGCTTCTCCCTCATCTCCAATTGCGATGGCGCGGAATATCCAAGTGGCGCGACCCCGAAAGTCAAAAAGACGACCACGCTGGCCAATTTGAAGAAGACGGTGAACTTCGTCAAACAGCACCCCTCTTCTTTAGGTGCCGCCATATGGATTCGCCCCGTAAAGGAAGATGGACCCTCGCAAGAGCTCATCGATTGCGTCAAAGAGAATAGAGATCTGATCTACGCGCTGAAGTTTCACCCATATACCGAACGCACGCGTATAGATTCCCCCTTATTAGAAAGCTGGCTCGCTTACGCCGAAAGCGAAGGTTTTCCCGTGCTTGTTCACACCGCCGAAGACGAATATTCGTCTATCGAATTTCTAGCAAAAGTCGCTCACGAACACCCAAAAACGAAATTCGTCGCCGCCCATCTTCAATTGTTAAGCGACCATCAAAAGGGCATCGAGGCTTTAAAAAACACGCCGAACCTCTATGGCGACACCGCTTGGGTGCCCATGAAAATAGCCGCTAAAATTCTCCGGCAAATCGGCGATAATCGTATCCTTTTCGGCACGGACAATCCCATCGATGGCCTGGATACGCTCAATAACCCCATGTACCAAGAATACTTTGCTAACGCCACTCGTTTGAACAAGAAGGCTTATGAAAATCTGATGTGGAGGAACGCCGTCGCCCTCTATGGCCTGCACTTTCCTACGAATTAGAAACCACGTACAATAAATTTGAAAATATATTCCAAGCAAGGAGGATGTCGCGATGAAAACCCTACTAGTCGGATTCAAGAAATACGCCGAGCACACCACCAACCCTTCGGAAAGGACCTTGGAGAGGTTCTTGGGGAAAAGCGACGTCATGACGGTTCTGCTTGAGCCAAGCTACGAAAAGGCAAAAAGGACGTTAGAAAAGGCGATCGCAATCGATAAGCCCGACCTCATTTTGGTCCTCAATCTCTTCCCCTATCATGGAACCCCGGCCTTAGAGCAATACGCCTACAACGAGATGGATTCCCTTCAGCCCGATGAAACGGGCGCGGTAAAATCTCACGAACCCATTTATCCCAACGAAAGGCCATCCTTATCCACTTGCTTCGACTTGTCGCGCTTCAACCAGATCCTCAAATCCAAGGAAATCGAAAGTTACACCTCCATTGACGGAGGGCGCTTCTTCGACAACGAGGCCTATTACATCGCCTTAAGGTCAGGCGTGCCTTCAATAATGGTTCACCTCCCCTTCGAATACAAATACAGCATCGACGAGGATGTCGCCTTGGTGAGTTCGCTCATCGACTTGGCAAGCAAAAACATCACTGAGAAATAAAGCAAAAGGGGCGTATCTTTCACCGTCAGCCTTTTTTGATGATATCTGCACTTTAATTATTTCGTATACGTTAATGCCGTTAATCGAAATCACATGAACGATTGGAAATCTTATTTTTGGTAAAATAAGAAGCAGAGAAGAAAGCCCATGAGTAAAATATCCATACGATTTTATAACGACAAAACCGCAAGGGCGGTTTGAAACGAAGAAAAAAGCGATAGGTATTTCAGTCTTATCGATGTTGTCGGGGGTACCACCAACGAATTATGTGTATGAACGAGCCCTCCATCCAACCGCCCCCCCGTGGGGCGGCGCGGGCGGGCTTGAATTCGATGAAGTAGCTTCCTGCCCTAGATTTGTTCAGAAAAAAGAGAAAGCTACATGGACAATTTTAACGAAGAAAACACAAAGAGCATAACTTTTGCTTCCGAATGGATAACGTTCCGCGAATGAAGGTGGCGATAAAATCATCGCTTTTTGGACGAACCATCTATTTCCATCTTTGTCAAACGCAGTTTGACCAAATTGGCGTTAGAGACTCCTACACTAGTTCGCGTAAGGAGGAATTCTCATGAACGAGAACCTAAAGAAAATTCATCGGTATCTGCTTAGCGTGGGCGTTGACCCGGAAAGGATCAAAATCAGCGATTTCTCCACGGTGGAACTGGCCAAGGAGATCATGGAATACGCCCACCGGGGGCAAAAAAGGGAGAACGGGGAGGATTACGCCTTCCATCCGACCCGGGTCTGCGAATACTATAGGGATCTGGTTGGGATCATCCCTAACGACTGCTTCTCCATTGATAAAGAAACCATGGCAAAGCACGGGATCCCCTTTGAGGGCGTGCAGGAGGTCTGCTTGCTCCATGATGTCATCGAGGACAGCGAATTGACCCTAAAAGAGGTCAAGGAGATTTACGTCGACTGCGGCTTCAAAGACTATTTCGAGCTCTACATGGAGCAAGCCCTCTATCTCATCACCCACGACAAAAGCGAAGATTACCCGCCTTATATCAAGAAGTGCCTGAAGAACCCCGTCTCCGCGCTTGTTAAGATGCTGGACCTGCAAGATAACCTGAGATTGGTCGATTTGGTGAGTTTGGACGATAAGAAAGCCCAAAGGTCCTACGACTACATGGCCTACTTCTTCACCATCAACAAAACTTACCGTTTCTTGGAGAACGCGAAATCCTACCGTGATGAGTGGGCAGAGTCGCGGGCAGCATTCGCCAAAAGTCTCGCTGAGGAGAGTGAGTAAACGATGGAAAGCAGAAAAAAGGCCGTTCGATTAGCTTGCAATTATTCTTTTATTATTTGCCAGTACCCCTTTGTTCCACCAATTCTATCAATCAGTCCATCTTCTTTTAAAGAAGCAAGCAACCTTTGAATGGATCTTGATGACTCATTCAATAAGACAGATATTTTTCTGCAGAAATATGTGGGTCTTTTTCAATAAAACCTAAAACGGTTTTTCCTTCTTCCGACAACGGTTTATCTACGGCACCATTTGCGACCTCTTTTCTACTTATGTTTAGCACAGCATAACCTTAGGCAAAATAATGATGTCGTAAATGTTTTGTCGTAAATATGTCGTAAAAATACCATGCTTCTATTAGCGCTATTTTTGATAAAGGCGTCAGTGTTTCTTATTGCGGCTTTTCAAAAAAGCATACCTACCTACCCTAGACCTCTGGTTGTTGACAAAAAAGAAAAATCTCCCTATCTGCCAAAGAAAAAAGGGGCTGATAACATTGCAAACGCCCCTTTTATTCTGCCTTATTTCAATCAAGCCCCATCGATGTGGTCTTTGTATTTGCTTGAACCCCAGCTCCCGCCTTCAGGGTCGGTGTAACGCTCATTGAGCATATCTATGTCCTCGCCCGTGCGGTATTTTTTGTAGTTTTTCTTCGGGGATGGAGCTGGTTTTTTATCTTCGTTTTCCACGTTGTTCTCCTTTGTTATTCGTTCACTCACGCTGCTCGTCTATTCGTATTCTCTATTTGGAGGCCTCGGCTTTCAAGTTTGGCTTTAAGACATCAAAACGTTGGCAATGCGAAAAGGAACAAATAGCCAAAGCACAGGGATACAGTTAGAGAAATCGCCAAAGACAAAAGGGCGGGTTTCCAGTTTTCCTTTTGCTTAAACAAGACGAACATCCCAATGCCGGCGTTAACCAAAAGCCCGGAAAGAAGAGCGCCAAAAGGCAAAACGCCTTGAAGGAAGAGCTCGCTGAGCAAAACGGAAGAGACGCAATTGGGGATAAGGCCAACCACCACCGCGGCCAAAGGAGAGAGGGAACGATTGGCAAGCAAGAAGGAAGCCACGTTGTCTTCGCCTAGATAATGGACCAAAGCGCCGAAGGCGAAGGAAATCACGAAGCAATAGGCGAAAATCTTCGCCGAATGAACCAGAGGATGGAGGATATGCTCTTTCCAAGCCGGCTCCTTCTCCCCTTCGATTTCATGTCCGCAGCAGCCGTAATGAAGGCTTTCGTCATCTTCGTTTTCCTGGTTGTAACGGTAACGGGGCAGAAGCAGATCGACCAACACGCCAACGCCAGCTCCAATAGCCACTTTGCAACCGATAAGAACGAAAGTCAGCCACCAAGAAGAAGTGAAGTTACCAAAAAGAATCGGAAGAGCTTCGTCTGAACATGCCAGAAAAACAGCAATAAGGGTGCCAAAGCTCAAGCATTTCTTTCCGAAGAGATCGGCGGCCACGATGGAGATGCCGCATTGGGGAATCACCCCAAAGCAGGCCCCGATAAGCGGAGCCAGGCGCTTGCTTTTTCCAAGCAGCCTAGCGATCTTGCCTTCAAAGAAAGAGAGCAACACCTCGAAGGCGAATACGAGGCCGAGAATTTTCAAGGAGTCTAGCAAAGAATCAATAAAAACTTCTAACATACCGGAAAATGATACTATCCTTGTCAAGACCCCCTCTCCTTTTGAGGTGTTCAATTATAATAAAAAGCAGGAGAAGCCAATTTATGGAAGAAGAAAACAAAGCTACCGATTTCCGTGTGCAGGCCAATAAGAATAGCCACGTCAAAAAAGTCATCGCCGTCGTGTCCGGGAAAGGGGGCGTTGGCAAATCGCTGACCACTTCATTGCTCGCCGTCAACGCGCGTAGAGACGGGAAGAAAGTTGCGATCATCGACGCCGACGTCACCGGGCCTAGTATTCCGACCATCTTCGGATTGAAAGAAAGCGCCTCGGGAAACGAAGAGGAGATTTACCCCGTAAGCACGAAAACGGGAATCAAGGCAATATCGCTTAATTTGCTGACCGACGATCCCGCCGCCCCAGTCGTGTGGAGGGGACCCGTCATCAGCGGACTCATCAAGCAATTCTGGAGCGACGTCGCTTATGGGGACATCGATGAACTCTACATCGACATGCCCCCGGGAACCGGAGACGTCCCTTTGACCGTTTTCCAATCCTTGCCCGTGGACGCGATCGTCATCGTCACCTCGCCTCAAGATTTGGTCTCGTTGATCGTAGAAAAGGCCTTCCGCATGGCCGCGATGATGAACATCCCCGTTTTGGGTTTGGTGGAGAACCTCTCTTATTTGACCTGTTCCCATTGCGGAGAAAAGCTTTACCCCTTTGGACAAAAAGGAGAAGCCGAAGCCAAACGATTCGGTATCCCCCACTTCGACTCCTTGCCCATCGACCCCTGTTTGGCCCAAGCCTGCGACGCAGGTGAAATCGAAGATTACCATGGCCGATATCTTGATGAAATCAGCCAAGCCATTCATAAAATGAAGGGAAAGGAATAGATACGGAAAACGCCTACAAACGGCGTTTTTCTTTTTGCGTGCGCTTAGAACTTCATTCATTGAGCAGACGCCACTGGATATTCACGCTTTTCTCAAAACCACGTTTGCTTTCAAAGGCGAAAACATCAATATTCTTGCGTCTTACCACCCTCTATACTATTAAAGTCTACTCGAGTTTTATATCGTTTTAAGACGCAGGGGCTAAATATCAATGCGACCCAAAGTTCTAATATAGCTCCAAAGAAAGAAAAAACCTGACGCATTGCATCAGGCTTAAATCTCAATACTGGGGCGCAATATGGGAGTCGAACCCATTCATGACCGGTTCACAGCCGGTTGTGTTCACCGTTTCACCAATTGCGCCACGGCTTAGATACTATAGTCACGTAGAGGGTCACAAGCAAGACTTTTCTTGCGCAAAGAGACTCAACCAAGGATCTTAGCGGCCTCTTCAAGTATGGGCAATTCCCGGGCTTTAACCAAAGCGGAAACTCCGCTGTCGGGTTGGCTCTTCATAAGCGTTATGGCGTCTTGGATAGGAATCCACAAAGTCTCTTGGATGAAGAAGTCGCCATCGGAAACGAAATGTTTATGACCTTCGCCGAGTTTTTTGCAAAGGAAATAATGGTTCTCGTTTTCTCTTTTAATAAGGTTATAGGCGTCATGCACAAGCCCGATTTCCAATAGAGGCTCAATCTCTTCGCCCAATTCCTCTTGGCACTCTCGTTTCAAAGCAATTTCGAGTGTTTCTCCTTCGTCCACGCCGCCGCCAGGGGTTTCGAAGTATTCTTGATTGCCGAAAACATCATCTCTTTTGACCCTGTGCAAAGCGACATGCCCTGATTCGTTTAAAACGATCCCCCTAACGACCAAGCGGTGGCATTGTAAGCCTTGGTAAGGGTATTCGTTATCCTGCAGATGAAGCTCAAGCATGAGGGGATTCTATCTTAAAAGGGCACCCCGGTGGTAGAATGTGCGGGCATGGTCATCAGAAATCGTCTTATCGCATTCTTCTACCGCCTTGCTGCGTTAATCAGCTCCATTACTTTTTTAGTCTATTATTTTCAGTATTTCAAACCGGAATGGCGTCTTCTTTCCTATTTCGGAACTTTGGCCTCCTTGCTTTATTGCGTGCTCCTTTTCTTCGAAACCGTTTTTAACGGCATCGATTTGAGGAGGGGCATCAAGGGGATACCCGCGGGTTTCTATATGCCCATCTCTTTGTCGATCACCTGTTTTGTCATGGAAGGGGCGATCGGATATTTCATCGGCGGATTTATCCTTTCAAGCATGAATCCTTTCGAGATCGCCTTCTATTCCTTCATGTTCCTTGTCCCTTTGCTAGATTGGCTGCTATTCGACGAAAAGGGGACCGTGCGCATCTACGGTTCATTCCTAAGTCAAATCGTTCCTATCTTCTATGGCGTGTTCGCCTATTTCAGAGCCATCATTTGGCCCAATAACTTCCTATACGGGAATTCGCTTTATCCCTACCCCTTCCTCGACCCGACCTCTTCTTGGTTCTGGCCCGGCCTAGCCATCGCCTTCTTTTCCATGTTGGGATTCTCCACTTTAATGTTTGTCCTCAATGGCGTTCTGTCCAACAAATACAGTCGTTGGAAACAATATTGAAACCGTTAAAGAACCCGGATGTAACTCCGCTTCTTTTCGCTTCCCATCTTTCCGAAGAAATCGATTTCCCAGCGTTTTGGCGTTCCGACATGAACGATCCGCGCTTCCCAAAAGGAAAATAAGCCGTTTTTGCAATAAACTTTCGCTAAATAAAAACAATCCATACCCTCATCATAGAAAGCAAAATCCGGCTTTTTAAGGATCTTGCCCTTTATTTCCTCGATCATTGCCAAATAAGAAGAAGGATAGGCATAAGCAAGTTCATCTAAGAAACCCTCTTTGCCATAAACCTTCACATCCCCCGTAAGGCTCAAACCTAAGCTTCTCTCCACGGCCCTGTTGATTCGCCCAATCGCAATCTCTTCCATTTAAAGCTTCCTCCACCCTATGAATAAAGAGAGTTAAGACAATTTACCCATTGCGGATGAAGTTGCTCTAAAATTTCCCCATGATTAAATACAAAAAAGAAGACGCCACAACCTATTGCATAGGCACGACCCTGACTTTGGAGGCTTTAAATTGCAAACCCGAAAAAGTCAAAAGGGTCTACATCTCACCAAAGCAAAAGAAGGATGAGACGTATCAAAAAGTAAAGCGCATGGCTAAAGGCAAAAACATCCCCGTCATCGAGAACAACGAAAAGATATTCAAAGACATCTCGGGGAAGGACAACTGCATGGTTTTAGCGGAATTCGAAAAGTTCTATTCCCCTTTGAATGAAAAAGCCAATCACGTCGTACTAGTTAACCCCTCCAATCTAGGGAACCTGGGCACAATCCTTCGTTCAAGCTTTGGTTTCTACATCGAAGACGTCGCTTTAATAACCCCCTGCGCGGATCCCTTCGACCCTAAAACAGTCCGCGCTTCAATGGGTGCTTTGTTCCATATCCGCTTAACTCTATATCCAAGCTATGAGGCCTACCAAAACGAATTCCCCCTTCACAAAGCCCACCCTTTCATGCTTCAGACAAAAACCCTTTTAAAAGAAGCCGACAAAACCGAACCCTGGTCTCTAGTTTTTGGGAACGAAGCAACGGGACTCCCCTCTTCCTTCCTGAATATAGGAGAACCATTGTTGATTCCTCAAAATCCATCGCTAGATTCCCTCAATCTCGATAACGCGGTTTCCATCGGGCTTTACGAGTTTACCCGTGATTAAAAAGTTAATCGCAAGCGTCGCGATTGAAAATAGTGCGGAACAAAACTATTATAAGGTTTCCCGATATGGGAGCCTTTTTTATGAAATCAGCATTTAAATCCATTAAGAACATGGACCTCACCACAGGAAATCTCTTCCTGAAAATCGGATTATTCGCCCTCCCGATGGCGTTGACCTCGATCCTCCAATTGCTCTATACGACCGTCGATCTGACATCGGTCCACTTTTGGGGAGGCGGGCAATCCTCCGCCAGCGCGATTTCGGCCAATGGCTCTCTCATCAATCTCATCGTCGTCGTATTCACCTCTTTGTCTTTAGGCGCTAATGTCGCCATCGGCAACGCCAAAGGCGCTAATAACAGGGAACATGCGCAAAAAGTCATGTATACGTCCCTCATCTTTTCTTTAATCGCCGGAATCGCCTTAGGCTTAGCGGGGTTCTTCGCCTCACGTTCCTTGCTTTTGCTCATCAAAACCGAGGAAGCTTATTTGGATAACGCGACCACCTATATGCAGATTTACTTCGCGGGCTTGCCTTTGCTGATGATTTACAACTATGGGGCTCAGATCCATCGCGCCGTCGGGAACAGCACAACCCCATTCCTAGCGTTGCTATTAGCGGGCATCCTGAACGTTTTCTTCGATTTCATTTTCGTTTATTACGCACACTTAGACGTCGCGGGCGTTGCCTGGGCGACGGTCATCTCCGAAGGCATTTCTGCCTTCCTCGTCATTTTGCCTCTTTTCCTTAAGCGTTCCGGCTATCTCCATTGCTCCATCAAGGAATTCCGGATTGATAGGGCCAGCTTGGTCGAAGTTGTTAAACTCGGTTTGCCTGCAGGTTTGCAGGGTTTCTTCTTTGCTTTGCCAAATACGTTCATTCAAAGCGCTTTGTATTCAATCGCCAAACAAATGCCCAATTCCATCGACGTGGAAGATGGGGCAATCGCCGCCAACTCCATCAACAACTACTGCTACGCTTTCGTCGAGGCCATCTCCGCCGCTTGTCTAGCGGTGACCGCCCAAAATTATGGCGCTAAGAAAAAGGACAACATCCTAAAGGCGTTTTGGTATGCCCAGGCTTGGAATCTAATCTTCAACGCTTGCTATTCTTTACTTATTCTCTGCGCCCACGACGCCCTGCTTTCGTTGTTCGTCGATTCAGACAACACCGTCTCACTGCAAGCGGGCTGGGAAAGATTGATGATCGTTGGTTTCACCTATGTTCTTGACGGAATTATGGACATTGCCTCTTCCTCAATGCGTGGCGTCCGACATTCTAGCGTGCCGATGTGGATAACGATGGCTACTTGCTCCGTCTTCCGCATTCTTATGATTGAAACCGTAATTCTAAGGGTCGATTATTTCAAAACGGTCTTCTGGCTTTATAGTGTTTATCCTTTCTCTTGGATTCTCGCCGATATTGCCGACGGCATTGCCTTATATCTCATCTTCCGAAAAGTATTGCCGACGCTACAAGAAAAACAGCAACCCGTTGCAACTGCAAACAACTAAATAGCTACGACTTATTCTCAAACGGCGTGACACGCCGTTTTTTCATATCTTTTCATGGCTTTAACGCAATATGGCCAAATCCAATTAGTTGGAAAGCATTCCCGCTGATGTTGTTTTAAAGCAAAAAACCGACCATGGTTTCCGCCAACTTAGGGAATGAAAATGCGCCAACTTAGGGAATGAAAATGCGCCAACTTAGGGAATCTCGTTGAAATTACCCACCAATTGCTTTACATTCTTACTAGGAAATTAAAATGAAAAAGTATTACAGCAGACTTATTGAAAGCAAAATCGGAAAAAAGCTGAAAACCAGTGGAGCCGTCTTGGTGACGGGTCCCAAATTTTCTGGTAAGACAACCACGTGCATGCTTTTTCAAAAAAGCAATATCTCGCTTATTGATGACAGCCTAATACAAATCGTCCAAGCTGACCCCACCATAGCGTTAAACGGCGCCTTCCCCCGCTTAATCGATGAATGGCAAAATATTCCGAATTTATGGAACTTAATAAGGCGGCAAGTCGATGAAAACGGAACCTTCGGGGAATATATATTAACTGGAAGCGCAACGCCCATTGATTCCAACGAGATCCATCATAGCGGAGCCGGACGTATCAGCACCGTCAAGATGAGGCCGATGTCTTTATTTGAATCCATGGATTCAAAAGGAAGCGTTTCATTAAGGCGGTTGTTTAACGAAAATGATTATAACTTTTTCGACGAAAATAAAGGCTATTCTCTAGAAGATACGGCTTTTTTCATTTGCAGAGGCGGCTGGCCCCAAGCCATTAACGATGATAGGGAAATCGCGCTAGAAATAACAAAAAACTACTACGAAGGTCTTTTTAATTTCATGTCTAGCGAGAATTACGTTATCAAAAACAAGCGCCCAGAGTTTTTCCGTAATCTCTTAAAAAGCTATGCAAGGAACATTTCAAGCGAAGCCCAATACGCAACGATAATGGAGGACCTAAGAAACAACAGCGTCCAATTCGACGCTAAGACCTTCGCCTCCTACATCAACATGGCCGAAGATCTCTTCATTATCGAAGACATGGAACCTTGGACCCCAAATTTGCGCAGCAAAACGGCCATTAGAACGACGCCGACAAGGCATTTTGTTGATACGTCAATCGCATGTCGAGCCTTATACATATCCCCTAAGGATTTGCTTAATGACGCCAACACATTCGGTTTGTTTTTTGAAGACATGGCCGTAAGGGATTTAAGAATATACGCCGATACGATGGATGGGGTCGTCAAGCATTATCGAGACAAAAACAACTTAGAGGTGGACGCGATCGTCCATCTAGATGACGGAAGATGGGGAGCGATCGAAATCAAATTAGGAAGCGAGCAAGGAATACGCGAAGGCGAAAAGAATCTTTTAAAGCTAGAATCTCTAATTAGTGAAAACTCTAAAAAACCCTCTTTCAAAATGGTTTTAACCGCGTGCGGAAGGGCTTATAGATTGCCTAGTGGGGTCTTTGTGTGCCCTATAAATTTGTTGAAAGATTAAAATCTCTTTCCTGCAGCTTAAGTCGAGGTAAAAAAGCGGGGCTGGCCCCGCTTTTTACTTTCGTTGTTACCGTTTTAAGGTGGATTGCCCTTCGATGAAATGAGCTTCGAACTTGGCTTGCTTATCAACAAGGTTCGCGGCCATTAAATCCGTAAGCATGTACATCGCCCTTTTCCCAACCTCGGACATGTCGATGTGCATTGTGGTAAGAGTCGGACGGACAATGTTGGCGTATTTGGTGCCGACTAAGGAAACGACCTCCACTTCTTCAGGAACCTTGAGACCGGAATCGGTCGCGGCATTCTCAACCGCCGCCGCGATGGAGTCGCGATAGGCGATGAGGTAAGCCTTTTTATGAGTTTTGAAGTATTCCTTGAAGTCGGCGTAGGTATGGGTATAGGAATCGTCGCAATTGATGACGTTATATTCCTTCCCTAGTTCCTCGTGGGTCGAGATGAACGTTTTCTCGCAACGGTTAAGCAAACGCCCGGCATTATGCACGTGGAGGAAGGTCATAACCTTATCCCCGTCTTTGTCATAATAGTTCTGAATCATCTTCCGGAGTTCAGCGTCATAGCTGAAGGAGATGTTCCCGACTTTCTCACCCGAGAGTTTGTTGTCGATGACGATAGAAGGCACGTTGTAGGAAGCGATTTTCTTAACGTCCTCAGGGTTGAGCTGGTCATCAAAGATGATGGCTCCGTCAACATGGGCGGTGATGACCTTTTCAATCATGGACAACGCTTCTTCGCGGGAATGCGAGGTGGAGAACAAAGTGAGAAGGAACCCCTTTTCCTTTGCGACATCGGTGATGCCGTTAAGGAGGTTAGCGATATAAACGTAGTTGGCGCTAGGGATGACGACACCGATGTTGGTCGAGCGGTTGGTCGCAAGAGCCTGAGCCAGGCCAGAAGGCTTATAGCCGAGGGCCTGAATCGTATCCTCGACCTTCTTTCTGGTGGCCGGGGTCACTGAGCCTTGCTTATTAATGACCCTTGAAACCGTGGCTAAGGAAACCCCCGCGGCTTGGGCGACTTGATATATCGTGACGCGATCTTTTAAATTTTGCATATTCTGCTCCTGCGTTCTGTAAATCCTTACAATTATCAACTTACGAAAGCGGAAAAACAATGAAATTTTTTATCTAAATTTTCTTATTTCTTTTCATTAAATGCTTATGTAAACGCTTCCATTTGAAAGAAAGCAGTACTTCAGTCCTTTTATGATGTTTTTTGATGTTTGTAAATGAATAAACTGAAAATTTTTACATCTTTTCATCACGAAAAAAGCCCTGCTTTCGCAAGGCTACTTCTCATTGAATTTCAGCGGAGGAAGAAATCTTCCCCAGCGGTCCCTTCTTCAACGACGAGGGCCAGCTTATTCTCTTCGCCTACCCCAAGGTCTTTCATGCAGCAGACTTCGCAATCGATGGGAATGTTTCTTTCCTTATGAGCGGAGAAAGGCGTTCCATCAACTCTTAGGCAGCCATCGACGGCCACCACGATCTTATCCCCCACTTTAATATTGGAATAACGCGTCACCGTATCGAGTTTGCTACCCCCCAAATCCAAATGAAGGATATTTTTCTTTTCGTCTAAGGGGTGTTCTTCAATCGCTTCGACGGATGCGATTTTATAGAAAGAGCTGTCTTGATTAGGCAGGCTTTCCTCCCCGGCGTTTTCAAGCATGTGATTAATGAGTTTGAGAAATTCTTCGGCGGCGAAGGGAATCATCCCCTCCGCTTTGATTTTCATTGTTGCGGAGATGTCCAAGAAATTGATCCCCACACGTTCCTGCCCATGGTACAAAGCGGCGACGTTGCCGACTTTGTTGACCCTATCGGGGTAAGAAAGGGGGTCGATGACGCAATAGAGAACGTCCCCTCCGGTTTTCCTGTTGTAATAGAAACGATACATAAAGCCCTCCTTGGTTTATTTAGAAGCGACGATGCGGTGAATCTTCACGCCTTGGGAACGGAAATTCCTCTCGTATTCGCTCATCGCGTCTTTGGATTCGTCAAAGGCGTAATCATCCGTGGATTCAAGAATTTTCAAAGACGCCAAGCCCAATTGTTCGAGCGTGAATTCATAGAGGCTGTCATTATCGGTTTTGACGATCAGGCGGCCATCCTCTTTTAAAATGGAAGCCATGTTCAAAAGCCTTTGCTTCGTCGTGAGTCTTCTTTTCCAATGTTTTTTCTTCGGCCAAGGGTCGGAGAAATTCAAATAGATGACGTCGAAGCGGAGGCTTTTTAGTTGCTCATAGGCATCATCGAAATCTGCGCCTAGAAGCCTAACGTTGCTCAAACCGCTTTGAAGAAGTTTCTTCCCCGCGGTCCCCAAAACGGAGATCTCTCTTTCTAGCGCCAGATAAGCTCCAGGGAAACGGGACGCCATGGAGATGACGAAGTCGCCTTTCCCCGCGCCGATCTCTAAGCAAAGAGGGGCGCTGAGGAAGAAAGGATCCGATGGATTTATTTCATTAAGGGCGAATTCCCCATGTTCTTCAAGGAAAGGGGCCGCCCACTTCTTATGACGGGCTCTCACTTTTTAAGTTGCCCCAAAGAGTAAATCGCATCCGCGTAGATAGCGATTTGCTTGTAGAGGTCCTCGAGGTAAATGTATTCGTTGGGGGAATGGATGTCGCCAGGGTGGTCTTTGAAGGCCGAGCCATAAGCCACGCAGTTCTTGGCTTCTTTGGCGTAGGTGCCGCCGCCGATAGCGAAGGGCTTATCGAACAAACGCAAAGTCATCCTCTTGTAGGATTTCATGAGCGTGGATACAAGGGGGCTCTTCTTGTCAAAGAGAAGGACGTCGTCTTGAGAAAGGATGTTGACGTTGGTTTCCGTAGCCTCTTGGAAGGAGGCGATGGCTTTCTTAGGATCGGCGTTCTCGCCGAAGCGATAATCAATGGAGCATTTGAAGACGTGCTTGTTGGATTCGTAGGAGATGAGGCCATAGTTCCAGCTGGAATCGCCGAAGATTTCGCTGTGACAATCCCCGTGGAAAGATTTGCCGGTGGGATCAGAAAGCAATTCGCCGAGCTTCTTCAAGAAAGGAATCTTGTAGAAGGAGCCAAGGAAGGCGAATGCGAGAATGGCCGCGTTGACCCCTTTTTCAGGGGTGGAGCCATGGGCGGATTTGCCTTTGAAGGTCAAGATGTCGATTTGGCCCGCTTGGTTGAGATCAATCTCTTTCTTCCCCTTAACGGCTTCCTCAAGTTTTTTGTCGCTAGGCAAAGTCACCACGAAGCTGTCGCAGACGGCATTGGACACGCTTCCACCGTTCATGGCGATGATCGGGGACAAATCGATTAATTTAGAGAAAACTCCGCGCAAAATCCCCTTTTCCCCATAAATCAAAGGGAAATCCGCATCAGGGGTGAACCCATAATCGGTGGGTTTTTTGCCAAGTTTATGGAAGTAGGTGCTCAAGCAGGAAGAGCCCCTCTCTTCATCCCCTCCAGCGACGAGGCGGACTTTGTAATTCTTGATATAGCCGTTGTCTTTAAGAAGCTTGATGGCCATAAGGGCAGCCACCAAAGGCCCTTTGTCATCGCTGGTGCCGCGAGAAACCATCTTGGCTTCTTTTCCTTCTCCAACGATTTTGGCGGAAAAGGGAGGGACATCCCATTTCCCGGTGGCGGGAACGACGTCAGCGTGGGCGTAGATTCCGATCTCCGGCCCATCCCCTTCTCCAAAAGTCAATTCGGTGCAATAGCCTTGGCACTGATCGACTTTAAACCCATAGGATTCGCCTTTCTTGGCGAGGAAATCCAATGCGCTTTTGACGCCTTTCCCAAAAGGGGCACCTTCATCAATGGAATTCGCGTCATAAACGGATTGCTTTTTGACAAGCTCGCTTAAAACGGACAGGGCTTCCTTCTCATACCCTTTGCTGAGCTTCTTGAAATTAGGCATGCATGTTTCTCCTAGTTTTCCCTAAAGGGAAAGTTAACGGAGAAAGTATAGAACATCAAGGCAGCCAAAAGAAGAAGCGATTGGACGGAAAGAGTGCTCTACTGGCTTTCTTTATAGGCTTCGATGATCTTTTTGTTTGAATCATCGACGAGGTAAGTCGCCGTGACATAGTCGCTGATGGTTTGGCGGTCTTTTCTAAACACGGCGAAGCAGGCGCTTATCGCCCACGTCAAGCCGAACGTAAAAAAGCCTCCTAAAAGAATTAGAATCCATAAAAACAAAAAGCGAAGGGTGAAGCGAAGGGGCTTAGGCGAGATTCCAGTAAAATCCACATAGCCAATTCGCGTCAACGCCATGCCAAAAGTCTTTTTGCCTCGATGGAAGCAAATAGGGACGAGGTAGAGAAGAAGGACGCAAGACAGAGAGAAAGACAATAGAAAAGAGACGCCATACCCTATAAGAATGTTTCTTCTTGCATCGGAAAACCCCGTTTTTTTGCCTAAATCCACCACCGCCTTGCTTTCAAGAATTTCCTTGTAACAAGCAAAATAGGCTTCGTCGTAATCATGGCTAACCAAGGTTCGCCCACCTTTGGAATCAAACATCTCCGCGCCGGAATTGCTATAAGGAGAAAGAAAAGACAAAAGCCTTTCCTGCCCTTTGAATTCGAAATCCTCATTAAGGTAAACGTTATAGCAATAATCAAGGGCGGCCCTTACTTTTTCTCCCTTCTCTTCAAACGTAAAAGAGGCGTCCCCGTCTAAGGAAGAGGAAAGCGTTTGGACGCCGCCATCGTAAGCAACATAAAGATGGCTAGAAAGCATGATTTCTTCTCTAAAAGAGGAATTGCCTTGATAAACCGACGTCCTCTGATAAAGGGGAAGGGAACCCGAAAAAAGAAGAAAAGAAAGAAGTATGAGTGTCAAGGCATCAAAAATAGCACTGGAAAAAAGACGAGAAAACGACGGGGTTTGATGGACTATTTCCTTTTCCATCAATCTTCTCTCCCATCCACCGTTTTCGCTTTAAAAGCGGATTCCATAAGGCTTTTGCGACCTTTTAGGAAGAAACAGCAGGAATAAGAAAGCAAAGACAGGATAAGCGAGAAAAGCAAAACCCATAGAAGCGAGAAAGCGCCAAGTAAAGGCGAGACGAACATCTCCACCGCCCCAGCCCCATAGTAAGCTAGAGGCATCAAGGAAGGAATAAAAGAGGATTCGACGAAGACGGCCAAGGAAAACAATAGCTTTTCCCACCAAGTAAGCAAGGTGCCATCGTCATGGAGCAAAGGGGCTTTGAGGATCCGTCTGCCATAGGTTTGGCCTTCTTTCACAAGGAAGGTCAAAGCGAAGAAATAGAGGAAGCAAGAAAGAAGGTGGCAAAGGAAGGCTTCGACAATCTTGAAGCGGTATATGACGTCTCTAGCGGATTCGTATTTCTCGTATTCTCCTTTGTAAGAGAGGGAATGCGCTTGGAAGTCGGAGACGATGGCTACGCAGAGGCTTTTGTAATCTTCTTCCAGTTTAGCGGCGGCTTGTTTCCCGCTTTCGTAGACGCCATCGCGGTAATACTGGTCGATCTTCTCCGCAATAGAGGCGTCAAGAAGCGGATAGCCTTCGCTGGAAGCAAAGGGGCTGTCCGCAGCGAAAAAAGAGAGATAGGCTTCTCTACCATTGAAAGAAAGATCATCAAAAGAATCTTTATTCTCGTTTTTGTAATGGGCCAAATACCAATAGGCTTTATCGGAAGTCTCGTCTAAAAGGGTTGTCCCAACATAAATAAGGGAAGAAGTTTCCTTGCTGTTATTTTTCAAAGAGGTGTAGGTCGCGTTTTTGACGTAGGCCTCCGTTCTCTCGGAATAAGAAAGCAGACTATTGACTCCATTCGATTCCCCGGCCCCGGATTCCAAAATCAAGGAAGTCATACTTTTTGTGGCTTCCGAGGCCAAAGAAGAGGAGGAGGAATAAACGGGGAAGAGGCCATCGAAATAGCCTAAAATCATAAAAGTGAAGACGCTCAGTATCGAAAGCAAAGCCCCTTCAACGAGCATCACCGCTGCTTTTCTGCCTCTTTTGCAGGGGGAAGACAGAGAATATTGGCTTATAACTCGGCGAGCCATTTTCCGATGTCCTCGTACTCATCCACCCAGACGATGATCAAATCAAAAGAGAAGAAATAGGCTGATATATCACGGAAAACCGACGGGGAGAAACCTTTTTCTTTCTTCATGAAGATGAAGTTGAACTTCAAATAATTGCACGCAAGTTCAAGCAGCCTTTTCATATCCGGGTCGGTCAAAGAGATGCCGATGAAAAGACAGGCGTTGAATTTGAAATCGTGAAGCTGTTTGGCGATATTCCAGGAATAAGGGTTGTTGTAAAGGGAGAAATAATCGCTTTCCCCGAAAACGAGGGAGGAGGTGAATCTCTCTTGATCGTAACGCCCATAAGGGAGAAGGCCGTGGACGTGGTAGATGGAAGCGACGCCGTCTTTGGTGACGAAGCTGGTGTCGTCGTAGATCGTGCAGTAAAGCAGCCCTCTTTTGCGGAGGAGATATTCCAAATTGGTGTCGTAGTTATAAGTGATGACGGAGGTTCCTTTGTGCGTAGAGAGGAAATCAACGCATTTATAAAGGGTGGAATCAGGGTCGGAGAAGGATTTGGCTTCTTTGAATTCGTATAGTTCATGGTTGAGCTGTTTATATAGCCCATCCCCATCTTGTTTCATAAGCGAAGGGGAAGTGAAGAGTTCTTCGCCGACGTAATGTTTCATCTCCTCGGCGTTCTTTTTCTTCTCCCCATAATAGGATTGCGACAGCGCGGAAATGAGTCCTTGCCAATCCTTGGCGCCATAATCTTTGTTGATTCCGGCCCCCATGACCAAATCGATGGGGAGTTTGCAGGTATAGAAACGCATCAAGAACAGAAGGAAGGAATCCGCGGATTCGTTGCAGTCTTTTATCGCGTTAAGCTTCTCCATCAAGGAGGAATACCTCCCCTCCTCGCCTTGGTTCATCGTAAGCTCGATCTTCTTCCCTTCCATGAAGCCGGTCGCAAAAAAGGAATCGCCGTCGAAATAGACGTTGAGCCCCGCCTTTGGGTGGAACAAATCATATTCTTTGCTTAACGAAGGGACGCGGACGAAATTCACGTTGCCCATCTCATCAAGGGCTTCGAGGTTGACCCCGTGTTTAGAGGGATGAATGTGGATGGTGTATTTATGAATGTGGCCTTTTTTGGAGGTGACGATGGCTTTGTAGTCGCAGGTCGGATCGAAATGGAAGCCGAAACTACGCAACACGATTTCGTCATAGGCGACGTTGTTGCGGTAATAAAGGCAAAGCAAAACCAGAAGGCACTTCTTCTTGAAGAGATAGTCTTCTCGTTTGGCTTCCCTGATCATCGTTTTTCTCCTTCGCTTCGAATAATTTTCATCGCCTTCTTCGCTTTGATGAGGATCACCGCTCCAACGCTTAATAAAGCGAGAGAGGAAACGAAAAGAAGGCAGCAGACGACAAATTCCACCGATCCGGGAATAAATACCCTGAGGTGCAGAAAGTTATAGCGATAGCTGAGCACCAAAAAGATGGCGGAAAGAATGAGGCAAAGCGTACCCAAAATCAAAAAGCAAAATGCGTCGTCGCATTTCCTTTTCTGCTTTAAGAGCCTAACCTCCGCCCTTTCTTCCCCTGGGTTTTCTCCCAGGGGAAGGGGGTTTTGGGAAAGGCGTTCTTTTTTATGGAAGCCTTTCATAAACGTGGATTACTTAACGGCGGCTTCGTAGGCCTTGGTGAATTCGGAATCGACAAGAGTTTTGATCTCGTCGTCAGTTTTGGCCTCGGCGTTGCTGAAGACGTTGACGAGCAATCCTTTGATGGCGACGCGGAGATTGCTGGAATATTTGTTGACGGGGGACATGAAGAGCTGATCGTTTTCGGCATAGTCAGAATTGAGCGAGAGCACCTGCCCACCGAGGGCTTTCCTCTTCTCAGCGACGGAGGAGGAAGCATTAACGCCGGCTTTGGCCGCTTCGACGTTGGCTTTGATCAAATCCGTATCGTAGGAGGATTTGCGGATCGGGCAATAGTCGGTGGAAACGGAGAGTTTGGCGAAATTTTCCGCGGTGTTGATGAAATCATAGAAGAGCAAGGAAGCGGCTTCTTGCTGCTTGTTGGCCTTCTGGAAGAAGCACATCGAACCGCCTTGAGAGGTCGACTTCACGGTGGAGGAGGTGTCCCAAGCGGGGAGCTTGGTGTAATCAACGGTATAACCGTCGCCAGCCATCCACGCAGAGCCACGGGTGGTCGCAATGATCATGAAGCATTTGCCATCGGCAAACAAGCTGGAGGGATAGGCGTGATAGCCTTTGGCTTCATCGGTGAAATAAAGGTTGTCGCCGAGGGCGATAAGGCCTTCGTTGTTCCATTTCTTGAGCTGGACAACGGCCTCTTTGGCTTTGTCATTGTTGAACAAGACGCCATCTTTGGCCGAATCAACGGCGGCGACATAGGGGATGCCGGCGCTTTCCATGACGGTGAAGAAGAGGTTTTCGGCGGTCTCGTAGATGAGCGGGACGGCGGTGAAATAACCCGCGTCGTTTTTCTGAGTCGCGAAGATCTCGGGATAATCGGTCTTCATGGTGCGGGCAAGATCCATCATCTCGGCGAAGGTGCTTGGATGGGCATAGGCCTTTTTGGAAGTTTCGGCGACAGGGGCGGGATAGCCATTCTCAACGGCAACGCCAGCAGCGGTAGAACCAACGGCGGCGAAGACTTCGTGGTTGACCATCAAGGATTCGGTGGATTTTCCGAAGGGGAGGGTGTAATAGGCTTTTCCGCCGTATTGCTGCTTCTCAACGTCGAGGTAGGATTTGATGAAATCGCTGTCCTCTTCCATGGCTTTGCCTTTGGCGGTCACGTCAACGAGGTATTCTTCCCAATTGTAGGCATAGGTTCCATAGGTGATGGCCAAATCGGGGGTGTTGCCGTCTTTGAGGCCTTTCTCGACATCGGTGGCGATGGCGGCGTAGTTCTTGTAGGCTTTGGTTTTGACGGTGATGTTGGGATATTGCTTGTTGAAATCCTCAATCATCGTCTTCATGTAGTGATAGGCTTCGTAGTTGTAGTCGTCCGAGCTGTCCTCGGGGGTCGGATCTTCGGCGTAGTTGTTCCAGAATTCGATGGTGACTTCGCTGCCATCATAGCTGGGGAGAGAGGATGTGGTTGGGTTCTCGTTGCCACCGCATCCAGTAAGAGCGGCGGCGGCAATCAGCCCCAAAGACAAGGCGGAGGCGCATTTGATGAATTTCATGAATTAAATTTCTCCTTTCATTCATTCAACAACGTACTTCATTTTATCACAAACCGTTAGCCTTTGATGCCGGCACGACCAGTTCCGGACATAATGTATTTACGGAAAGCGATAAACAGGATAAGAATCGGCAGGACAGTGAGGACCGAAGAGGTCATTTGCCAAGCCGTATTGGTGATCATCTGCCCCGAGGGGCCAGAAAATTCAAGGGCGCTCCCTCTGATGATCACGGAGAGAACGTTGTAGTCGTTATTGGAGACGGACAAAGAAGGCCAGACATAGGAATTCCACGAAGAAATGAACGAGAGGATCGTGATCGTGATGAGGGTCGGCATAGCCAAGGGGACAAGGACTTTCCAAAGGTATTGCCAATCGCTTTTGCCATCGACTTTGGCGGCGAGGTAAAGTTCATTTGGAATCTGCTTGAAGTTCTGACGGAGCAAGAAAATGAAGAAAGTGCTCGAAATAAGAGGAAGAATCATCGTTATGACCGCTTGGACGTAATTCTGCCTGCTGGAGATTAGATCAAGGCTAGAGAAGGTCGAATAATTGGTGATGGCCAGCATTTCCCCAGGGACCATCATGGTGGCTAGGAAAATAACGAAAAGGAGATCCCTGCCTTTGAAATGGAGTTTGGCAAAGGCGAAAGAGGCGAGGATCGTCGTCAAAAGCTGAAGGATGGTCGTTGAGATGGCCACAAGCAAGGTCGTGCCGACATGGGAGAAGAAATTGAGCCTTACGATCGTTTGAGTGTAGTTATTGACGAAATTCTCCCCGAGCGTTGCGAAAGAGAAGAAGAACTGCCCCGTTGAGACTTCCTCATAGCTCATGAAAGAGGCCGCGATCATGTAATAGAACGGGAATAAGGAAAGCATTGCCATCGCGCTTAGGAAAAGATAGACGAGGATGGTCGAGATAAGCCGGAAAGTCTTGTCCTTTCTTTTTTCCTTAGTGGGGTTAAACCGCTTCGAGCTCGAGGCGGGGACAAGAACCAGTTTCGTTGAGATAGAAGAGGGCTTTGCCATATCAATACACCACCCTTTTCTTGGAAATCTGCAGCTCTATCAGCGTGAAAATAAGGATAACGAAGAAGAGGATCATCGCAGCCGCAGAGGCGAACTGGGTGTATTTGTTGGAAGCCCCCATCTCCCCGTTCATCGCATCCATGATGTAATAGACGATCGTGTAAAGGTCATGGGTGTTGGCGTCGCTGGAATAGCTGCGGCCAAGGAGCCCGACGATAGAGGAATATTCTTTGAAGGCGGTGATGAAGGAGGTCACGGAGATATAAAGAATCTGCGGGGAAAGAAGAGGGAGCGTTATCTTCAAATCTCGTTTGAATTTGCCGGCCCCATCGATTCTAGCCGCGTCGAAGTATTGCTGATCAATGCCTTGCAGCCCCGAAAGGAAAATCAGGATTTTGTATGGCAAAGCGGTCCAAATGATGTAGATGCAAAGAACGAACATGCAGCTCCCCCATGTGGAAGAGGAGGGATCTAGCCAAGGGGTGTTGATATGAAAAACCGCGTTGATGACGCCATGGTTGCCAAAAAGGACGCCGAAGACCATGCCTATAGCGATGACGTTGGTGACATAAGGCATGAAGAAGACGGTTTGAAAGAATCTCTGAAGCGGTTTTATCGAATGGATAGCAAGAGCGATGACCAAGGCGATGAGAACCGAAATGGGGACGGTCACGAAAGTGATGAACATGGTGTTGGAAAAAGCCGATGGGCTGTTCCAAGAGAAGAAATCGTGGTTTAGGGTTCCCGCATCGTTATTAGAGGCAATACCAAGGACATAGGCGTAATTGAAGAAAGAGAACCCACTGCTGCTGCCTTTGGTCGAATCGTAGTCCTTAAGGAAGGAGACGACGAAAGTGTTGAGGATAGGATAGAACGTAAAAAGAGCCATCAGCAAAAGGACGGGTGAAAGATAAAGCCAAGCTTTCCAGTTGTTGCGCTCTTCGTCCATGTTTAGAAAAGGATCCTCTTCTCGTCTTCTTTGGAGAATAAGAAGACTTTGTTCCTGCGCAAAGCAAAGCGGATTTTGCCCGGTTTTGCATCGATATCGCTGTCGATGACGAGCTTGACGCGGTCTCCATCCATGTTGGGGTGGGTGCAGTAAAGGCAAAGGTCCCTACCTTGGGTAAGGACGTTGAAACAATCTAGCGTCAAAACCTTGTCCTTTTCCGGGGTTTCATAAGACATAAGGAAGCCTTCGGGGCGGATGGCCACGTAAACGTCTTGGTCGGGAAGCTCGTTGTCGCAGACAAGAATCTTCTCTTCCCCGATATAAACGGCGTTTCCTTTTATCGAGCCATTGAAAACGTTAATTGGTGGGTTGCCGAGGAATTTCGCGGCGAAAAGGCAATTGGGGTTACGGTAGATCTCTTGAGGATGGGCAAGCTGGACCATTTTGCCCCCATTCATCAAAAGAATCTCGTCGCAAATCGACATGGCCTCTTCCTGATCGTGGGTGACGAAGACGGTGGTGATTTTCGTCTCTTGCTGGATGCGGCGGATCTCCTCGCGGGTCTGCAAACGAAGTCTGGCATCAAGGTTGGACAAAGGCTCATCCAGCAAAAGGACTTTCGGTTTTTTGACAAGAGCCCTAGCGATGGCGACCCTTTGCTGTTGGCCGCCAGAAAGTTCACTGGGCTTGCGATCAAGCAAATCGGTGATTTGCACCAATTTAGCGGCTTCTCTAATCAAAGCATCGATCTCATCAGAGGAAAGCGTGCGGCGGAGTAGATGGGTTTGCCCTTGACGCAAAACCTCCCCTTTTTCATTGATTTCGTAGCCTTTTTCTTGAGCTTTGGCCTTGATATTTGAAAGATTGTTTTGAGATTGAGCAATAATGCTTTTAGCTTTTTCCTCAAAATTAGAAGGGTTTTCCTTATAGGCAGCGAAAACTTCTTTCGCAAGAGAAGAAGAAACGGAATATGCGTTGGCGATGTCTTCGGGCGTTGCAGTTTCTTCACCCTCTTTTCCATTTAGCAAAGAAACAATTTCGGCCGCATGGGAATAGATATCCATGCGCGCTTGTTCCTTCAAATAGAGATAGTCCTTCTCGTTCTCTTCAACTTTAAGGTTGGTCAAAGGGAACTGAATGTTCTTATAGACGGTCATATGCGGGTAAAGCGCATAGTTTTGGAAAACAAGGCCGATACCCCTTTTCTCCGGGGGAAGGAACGTCACTTCCTGGTCCCCGAAATAGATTTGTCCAGAAGTCGGATCTTTAAGGCCCGAAAGCATGTAAAGCGTCGTGGACTTCCCACATCCAGAAGGGCCTAGAAGGCCTAAAAGTTCGCCGTCTTTAACCACAAAATTTAGATGGTCTACCGCGGTGGTTTCTTTAATCTTTTTCTTAGGGTTGCCTGGGAATGTTTTTGTCAGGTCTACAAGCTTGATTTCCATGTTTGGCCCTTGGGGTTACGCCCTATTATAAACGCGCGCGCGAAAACGTACACCATGAAAGGCCTTTTCGACATCGGGCCACGGTGTTTTTTACATATTCTTTGCCTTCTTGAAATCAGAAAGGAAAAAGGAGTCAAACCGTTAAGCCGAGCGCGAAAGCGAAAATAGGAATCAAAACGAAAAGGGAAATGCCTTATGCCAAAGCAGCTCATTGAAAATGCCTATAAATCCATACGCCGGTTAGGTCCCTAGCGATATGTATTGTTTTCATGAAACGCAACGACGTGAATCGCCAATCTACAGATAAATAAAAAAAGACCATAAAATTCGATTTTGACGATTTTATGGCCTTTAATCCGGAGTTTTAAGCAACGACGATGTTCAGAATGCGGCCTTTGACGTAGATGATCTTTTTAATCGTTTTGCCTTCGATCCACGGTTTGATTTTTTCTAGCGAAGTAGCGATAGAAACAGCCTCGTCTTGAGTGGCGTCGGGATTGATTTCGATGACGTCCCTCATTTTCCCGTTGACGGAGACGGCGACTTTGACCGTGTTCTTGACGAGTTTGCTTTCATCGCAGACCGGCCAAGGCTCGTAAGCGATGGTTTTGTCGTGACCAAGGCGTTGCCACATCTCTTCCCCAAGGAAAGGTGTGATGCAAGAGAGCATCTTGGTGAAACCCTCAAGATAGGGTTTATAAAGCGAATTGGCCTTATAGCAATCGTTAACGAAGACCATCATCGCGGAGATGGCGGTGTTGAAGCCAAGTGCTTCAAAGTCAGACGTCACTTTCTTGACCAACGCATTATAGGAATAATCGAGCTCGCCGGAATTTTGCTCGCTCCATTTGGCTTGGAACTCCGGTTCATCGATGAGGCGATACGCCCTTTCAAGGAACTTCCTCGCTCCATTTAGTCCGGTCGTGGACCAAGGCTTCATTTCCTCAAGCGGACCGGCGAACATCTCGAAGAGGCGGAGCGAATCGGCGCCACTGCTCTCAACGATTTCATCGGGGTTGACGACGTTGCCTTTGGATTTGGACATCTTCTCCCCGTTAGAGCCCAAGATAATTCCTTGATGATAAAGTTTCTGGAACGGTTCCTTGCAGGATACCGCGCCAATGTCATAGAGGAATTTGTGCCAGAAACGGGCATAGAGCAAATGCAAGACGGCATGCTCGGCGCCGCCGATATAAAGGTCAACGGGCAACCAATGATCCAAGAGTTTCTTATCGCCGATGCAATCGGGGTTATGGGGATCGATGTAGCGGATGTAATACCAGCAAGAGCCGGCCCACTGCGGCATCGTGTTCGTCTCTCTTTGGCCATGTCTCCCATCCGGAGTCAGGTAATCAAGCCAAGAAGAGGGCGCTTTCGAAAGAGGGGGGCGGCCGTCTTTGCTTGGCTGGTAGTTATCCATCTCAGGCAAGGTGAGCGGCAATTGATCCTCGGGGATGGGGAATTCGGTGCCATCATCGAGTTTAACGATGGGGATAGGCTCACCCCAATAACGCTGACGGGAGAAAATCCAATCGCGAAGCTTGTAATTGACGACGACTTTGCCTTCGCCAAGTTCGACGAGCTTTTTGGTGATCGCGGTTTTGGCCCCTTCAATATCGAGCCCATCGGCGAATTCGCTTTGAATATGCTTGCCATCTCCGGTGTAGGCTTCTTCGGAAATATCGCCTTCGATAACCTGGATTATCGGCAACCCATGTTTTTTAGCAAAAGCATAGTCGCGAGTATCATGAGCGGGAACAGCCATGACAGCGCCCGAGCCATAAGAGCCCAAGACGTAATCGGCGACATAAACAGGGATCTGTTTGCCGTTGATGGGATTAGTCGCATATACGCCAAGGAAGACACCCGTCTTCTCTTGCTGAGTGCCCGTGCGGGCAAGGTCGGATTTATGAGCGGCCTCTTCAACATATTTGGCAACCGCTTCTTTTTGCTCCTCGGAGACGAATTTCTTGACCAAAGGGTGCTCAGGAGCCAAACAGCAATAAGTGCAGCCAAAGAGGGTGTCGACGCGGGTGGTGAAAACGTCAAAGCTACCTTCTTTGCCAACGAGTTTGAAGGTAATGGAGACGCCGGTGGATTTGCCAATCCAATTCTTTTGCATCTCCATGGTGGACTTCGGCCAATCGACGAGTTTGAGATCATCGGCCAAACGATCGGCGTAAGCGGTAATCTTCAGGATCCACTGCCTCATCGGCATGCGGATGACAGGGAAGCCCCCGCGCTCGGATTTTCCGTCGATGACCTCTTCGTTAGCCAAAACCGTGCCTAATTCAGGGCAATAGTTGACCGGAACATCGGCAACGTAGGCCAAATCATGTTTGAAAAGCTGAAGGAATATCCACTGGGTCCATTTGTAGTAGGAGGGATCCGTGGTTTTGATTTCTTTGCTCCAGTCGTAAGAGAACCCCAAAGCTTGGATCTGGTCTTTGAAGTGGGCGATGTTCTTATCGGTGAAAATCGAGGGGTGTTGGTTGTTCTTGATGGCGAATTGTTCCGCGGGCAAGCCGAAAGCGTCCCAGCCCATGGGGTGAAGGACGTTGTATCCCTGCATCCTCTTCATACGGCAAATGATGTCGGTGGCCGTATAGCCTTCAGGATGCCCAACGTGCAGACCTTGCCCAGAGGGGTAAGGGAACATGTCCAAGGCGTAGTACTTGGGTTTGGAGAAATCGTGCGTGTCGCAGTAAAAGGTGGAATTCTCCTCCCAATACTTTCTCCATTTCGCTTCAATTGTTTTGTGATCGTAACTCATACGGGGAGATTATAAAGCCTCTTCTTTGGAAAAGAAGGAGCACTTGTTCCTTTTTAGAGTAGAATTGAAGAAATAGAATCTGCAAGGAGGATACATGAGCAGTTTCAAAGATTTACGCATCGTCGACAATTTTTATCAGACTTCCGCCTTCTTCCCCATGCCCACCATTTTGATTTCCACTCTAGACGACGAGGGGCAAACCACTTTAGGAGCGTATTCGCTTTGCTTCCCTTATTACATCGCGGGCAAGAGTTATTACGCGATGGTTCTGGAATGCCGTAACAGTTCCAATACCGCGCAGAACCTCCTTAAAAGAGGGAAATGCGCCCTTAATTTCCTCGAAGACAACAAAGGCGATTTCAAAGAGACCGTGCGCCTTGGCTTCCCCGGGGAAACAAGCAAAGAGAAGATGAAGGACTGCAAATTCGAGCTTGAAAAAGGGCAAGCCGATGGTCTCAGGCCCTTAGTTATCAAAAAGGCTTATCAGGTCTTCGAATGCACTTGGGACGATAGTTTGGAAGACGCTTATGAAGACAAGGAGAAAACGGGGAAACTCGACGGGATCGAAGGCCCCTACCGCAATTTCAATGGCGTCACCTCCAAATTCGGTTGCCATTTCATTCTCAAAATCGACAAGATCCTCATGAAGGAAAAATACGCTGGCGCCATCATCAACGGAGTCAAAGCCAGCGCCTTCCCAAAAGTCCCCGTCGACTACGGGTATCGCGATTCGACCAATTTCTGGTATAGCAAATTCAAACGCCCGACGGCCACCCCCATCCCCGCGGGCAAAGAAGCCAACCTCGACTCGGTCAAGTACGCCGCCAATCGCATGGATCCGGAAATCAAATTCACCGAAGGAGCGTGCAAAAGGCTGGTCAAAGTGCCGCGCGTCTTCCTAAAAACCGTTTTGACGGGTTGCATCAATTACGCGAAAGAAAACAACATCAAGCTCATCGACGAGAAAACGATGGATGCAATCAACGATAAGCGCCGGCAGGAAAAAGGCAAAAAATAAGCCAAGGGCCAAGAGGCCTTTCCCTTCACTTTAGTAGCCATAACAAAAAGGCAGGTCATGCGGGCCTGCCTTTTCGTGTAGGGTTATTTCTCGATACTTTGATAAAGGGCGAGATAATCCTTTGAAGATTTGCCCCAGCCATGGTCGACCTTCATGGCGTTGACTCTTAATCGATGTAACAAATCGGGATTTTGATAGACCTCTTCAGAAAGCGCGACCCCATAGGCAAGGCCGCCTTCATCGAAATCGCGGAAGAGAAAGCCCGTGGCTTCATCGTTGCAAAGGTGGGAATATGGGATGATGGTGTCGTGAAGGCCGCCTGTATCTCTAGCGATAGGCAAAGTCCCATATCGCTGAGCGATCATCTGGCCAATGCCGCATGGCTCAAATAAGGAAGGCATCAAGAAGAAATCGCAGCCGGCGTAAACCTTATGGGCCAAAGCGTTGTTGTAACCAAAATAGACGCAGCAGCTTTCGGGGAATTCGCATTGCAGAGATTGCAGAGATCTTTCCAAAGCCTCTTCTCCGCTGCCGACAAGGAAAAGCATCGCGCCTTTTTCAAGGAGCTCTCTCCCGATTTTGGCCACTAAGTGAATGCCTTTTTGCGAGGTCAAACGGGAGACCAAGCCATAGCAAGGCCCTCCATTATCGACCAAACCGCAAGAGGAAATAAGGGCATCTCTGCACTTTTTCTTCCCTTTATCAAGGGTTTTTGCGGAGAAATTGCAGGCGATGTCGATATCTTTTTTAGGATCCCATTCTTTCTCGTCAATCCCGTTGAGAATGCCAGAGAAATCATTTTCCCTTAAACTCAACGCCCCATCCATCCCGCGGCTATAAAGCGAGGTCAATAGCTCCTGACGGTGGGTTGGGGAAACCGTGGTAATCTTATCGACGGTCATTACGGCAGTCTTCAAGGTGGAAACACCGTCGTGGAAGCGCGTCGTTCCATCTTCGTAAAGAGAATAGGGAAGACTATAAAGGTCGCCTAATGCGCTAGGGTCAAGCATGCCTTTGAATTCAGGGTTATGGATCGTAAGCACGGTGCGAGCATGTTTGAAGACGGGGTCGTCTTTATGCCTGGTCTTCAATAGCAAAGGCAGCATGCCCGGTTGCCAGTCGTGGATATGGACGACATCGGGGGCGAAGCCGATTCTTCCAAATAGACTTTCTGCGGCCAGGGTAAAGAAAGCATATCTCTCCCCATCATCAGGGAAACCATATATGGAACCGCGAAGGAAATAATAGTCGTTACCGACAAAGTAGAACTTAATACCTTCGTATTCGGCTTTGTAAATCGTCGCATTTTGCTTTCTCCAGGATAAATCGACTTCGAAGGAGAGCAAACGTTCTAATTCAAGCCCGGGAATGCGGGCATTGATGGAATAATAAGGCAAAATGACGCAGACATCATTGCCGCTACTTGCCAATTCCCTAGACAAAGAGAAGACGACATCGGCCAATCCGCCGGTCTTGCAAAAGGGATTCGACTCGCTTGCGACCATCGCGATTTTCATAGGATCTCTCCTTGAGCGATATATAGCGGGTTTTTCTTCCCGATGACTTTTTGATTGCGGGTGACAATGGAGAGTTTATCGACGACGGCGTTTTCAACGACTGCGCCTTCCCCTATTCTAGCGTCAGAGAAAATGATGGAATTGCGGACCACCGCGCCTTTCCCCACTTTGACGTTGCGGGCCAAGATCGAATGGGTGACTTCGCCCTCGATAATCGAGCCATTGGCCACGTAGGAATCCCTGACCTCGCTAGAAGAGCCATAAAGGGCCGGAGGGGTATCGTGGGTCAAGGTGTAAATCGGCCAATCTTCGTTGAACAAAGCGTCCGCTTTCCTAGGATTGAGAAGTTCGAAGGAATAATCGATGTAATGCTGGAAAGTATCGATTGTGCGGGCATAGCCATGGAAAAGATGGCAATAGCGCGTGTAGGACTCCCCGTTTTCGGAGAGAGCGGAGAGCAGATCAGAAAGCGTGCCTTCCGGGTATTTTGGAAGGTAATTCTGGAACATTTCGGCCAAAGCGGGACGGTTAATAATCTGGATGCCCAAGGAAACGATGCCCGGGCCGCGCTTGCTGCCATCATTGATCGAAACCCCCACGATGGCTCCCCCTTCACCCAATGTGACGATTGTCGAGCCGATGAATTCTTTGGAAAGGTCAGCGACTTCTTTGCAGACGATCGTGATTTTTCTCTTCAGGGCGATGTGCTCTGACAAAATCGGACGAAGGTCAACAGAAGCGACGAGATTGGAGGGCATGAAAACGATTTGGGAAGCCGAGGTATCGTAAAGAATCCAATCGTTTTCTTTGATGTTGTTGATATCCGTATTGGTTTCCGGGCGTTGATGGGCGGGTTCGTTATACAGAATCGTCTGCTTGCCGATTTTGGTGTTGGTGCACCAGGCGTCCATCGTTCCAAGATGCTTTAAAATTGAACGCGGGTGATCCTTAATGAGAAGCCCAACGTTGCTGATTTCGGAATTGCAGAGGTTGGACAAAGAGAAGTCGCAAAGGGCGTAACGGCCGAGGAAGGAAGTCGACCCCAAAGGCCTAGAGGAGGTCAAAGGAGCGATGTCGGGTGCGGTGTGGAAATTGATGATTCCGATGATTGAGCCTTTCATTTCATGTCACTCTTTCTGCCATTGGCGATGAGGGCGATTTCTTCCCTCTCTTCGTTTATAACCGCATCGTCATCGATTTGGCTATAAGGCCCGACGACGGCATCGTAAACGCAGCAATTCCTGCCTAGATGAGCTCCGTTCATCAAAACGCAGTTCTCCGCCATGGCCCCATCCTCCACCACGACATCGCTAGAAACGACGCAATGGTTGACCGAGCCATATATCTGAGCGCCCTGATTGATTAAGGAGTCGGCAACGGAGGCGTCTTTTGAGATGAATTGAGGACGGGCGTGGTTGTCCTCGGAATATATGCGGTTATTCTGAATGACGGTGTACAAATTCACATTGGGATCGCCCGACAACAACAGATCCATGTTGGCGGCATGAAGGGAATCGATTGTCCCGACGTCCCTCCAATAGCCGTTATAGCGGTAAACGACGATCTTTTTTCCGGCAGAGAGGAGGTTGGGAATGATATCTTTACCGAAATCATGAGAGGAATTGGCGATTTTAGAATCCGTCAGGAGAGCGCTGCGAAGCGTTTTGTAGTTGAAGATGTAAATGCCCATGGATGCCAGGTTGGACTTCGGTTCCTTTGGCTTTTCTTTGAATTCGACGACTTCATCGTCCTCATTGGCGGTCAATATGCCGAATCTAGAGGCTTCTTCCAAAGGGACCTCTTGGACCATGATGGCGCAATCGGCGTCGCTATCCTCAACCTTTTTAAGCATGGCGCTATAGGTGCAGGAATAGATATGATCCCCAGATAGAATCAGCACATAATCCGGATCAATACCATCGAGCCAATCGATGTTTTGGAAAACGGCGTCGGCCGTACCCCTATACCAATTCGAACCTTCCTCGGTCTGCTTCGGCGACAAAACGGAGCAAAGGGATTCGACTCCGTTCAAGCCCCAATTTTGACCGTTCCCAATGTAGGAATTAAGGACGCTCGACTCATACTGAGTGGCGACGCCTACATAACGGATGCCTGAATTGGCGCAGTTGGAGAGGGGAAAGTCGATAATTCGATACTTTCCACCATACGAAACGGCAGGCTTGGCGATCTTACGTGTCAAAGCCTTAAGGCGGGTGCCCTTACCTCCCGCTAGAATAAGGGCGGCGATGTGGTTTTTCATGCTACTTTAGAATAAATCAAATGAAGCGCGGTTAAAAGAAAAAGAAGCGTCGCAAGGCCGTTTTTCGCAAAGAAAAGACAAAATAGAATTAAAACGAAATACCGGTATTTGAGTCACTATGGAAACGGTCTAAGGCAACGGCTAAAATTTCATGGTTGAACGAAGTCAAGCACAATGGCATAATTGTGCACGCGCTTAAGCGAAAGAGGTGTTAAATATGTCAAAAATCTGCCCCGTTACTGGAAAAGGCCCGATGAGCGGCAATGCCCGCAGCCATTCTCTCCGCGCCACCCGTCGTCGCTGGAATGTCAACCTCCAGAAATATAAGGTGAACATCGACGGCAAAGTGGTCACGGTCCGTATGTCTGCCCGTGCTTTCCGCACTCTCAACAAGACCGTTAAAGGCAAATAAGCCTAGATTTTAGGAATAAACGAATCTAAAAATGAAAAGCGACCCTCGGGTCGCTTTTTTA
>CAVGXP010000048.1:0-3771 GCA_963633165.1 bacterium
CGGCCAAATTAATGTACAATCTTCGGGCTATGGAACTCACTCAATACCTATCAACAAAATTGGGGCTTAACCCCGCTAACGTCGCCGCTGTTTTGAAGATGATGGAAGAAGGCTCGACCATCCCTTTCATCGCCCGTTACAAAAAAGAGGAAACGGGGAACATGTCCGACGTTACCTTAAGAAGCCTCGAGGAAGAGAAAAACAAATTTGAAAAACTCGAGGAGAGAAGGCAAACCGTTTTAAAAAGCATTGAAGAGCAGGGGAAGCTCACCGAAGAGCTCAAAGAGCAGATTCTTGCCTGCGAAACCCTTTCTTTGCTAGAGACTATCTATAGGCCTTATAAGCCAAAGAGAAAAACCAGAGGCTCCATCGCTAAGGAAAGGGGTTTGGCCCCTTTGGCGGAGATGCTTCTCCGCCAAACCGACACGATGAAGGCGCTTGAAGATTTCGCCACCTCCCTCATCAATGAGGAAAAAGGCGTCAAAACCAAAGAAGACGCTCTTCAGGGGGCTATGGATATCTTGGCCGAAGATTGGAGCGACAACGCCGATTTCTATCTTTTCGCTAAGGCCTACATCAATAAAACAGGCAAGATCGAGGCCAAGGAAACCAAAGAGGACGTGGATCAGAAATATCTTAATTACAACGATTTCAGCGTTCCCGTATCTCGAATCAAATCCTATCAAGTCCTCGCTCTTACCCGCGGCAAGAAAGAGAAGAAGCTCACTTATGCTTTCGCCTATGACCAGGTGACCATCCATAACCAGATCGCTAGGACCGTTATTAAAAGGAACAGTCCGTATGAAACAATTCTCCGCGCGACGATTGAGGATTGCTACAAACGCTTGATGGGGCCCTCGGTCGAAAACGAGATTTGGAATGACCTCTTCGCTCAAGCCGAGGACTCCTCCCTGATCCTTTTCTCCAAGAACCTCAAACAACTGCTTTTGGGCGCCCCGCTTAAAGGGAAGAAGATTCTTGGCTTCGATCCGGGATACCGCAATGGCTGCAAGCTGGCCCTCATAAACGAATCCGGAGCCGTTTTAACCTCTTGCATCATCTATCCAACCGTTGGCAAGGAAAAGGAATCGGAATGGAAGCTGCTTTCCATCTATAAGCAATATGGCTTCGACGCGATTGCTTTGGGAAATGGGACGGCTGGAAGGGAAAGCGAGGCGTTTTTGCGTCGTTTCCTTGAGAAGAACGGCATAAACAACGTCTCTTTGATCACCGTTAACGAATCCGGAGCCTCCGTGTATAGCGCCTCCCCTTTGGCGGTTAAGGAATTTCCCAACATGGATATCGAGGAGCGTTCCTCCGTATCCTTGGCCAGAAGACTCCTCGACCCTATGGCTGAGCTCGTCAAGATCCCCCCTGAGGCCATTGGGGTAGGGCAGTATCAGCACGACATGGATGAGACCCGCCTTAAGCAGACCCTTTCCGCGACGACGATGGACACCGTCAACGAAGTCGGCGTTTGGGTTAACACGGCTTCCCCTTCTTTGCTTAAATACGTTTCTGGTCTCAACGAAAAAACGGCTAATGCGATTGTCGCCTACCGCGATGAAAACGGCCCATTCAAGAGCAGAAAAGATTTGATGAAAGTCAAAGGCTATGGGGCGAAGGCCTTCATGGATTCGGCTGGCTTCCTGCGCGTTGAAAACGAAAACCCCTTGGAGAAGACCGCGGTCCATCCCAAGGATTACGAGGCGACTTATGCCCTCCTTGAAAAATTAGGGTTAGAACTCAGCGAATTAGGAAGCGAGAAGGCCACCAACGCGTTAAGTGAAATCAAAAACCTTCCATCCATCGCTAAGGAATTAGGCATCGGCGAATACACCCTTTCCGACATCATCTCCGAGCTTAAGAAACCGGGACGCGATCCTCGCGAAAAGGCCGTTTCCGCCACCTTGGATAGCAAGGTCAAGGAAATAAAGGATTTAAGCGTCGGCATGGTGCTAAATGGCACCGTCAGGAACCTCTCCGACTTCGGGGCTTTCGTCGATATTGGCGTCCATCAAGACGGCCTGGTCCATATCTCCGAGATCGCTAACCGTTTCATACGTCATCCCTCCGAAGTTTTGGCCATGGATCAGATCGTCCGTGTCAAAGTTATCGGGGTCGATCTCAACCGTAAGAGGATTTCCCTTTCCATCAAACAAGTAAAGTCCGACGAATAAACTTGATCATCAACGCCCCCTAAAGACGAAGATTTCTCTGTTCTTAGCAAAAACAAGGAGCGCAGTGACGAAAGAGAAGCTAATTCTTTTTGGCGTTTCTAGCTTTGCTCGGGGTCACGCCCGTGGTCTTTAAAAAAAGTTTATAGAAATAGGATAGATTTGTGTAGCCAACAAAATCGCAGATTTCCTCGATGGTATAGTCCGTCCTTTGCAACAGATAATTAGCGTAGTTGATTTTCTGTTTGTTGTAGTAATCCGTCATGGTCATATGGAAGGCTTTTTTAAAAGATCGACGGATATAATCCGGGGTAAAAGCGATATCCTTGATCAACTCGGAGCAATCGTATTTGAAGTTGTCAGAAGTCGACAAACGCGTGGCTATATTATTCAGCCAGTTGGGAATGGCCGGGCTTGATTCCTTAAGGTTATAGGACACCAGCAAGTTCACTAAATAAGTCACCAGCATTTTTGCCGCTAAAGCGTATTCTTTGGTGTTCGGGTTTAAGAATAAAGACGGAGCTAGGCTTTCAATAGAATAGATTTCCTCGCTCGAAAAACGAATTTTCCGATTGTATTTATCGCTTGTTATGTCCTGGAAAAGAGACGGCGAGAAGAAGTCGCAAACCCCTTTAAAGAAAGACGTCGAAATCAAAATATCGCGCCTAAGAAAGGGCCCCTCGTCACGTTTATAGAAACCATGGACGTCGCTAGGAATCAAAAGGCGGGCATCTCCTCTTTTAAGTTGCACCCTTTCTCCATTGAACTCTTCGACTCCAACACCATCGTAAACATAAAAGATCTCAATGTAAGTGTGACGATGAAGCGGCACCCTTTCATTTTTGGCGCTCTGTGTGAACACGGGAGCCTCATTTTGAACCGTGCACTTTAAACCCAGAACCATAACTTCGTTGTTTTCCATACAACTAAAGTATCACCCAAAAAGGGTTTATCCAAAGAAAATTGGTCGTTCTAGAACATTTTCGATGCGCTTTAGTTCATTTTCTTCATCGATGTAAGCGCTTTATAATTTGAGTAATCGATTTCATTTGGGCCGTCCCACGGGCGGCCAGTTAAGGAGGAATGCCTATGATGAGCAAGAAAGCGAGCAAGCGCCTGCTTCTGGCGGGGCTTTGCGCCGCCGGGGCCCTCAGCGCCGCCCTCGGGGCCGCGCGCTGGGCGGAAGCGGTCCCCGCCTTCGCCGAGTCGTCTTTGACGGAGACCGAGATCTCCCTGACCGGCATCCAGCTCAGGGGGGCGGGCCTCGACAACGCGTGGTACACCTATCTGGTCCTGCTCTCGGATTCCTACGCCGGGGTGGCCGCCAACGAGGAAGTCGCAGGCGGCCTCGCCAACAGCGACCTCTCCGGGATCAGGCTCTACACCGTCGACGGGGACGGTGAGCTCGTGGGGAACGCGATCACGCCCAACCACGTCGAGACCACGAAATGGGGCCAGCCCGGCGGCTTCGTCGGCTTCGACGAGTTCAAGGACGGCCTCGACGGCGAGAAGGTCTACAAGGCGTTCATCCCGAAGGGCACGAAGATCGCCGTCTCATCGACGGAGGCCTTCGTCGTCGACAAGGACTACACCT
>CAVGXP010000049.1:0-4034 GCA_963633165.1 bacterium
AGAAAGAGAATTCTTGTGCTTGCCCTCTTTTTTGTTTTGCTTCTATTAAGTTTTTTCCTAGCTTTGATGCTAGGAAGCAGCAAAATGAGTTTTGGAGAATCTTTCCTCGCTTTGTTCGGGGTTGGGGAATCTTCTTCAATCCGCATTGTCCAAAGAATCCGTTTGCCCGAAGCTTTAGCGGCTTTGATCGCCGGGGCAGGGCTTGCTTTATCGGGTTTGATCCTGCAAACAGTCTTAGGCAACATCATGGCTTCCCCGGGGACGTTGGGGGTGTCCAATGCGGCGGTTTTCGGAGCGAATGTGTCTATTATCCTTTTCTCTGGCGGCTATTTGAGTTTAGGAAAGAACGCGGATAATTTCTTTACTTCCGGAAATCCGTTTGCGACTTCTTCCATGGCGTTCTTATTTGCCTTCCTATCCGTTTTCCTGATCCTTTTGCTTTGCAGGATAAAACGTTTCTCGCCTTCAAGTATCGTCCTTGCCGGCGTGGCGCTTGGCTCTATATGGTCAGCGGGAACGACAGTGCTGCAGTTCTATGCGACCGACGTTGGGTTAAGTGCGGCTGTGATTTGGTCTTTTGGGGATTTAGGAAGGGCAAGTTTCACCACCGATGCGATTATGGGCGCGGTTGTTCTGATTGCTTTCATCTTTTTCTTCGCGTTGCGTTATCGATACAATGCCTTGCTCCATGGTGAGGTGTTTGCCCGCAGCGTTGGCGTGAAAGTCGGGCTTCTTCGTTTCTTCTCTTTGCTGCTGGCCTCTTTGGTTACGGCAGTCTGCGTAAGCTATCTTGGGGTCATTGGCTTCGTTGGAATTATTTGCCCCCATATCATGAGAAAACTGCTTGGTGAGAACCATTCATACCTGATCCCGGGCTCTTTGCTTTGCGGGTCGACCCTGCTTTTGCTTGCTATGGTGTTTGCTAAAGCTGTCGCCCCGGGGAATTCGTTGCCGATAGGGGCGGTGACTTCCTTACTTGGCGCCCCATTCTTCCTTTACATGATTTTCTCTAGCAAAGGAGAAGCGCGATGCTGATACTCAATAATGTGTCCGCCTCCTACGCGAAAAAAGGAGATTTGATTCTACATGACGTGTCCTTCAAACTCCCCGAAGGTCAGATCGGCGTGCTGCTTGGCCCAAACGGGGCAGGAAAATCCACTTTATTCCAGACTTTGCTTGGGTCGCTTAAATGCAGAAGTGGGGAAATTCTTCTTGATGGCCTTGCCCAAAAGGACGCGAAAGGAAAACAATGGTCTCAAAAAGTGGCCTACGTCCCCCAGAGAATCGTTTCCAGCGGTTTGAGCGTTGAGGAGACCGTCCTCCTTGGAAAAATGCCTTATTTTGGCTTTTCGCCTAGCCCCAAGGAAATCGAGGCGACCGAAAAGGTTCTTGATGAACTTGGCTTGCTCCCCCTTAAGGACAAGCCCACCAACCAGCTTAGTGGTGGGGAACTTCAAAAAGTCGCAATAGGAATGGCTTTGAACCAACAGCCGAGTTTGCTCCTATTCGATGAGCCGACGAGCAATCTTGATGTTTCTAACAGCGTCTTGTTCGCAAATCTCTGCAAAACCCTATCGCAAAAGAAAGGCATCTCCATCCTGATTGCATTGCACGATCTCAACATGGCCTTAGATTTGGGCGACCGTTTCTATTTCTTGAAAGAAGGGAGGCTCCTCGTAGAAGGAGACACATCCTCCTTCAATGAGACAAATATACGTCATACCTTCGGCGTCGACGTTTCCATCTCCGTTTCCGGCGGGGATAAGCATATTCATTACCATCACAATAAGGAGAACCACCATGAAGATTAAAAAGCTTGTTTTGACCTCAGCCCTTGCCTTCACCTTGCTTGCCTCTTGCGGGAATACTAATCCGGAGACCGGCACCACGGAGATCGAGGATTCCGTCGGCAGGAAAGTTTCTATTAAAAAAGGCTCCTACAAGCGCATTGTCTGCATTGGAGCCGGCGCTTTGAGGCTTTATTCCTACGTCGGCGAGAATTCCCTTCTCGCTGGGGTTGAAGATATCGATAACGTCTCTTTAAGCAATCGCCCGCAGATGTTCGATGGCGTCGCAAGGCCGTATTTCATCGCCAATAGCGAGGATTATAAATCCCTGCCTTCATGTGGTGTTGGCGGGCCTAACGCCCAAAGCGCCGAAGATGAGAAAATCCTCTCCTGCAATCCTGACTTGATTCTTTCTGAATACGAAGACGCCGATAAAGCGAACGCTTTGCAAGACAAAGTGGGTGTTCCCGTTCTTACTCTAGGATACGGAAACAAGGGGGTGTTCGACGAAAAGGTCGCAAAAAGCCTTTCAATGCTAGGCGAAGTGCTTGGAAAAGAAGAAAAAGCCGCAAAACTAATCTCTTATATTAGCAGCGAAAAGAATAAGATTTCTGAAAGAACCGCCTCGATTAAAGACGAAGACAAACCTAACGTCTACATCTGCGGACTTGGTAACTGGGGGACCACCGATCATTTGATGACCGCTCAAAACTATGAGCCTTTCAATGTCGCCCACATTAACAACGTGGTCAACGATCTCACCGTTGATGGCATTCAAAAGATCGACAAGGAGAAATTCGTCTCTTTGGCTTCAAGCATGGATAAGATCATCTTTGATGCCGCGGCCATTAAAAACATCAAACCGATTTATTCCGAGCAAAAAGAGCTTTTCGAGTCCTGCAAGGCTTGGCAAAATGGCGAGGTCTATTTGGAGATGGCCTATAACGCTTATTACACGAATCTAGAAATCGCTTTGGCTAACACCTGGTACGCAGCCAAAGTCACATATCCTGCCTTGTTTGAGGATATCGACATCGCGACGAAGACCGATGAAATCACTAACGCTTTCTTAGGCAAATCCCTTTATGGGCAGATCAAGGAGTATGCGAATTCCTTCGGAGGCTACCAAAAGATCAATGTTGAGGAATTCTTCGCATGAGTCAGGTCAAAGAATTCTTCGATACCCTTGCTCCAAAATGGGATTCCCAACAAAGTAAAACCGAAAAAGAGATCCTCCCACTTCTAGAAAAGATTGGCATAAAAGAGGGAGACCGTGTGTTGGATTTGGCTTGTGGGACTGGAACGATTACTTCCCTTTTGCATGGTTTAAGCAAGGAAAAGGTCGTCGGCCTTGACGTTTCCACGGGAATGATTGATATCGCCAAAGAAAAATACAAGGACGCCCCATGGGCCGAATTCCGTTGTGGTGATTTTTTATCAATCGCCATGCCGGAGAAATTTGATGTCATCGTCCTTTATAACGCCTACCCCCATTTTATGGATCCGAAGCATCTCTCGAAGTGTTTCTCTAAGGCCTTGAATGCAGGTGGCGTCTTCGCTATCGTTCATTCTCTTGGCCGCAAAGAACTCGATGAACACCATTCCTATGTTCCTTGCGCTATTTCCAGGAGCTTGCTTAGCCCGGAAGAGGAAGGGAAAAACTTCATTAACGAATTTGAAATCGTCGAAGCCCCGGAAGGCGACCACTTCTATTTCCTTAAGGGTAGAAAATTAGTTGATAAAAACGTTTAAAATTTTTTTGAGGGCATCTTGGATTTCCATTTTGCCCTCTTTTTCATTCGTCCTTAGATAAGCCATTAAAGTATCGGCAATAAAAGCGGAACAAAGTGCTTTCGTTTGTTTGCTTAAAGAACTGGACAGGAAATTCCTGCACCACGGAATAAAGGAATTCCTAAGGAGATCATTGTTCTCTTGGATGCGTAGAAACGAACTTAAGTAGGGTTCGTTAGCGTCCATCCTTACGAAAAGCAGATTTATTCTTTCCTCTTCTTTTTCCCCTAAGCGGTTGCATTTAACGGTTAGGAAAACATTGGCCAGCAGTCCGCGCAGAACTTCTTCTTTTGTTTTGAAATGCGCGTAAAAACCCGTTGGAGATATCTTGGCTTGGCGAATGATATCTCTGACTTTGATTAATGAATAAGGCGTGTTTTGCAGGCAAATAGAAAAACCCTCGTAGATTTTAGCAAGGGTTTTCGAAGAGCGTTTATCCATCTTCTTTATAGTAAA
>CAVGXP010000050.1:0-11843 GCA_963633165.1 bacterium
TGGGCGCGCCGATTTCTTTGTTCATTTTTCTAAGCCCATAAACGAGGAAGGGCACACAAGTTAAAGCCGCGGCTACATCGCTCGCCATTTGGGTTAGGCAAAGCCCGGTTCTCCCCCACAATGCGCCAAAGGCAAATAAAAATCCAACGTAGAACAAGCCGCTTCTAGCCGCTGAAACAAACGTCGCAGAAGCCGCGTAATTCACCGCTTGTAGATACATTCCAGTCACCACCGACAAAGCGGATAAAGGAAAGGCAAGACAAGAGAAACGAAGGGCTTCTGCGCCTATTTCTATCAATAAAGGATCGTCTTTCCTGAACCAAGCAACGATGGTTGGGGCAAGGAAATAGGCAAACACGGAGATGACTAAAGCGTATGCACTGCCCACCCCAACGGCGAACCAGAAAGCCTTCTTGACCCTATCGGGACGTTTAGCCCCATAATTAAAACCACATACAGGCTGGAATCCCTGCCCAAAGCCAATGATGATTGAGGAAGCGAAATTGATAGCCCTAGAGGCAACAGAGAAAGCGGCGATGGCCGAATCAACCTCCTCGGCGGGTAAATACAAAGCGGCTCCGTTATTAAGAAAAACCGAGGAAAGAGCCAAAAGACCCTGCCTGCCTAAAGAAGGAATTCCCCCTTTGACGATCTCCAAAGTTAACTCGCGGCTTAATTTGAAGGCTTTAAAGCGAATGGGCACCCCACCCTTCCTTCGTTCAAGCAAAAACAAAAGCACCCAAGACACGATTTGGGAAATCATCGTGGCCAAGCCAGCGCCCGCGATGCCCATATCGAAAACGAAGATGAATAAAGGATCTAGGCCAATATTAAGGATGGCTCCAGCCAATATCCCAATCATCGCCATCGAGGCATTGCCCTGGAAACGCATGAGGTTGTTCAAAACCAACGAAGTCATGATGAAAGGCGAGGCAATCGCGATATAAAGAAAATAATCTCTGGCGTCTGGCAAAATCGTATCCGTAGCGCCCATCATCCTCAAAAGAGGGTCCATGAAGATCAATCCAAGGCTCATGAAAACAAGCCCCGTTATAAAGCAGGAGAAAAAACTGAGAGAAGCCATTTGCTCAGCCTTCTGTTCTTGTTTTGCCCCCAAAACGCGGGAAATGAAATTCCCCGCCCCATGGCCAAAGAAAAAGGCGAAAGCCTGAATGATGGCCATGTAAGCAAAGACAACCCCTACCGCCGCAGTCGCTTGAGTGGAAATTCTTCCAACGAAAGCCGTATCTGCCATGTTATAGATATTGGTGATCAAAACCGACACGATGGACGGCAAAGCCAAACGGGAGACCAGTCCAGGAATGGAGGATTGCGTCATTAATTCATATTTGCTCTTCTTTGCTTGCATAAGGGGATTCTATGCCCGCAAGAAAGAAAAAGTGACTAAAAAACAAAAGACCCGCCCCATTTCTGAAGCGGATCTTTACATCGTCTTATTGAAGCAATGTTATTTGCTTTTGAAAGAAGGCCTTATTCGCCGAACTTCTTGATGTCGGCCCAACGCTGCTTGGCGTAGGCTTCGCACTTGTTAAGAAGTTCTTCAGCGTGCTCGGGGTTGACCACGGGGAGCTGAGAGAAGCGGGTCTCGTGCATAATGAAGTCGCGGAGTTTGGTGAAATCGGGCTCCTTGCAGTCAATCTGCAACGGGCTCTTTCCTTCGGCCTTGAGGCGAGGATCGAATCTCCAAGTGGTGAAGTAACCGCAATCGACGGCCATCTTCTCCTCTTTGATGGAATTGACCAAGCCGCCTTTGATGTGCTGCTCGGCGCAGGGGCAGTAGCAGAGAATCAAGGAAGGACCGTTGTAGCTCTCAGCCTCTTTCAAGGCTTTGATCGCCGCAGCGGGGTTGGCGCCCAAAGCGATCTGAGCGACATAGACGTGGCCATAGGCCATGGCCATCAACGCGAGGTTTTTCTTAGCTTCTTTCTTGCCGGAAGCGGAGAACTTGTTGATGGAGCCGGTCTGAGAGGATTTGGAGCATTGTCCGCCGGTGTTGGAATAGACTTCGGTGTCGAGGACGAGGACGTTGACGTCGGCTTCGTTAGCCAAGACATGGTCAAGTCCGCCATAGCCGATATCATAGCTCCATCCATCGCCGCCGATGATCCAAACGGACTTGTCGACGAGGTCATTCTTATAGTTAAGGATGTCTTTGACGCCTTCGTTCTTGCTCTTAGAGGCAAGTTCAAGGAGCTCAGGCACAATCTTCTTCTCCTCGTCACGGTTTTTGACGTTGGCGAGGTATTCGTCAATCTTGGCTTTGAGCTCAGGCTCGACGTCTTCACTAGATTTGGCTTCCTCCAAAGTGGAGATAATGGCGGAAAGCTTCTGATCGGTGGCAATCCTCATGCCAAAGCCGAATTCGGCGTTGTCTTCGAACAAGGAATTGTCCCAAGCGACGCCATCTTTGCCATGGTCGTTGACGAAGGGGGTAAGCGGGGTGGAACCGCAATAGATGGAAGAGCAGCCAGTCGCGTTAGCAACGAGCATGTCTTTGCCGAAGAGCTGGCTGACAATGCGGTAATAAGGAGCTTCTCCACAGCCTGCGCAGGCTCCGGAAACCTCCATGTAAGGCTTCTTGAATCCAAGGCCTTTGACGCCGTTTTCAATCGGCGCGGGGAACTGATTGGCTTTGACAGAGACGCTAGAATAGCAATAATCGGCCGCCTTTTGTTCTTCCCTGGCGCTATGGGCATCGACCATATAAAGAGCGTATTCAGAAGCATCCGCATGCTTCTTGCCTTCTTTGACGGCCTTCATGTCAGCAACTTTGTTGGCTTGGCACTCGGAGACGCAAAGCCCGCAGCCAATGCAGTTTTCGGTGGCGACGGTGATGCGGAACTTCAAGGATTTGTCCGCGGTTCCGATCGCGGGTTTAAGGTTGGCTTTGACCACCTCAGGAGCGTTGGCGACCTCTTTCTCGTCGAGAAGGTAGGCGCGGATGGTGGCGTGAGGGCAAACGAAGGCGCATTGGTTGCATTCAATGCACTTGGCTTGGTTCCAGACAGGCACCCTGTCAGCGATGGCTCTCTTCTGGCGGAAGGTGATGTTCTCATTCATCGTGCCGTCGAGAAGCTCGTGTTTGGTGAAGGCGCTGGTCGGGAGTTCATCGCCATCGAGACGATCGATGATTTCGACGTATTCGTCGTAATAGGTATCACCGCTGTCGGCGGTGGCGACTTTCTTGGAGGAAAGGTTGATCCAATCGGGGTCGACGGCGATCTGACGGAGGCCTTTGGGGCCGGCGTCGATGGCGTTCCAGTTCTGTTGGACGATTTCCATGCCCTTCTTGGCGTAGGTCTTCTCCGCGAATTTCTTCATCCACTTCTCGGCTTCCTCATAATCCATGATCTGCGGGGAGAGCTTGAAGAAAGCGGCTTGGAGAGTCGTGTTGGTATGGCGTCCCATGCCGCATTCGGCGGCGAGTTTGTTGGCGTCGATGACGTAGAACTTCGCCTTCTTCTTGGCCAACAGGTGCTTCATGCGGTTGGGCATGGACTTAACTAACGTCTCATCGTCCATGTTGGTGTTGAGCAAGAACGTGCCGCCCTCTTTGAGGTTGGCAATCATGTCAAACTTGAAGATGTAGGTATCAAGGGAACAGGAGATGAAATCCGCGTTCTTGACGTAATATTCGCTGTGGATCGGATCTTTGCCGAAGCGGAGGTGGCTTCTGGTCGTGCCGCCGGCTTTACGGGAGTCGTATTGGAAATAAGCCTGCGCGTATTGATGGGTGGCATCGCCGATGATCTTGATGGAGCTCTTGTTTGCAGAGACTGTGCCATCGGAGCCTAAGCCATAGAAAAGGCAGGAAGTGTAGTTCTGAGGAATCTTGAAGGATTCGTCAACGGGGATGGAAAGATGGGTGACGTCGTCATTGATGCCGACGGTGAACCCGGTCCAGGTCTTCTCCGCATTGAGGAAGTCATAAACGGCTTTGACGTCCTTGGGCTGAGTGTCTTTGGAAGAAAGGCCATAACGTCCGCCGATAATCTTGATGTCGGTGCGTCCTTCTTTGGATAAACCAGCCAAAACATCGAGGTAGAGAGGCTCACCTTCAGCGCCCATTTCTTTTGTGCGATCCAAGACGGCAATCTTCTTGACGGAAGAAGGGATGGCCTTAGAAAGGAGGCTGCTAGAGAAAGGACGATAGAGATGGACTTCCACCAAACCGACCTTCTCGCCGTTTTTGTTGAGGGCATCGACGACCTCCATGGCGGTCTCGTTGACCGAGCCCATGGCGACGATGACCCTTTCGGCGCTAGGATCGCCATAGTAGACGAACGGAGCGTATTTTCTACCGGTTAGACGGGTAGCCTCATCAAAGTATTTTTGAGCGATTTCGATGACGTGGGAATAATGCTCATTCTGAGCTTCGCGACCCTGGAAATAGATGTCATCGTTCTCCGCCCCACCGCGAGTGACCGCGTGGGAATGGGGGTTGAGCGCCCTGGCGCGGAATTCCTCGACTTTGTCCCAAGGCATGAGTTTCTTCCATTCCTCAGGATCGACGAATTCAACGTTTTGAACCTCGTGGGAGGTACGGAAGCCATCGAAGAAATGGCAGACAGGAGCCGAGGATTCAATGGCGACCAAATGGGCCACGGGAGCCAAGTCAGCGATTTCTTGGACGGAGTTGGAGACGATCATCGTGATGCCGGTCTGACGAATCGCCATGACGTCTTGATGGTCGCCGAAGATTGACAAAGAGCGGGTGGCCAAAGAGCGGGCAGCAACGTGCATGACCGCAGGGAGGAGTTCACCGCACCATTTGTAGATGTTTGGAATCATCAGCAGCAAGCCTTGAGAGGCGGTGTAAGTCGTAGCCAACGACCCACCCTGCAAAGCGCCGTGGACAGCGCCAGAAGCGCCGGCTTCGGATTCCATCTCAACCACTTTCACCGGGTGGCCAAAGAAGTTTTTCTGTCCCTTAGAAGCGAAGACGTCGACATTTTCCGCCATCGGGGAAGAAGGGGTGATGGGGAAAATCGCCGCTACTTCGGTGAAGTAGTAGCTCTCCATTGCGGCGGCAGTGTTGCCGTCGACGGATTTCATTGTTTTCTTGATTTCAGCCATTAATGGAAATCTCCTTAACGGGTTTAGTATAGGAATTTTGACGGGGCCATTCAACGAGTTGAAACGAAAAGCCCCCATAGGGGGCTGAAAGGTTAAAAGAGGTTAAAATTGACATTTTTTGTTAATTTAAATTACTTTAATACCGCTTTTATTACGTCTATGCGGCACTTTTTCACACCCGTGAACAACGGATAAAACGTCACTTTTCCCGTTTGTCCGCCTTGGATATTTTTTTGCCCTCACGTTTGGAGGCCTTCTTTTTGGCCTTGTCCCTACGGGCTTTTTTCTCATTAACGACAAGCTTATGCAGGATTTTGAGATCTTTGTCGTCAAGTTCGAAAGAAGGATCGACTAATCCGCCCGCTGTTGTCATTTTTTTGTAGACAAAGTCGGTGATGCCCGAATATTCAGTGACATCTTTTTTCCTCACCGTAGGAGTCGATGGAGCCTTTGGTTTTTTAGCCGCATCGTAATGGGCGATATATTCCTCAATTTGGGGCAACAACTCTTTGCAGTTGATGGAGGGGTCCATCAAAATCATAGGAGAGAAAGTAATAAGCTGTTGTCCTAAGACATCGGGGTAGATTCCGATCAATGTGGATAGCTCATCCAGGGAAATGTATTTCTTTTTGCCTTTGCGAAGAGAAGCAGCAATCCGCTGGGCTTGGCGTTTGGTTAGTTTGCTCATAATCAACTAGATTATAGGACGAAATAGGATTAAGGACACCCGTCCCCTCTCTTTTTTGAGAAAGAGGCTTTGCGCGGGATTTCTCTCTTTTTCCAAATTTATCCCAACTTGGAATATTCGTCTCAAAATCGCTTGCGTATTTTTCATTCCATTTAACACTATTAAAGTTTTTTAAAGGAAACAAAACATGAACAAAAAATGGCTTATGGCCCTATCGGCCTCACTCCTTCTGATCTCTTGCTCAGGCACCACCCCTGCTTCAAGCGAAACATCCCCTTCATCTTCAAGCGAACAGACTTCCTCAGCGCAGGAAAGCTCATCGGCTGAGGCGTCAAGCCAAAGCTCCTCGGAATCTTCCTCGGAGGCATCATCGGAATCCTCAAGCGAAGAACTCGTAGGCGACGATTATTTCGCCCTTTCTGAAGACAAAGGCTACTTCACCCTCATCAAATGCCCCGACCCTTTCGCTACCGACTACACCGTCCCCTCCACCTACAAGGGTCTTCCAGTCAAAGCGATTGCCAAAACGGCGTTCTCTAACGCGCTGCTAGTTTCCAAACTGAGTATCCCTAGTTCTGTCGAATTCATCGAAAAAGGAACATTAGGGTACATTTGCAGCACTTTATCTACTTTGACCACTCCTTTCGTTGGGCAAAGCGCGGATGAATCTGGCGCCTATTTAGGCGAAATGTTCGGCATCGGAGACGTCACCGGCAAGAACATGACGAGCTACTACGCCAGCGGGTTCAAATCCCTCACGATTACCAATCAAAGCAAACTTCCTGATGGCCTTCTATCAGGGTGCGACACATTGGAGACGCTTGTCGTGGAAAACTGCGAAGAGCTCGGCAACAGCTCCCTCGCTTCTTTGATCAAGCTTTCTTCGCTAACTCTTCCAGACGGATTGCTAAAAATCGGCAGAGGAGCCTTAGGCCACAACACCGCCTTGGCCTCGCTTTCCATCCCGGATTCCGTGACCACTATTGAGGCGCAGGCCTTCGTCGAGCTCCCCTTCGAAACTTTCACGCTTCCAAAGAGTCTGGAATCCTTTAAGTACTACCAGGATATGCCCAACCTCAAGGAATGGGCCATTTCCTCTGAGAATGAGCATTTCAAAGTCGTCGATGGGGTCCTTTATTCAAAAGATGAAACCAGCTTGATCAATTTCCCTCAGGCCAAAGACGCTTCTTCCTTCGCTTTGCCGGAAACAGTCACCACCATTGGCGAATATGCCTTCTTCTCCACCAACGTCGCTTCGCTAGATTTCACCGGCGTCCATTCGATTGGAAATTACGCCTTCTACACTTGCACCTCTTTGAAAGAAGCGCACTTTGGCAGCGGATTGTCCTATGTCGGCAGCGCCGCCTTCTCTTCTAGTGGAATCTCCCAACTCGACTTCGCTGCGACCTTGGACGCTGGAGTGAACTTTGAAACCTCTAACATGAGCTTCGCTAGCTGCTATAAGCTAGAAAACGTCTTCTTGCCTAGCTACATCACCTCTATCCAAGATTCTTGGTTCGCTAGCTGCAGCAAGCTTTCCTCTTTAACCGTCGCGGGCAGCTTGACCTATGTCGGAATCAACGCTCTTAGAGAAACCTCCGTCACTGCTTTGGAACTCACTTTCGCTAACGAAGCGGAAATCAAATACGGCGTGTTCTCCGAGTCTTCAATAAATGAGCTGACCCTTCATTTTGACGAAGACGTAACCGTCTATCCCGTCATCCCTTCTAGCGGCATCGGGGCAACGCCGTCGATCGTCGTCGATAACGAAGACGTCGCTGCCGCCTTAAAGCAAGCTTGGAGCAATTGTCCAAACCTAGCCGCTTTGATTTCAACCAAAGACGCGATTCCCCAAGAATTTGTCGTCGAGGACGGCGTCCTTGTTCGTTATGACGTCACCAAAGCGGAAGATCCCTCGAGGATCATCATCCCCGACACGGTTACCACGATCGCCAAGAACGTCTTCGTCTCTTTGACGGAAGTCCAATACGTCTATATCCCTTCTTCGGTTACAACCATCGAAGTTGACGCGTTCAAAACTAACCCCAACATCCTCGAAATCGAATTCGGCCACGACGATCCTACCGTCTTGGCGAATGGGAGCAGCTTCTACCGTCAAATCGGCGCAAGCACCAACATCCACACCGTTTACACGATCAAAGACCTCACAAAGACCGACGCGTTTATAAAAATGTTCTCCATGTATAAGCCTCAAGTGGTCACCACCCCAGAAGAAGTGACCATCGACTATGCAAGGAAAGAAATCTACAACGCGGATAAAACAATTATCTACGGCTATTGTGGAAGCGATGAAAGCTATACCTTCATTGATTCTGTCACAGAAGTCGGCGCCTCTGCCTTTAAGCAAAACAAAACCATCAAAACAGTCGATTGGAACAACGTTGAGACAATCGGGGAGAGCGCATTCACCAAATGCGTTCTTAGTGAGGTTGTATTAGGAGAAAAAGTGACGTCCATCGGAAACAGCGCATTCTCCTATCCCAAGGGTTTAGAGTCGATCTCAATCCAAGGTGCGGCTGATGTTGGGAGCTATGCCTTCTATGGTTGGGAAGACGAAAGCCCCTATACCGTTACCTCTCTTGATCTAGGAAATAGCCTGAAGAGCATCGGTGACGGCGCATTCTCCTATATCCTTAGCGAAGTCGAGGTCTTCATCCCCGCCACCTGCACAAGCGTCGACCCCTGCGCCTTCGACTATTTCTCCGATTCCGAAGATTCCTCAATCTACTTCGCCGCTAGCTTAAGCACCTACCGTTCTGAGGCGAACAGCTATTGGGACGAAGACGATTACTGGCTTGATGATTTCCTTTGCGCGGCTTGGGACAACAACGAAGTCGTCGTCGCCTTCTATAGCGAATCCACTCCAAGCGAAGAAGAACAAGGGTTCGACTGCTCCTATTGGCATTACGACGAATCCGGTGCAAAGACGCTTTACTGATAGGCTAATTCTTCAAACATCTAATTGGGACGACGTGCACACCGTCGTCCCTTTTATAACGCCGTATTTAACACGCGGAACAACCGTATGTCATAAGAGAAAATCAATACACGGTACCTCTATTTGGGTTTTATTTCATATTTCGTTAAGGTTTTTTCCCAATTCAACTAGCCATAGAAAAAACCGCATATAAACCCCTTTGCTTTGCTTGAAACAAAGGAGAGAAATATGCGGTCACGTCCTTATTGGGGCGGATTAAATTTCGTAAATGTGGAGGAATTCGTAGTCGTCGTTTTCCTCATAGACGACAATCTTCCATCCATCCGTATTGGAGACAAAGGTCTGGTTGTCGTCGGAGGTATAACCAAGGCTGGTAAGATAGGTTTTGTACTTCTTCGCGTAGGCGGCATCCATTTCGGAATTCATCGTGATGATGAAGTAATAAGGTTCATCCTCATAATCGCAATACCATCCGTCGAAGCTATTCCCGGAATCATAGAAGCTCTGGTCATAGAGGAAAGGGACGAGCTTGGCTTTGTCCTCACCGTATTGGTCGGTTAGGGCGCTCATGACGGAATCAGACGTATCATCGGCCCAAGTCGCTCTTTCAGAGGGGTTGAGAGAGTCAATCGCATCATCAAGAGCCTTTTTCATCGTTTCGGACAAGGTAGGCGCGGTGTAATCGAAGGCAATAGTCTCGTTCCCACCTTGATAAGCAAAAGTCATCGAAGCGATTTTTCCCTCCTCGAGGGTCATTTTCAAAGACGAAGCGTCCACGGTCAAAGGATTGTAGATATTTCCAAGGGAGGAGCCGATATTGATGATATCGCCATAGCTATGGAGGGAATCGCCGTCTTGGAGAAGGACTTCGCTAGAAATAGAGAAATTGACGATTTCGGAGAAGGATTTCTCAATAGGTTGTTTATTGAGTTCGATGTTCCCGTTTTCATCATAGGTGAAGGAATACATCTTCTCATTTTTTAGATAGTATCCGTTGCCAAGCGACTCCATCTTGTCGCCGATCTGCCCTTCGGAAGCCAAATAGGTTCCCTTGAGGTAGAAATCGCTTCCTTTGGAGATTTTGGTAACCCTGGAGCCCGCCCAGGCTGAATCGATTTCAAGGCTAGTGAAGGTAGAAGTGTCTTGATTCAAATAGGATAGGTAGCCCTTAATCGCCTCATCGTCAGCAGAAGCGGCTTTCTTGCTTGCGCCTGTGATAACGTTAGGGGTTTCATTGACGCGGGTATCCGCGTAACGATAAAAGTAGTTCCCGGAGAAGGTGTCCTGAAGCATGCCCGTGGAGAAGACGAGCTGGCTCACTTTGCCATCCACCACTTTGGCCTTTATCTCCTGGACTTTCCATTGGTTGAAAGAATGATGCTGGGTGATGCTAAAGGCAAACCCGGTCGCATCGGAGCCAAGATAGGTGTAATAGTCCTCATCTCCAGGCAATTTCCTGAATTGATCAAGTTTGGCATCGTCGATGCCCAAGAAACCGAAATCAGCCCAAGTCGTCGTCGTGGAGGTGTGTTCCTCCTCATTCTTGCCATTGACCCCAACAATTTCGAGGTCTCCCGTTTCATTGAGCTTATGGTAAGTCAAAGAGGTGGTCGCACCTTCCTCGCTCACATCGCTTACGCGGACATAATCCCCGTACACGTCTAAGTTGGAATAGCCTTGACGTTCGATGGAATTGTATTCGTCCAAGAAAAGGTTGTCGTAAATCGCAGAGGTGAAGGAGGCGTTCCCAAAAAGATTGTCCGCTTTGCCGGACAAAGAATCCGAAGAAATGGAAAAATCTTTCAGATAAGCGTCTACCTCAGGGATGGAGGAAGTCCCGATATCGTGGATAAGGACCTCGCCGCCTTCTAGGGTCGAGTAAACGCCAACGCCGTATTCATCAATGCTCTGGAACGTCCCCATAACGGATCCGTCTTTAAGGGAGAAGAGGATGCGTTTGACGCCGGTGAAATCAAGTTGGGCGGAGAACAGAGCGATTAAATTCGCGTTTTCCGTGCCCAAGAATTCCCCTTCTTTAAAGAAAGAGAGGTCTTCTTTGACGTAATCGCCGAATTTGTTCTTTGCAGAAAGGTCGTCAACTTCCTGACCGGTGTATTCCTCGTTGTAGCTTTGTCCGCGGATTTCCACCTTGCCATCATCTAAGGTGAAATCATAAGCAAAGGCCTTATCTGCATAGGTTTTAAGCATCATGGAACCCGAATTGAGATAACCCGTGTAGACGTAATCGGTCGTGATGACGTCTTTTAGCTCCATGCTGCCAATAGAATAGGAAAGCGTGAAATTCCCTTTCTTTAAACCCTCTAATGAGGCGTAGACGGCGTTCTCCAATGCCTCGACAGAAGAAGATCCTGAGGAGTAAGAATCGCTTTTTTGACTTTCCGAAGAGCTCACAGGGGTTTCCGAGGAAGAAGCCCCGCTGGAGGAAGACGACGTTTGCCCTTGGCTAGGGGAGCAAGAAGCTAGAAGGGCCAATAAAGACATTCCTATAAACAGCTTTTTCTTATTCATGTACATACTCCTTATTTATTTTGCCCATAAATCATATAGGAAAATGGGCAAAAAACGCCAACGAAATGCGTCATTCGTCAACTAAAAAACTCGATGAACATGAAAGATTCTAGAAACGTGTGTCGTTTCTAACGAAAAACAAAATCGTCAATGGTCATTCAATAGAATTTGGCTTATCGATTCTGATATCGAGTTCCTAGGAAGGATAAGACAATTAAGCGGAAAGAAATCGCGTTTAGAGTCAAAAAACATCAACGCTATGTTGGTGCCAATTTTTATAATGGTGGACCTAAATAAGGTTCACAGTATTTTTAGTTTGTATGATTGTTATAAATTAATCCTTTAAACACCCAATTGGAATTACAAATACACCATCTTCCCTTTTATATCCATATTGACTACCAGTTATCACAATTTTTAAATCTGGCAATCTTAAAGGACATTGTTTTTCTTTTTTATTATATTCATTAATAAGTCTTTCTATTTCACAAAGATGTTTTGCCCCATCATCAATCTCTTTTGTTCCTAGTTTAAATTCTAACAAAGCATATCTTCCATCTTTTAGATGTA
>CAVGXP010000051.1:0-15162 GCA_963633165.1 bacterium
GGTCCAAAATGATGTCTTTGCTATATTTCTTTTCGACTAGCCTTTTAGCGATTTCGATGATGCCGCTGCTAGAAAGCGTGCCTTTGAAGGAATCCGAAGCGATGAGTACGTGTTTCATGATGAATGAATTTTACAATTTTCGGACATTCTATTTCATGGGAACCTGTGTATTTGTAAACCCATCCATCTCCGCGTTAAGCGCTTTTTGCATCCGCGTAAGCGTTGTTTTTAGAAAGTCCATTATCTCAAAGGCCTTTTTCCATCTTCAGGCTTTCGCTAGGCATGCGCGGTGTGATGTTGGAGGGCGTTTCAATGGGGGAACGGTGAATGAAAAACTTCTTCGAACATAAGGTCTAACCCTCGTTTTCGTTATGTTATAATTTGGCTAGCAAAGGGGGCTGATATGGCGTTTTATCTCAATAGGGACAACAACAAATTTATTCGGTATCTCAACAACGGGATATACGTAGACAAAACCGGTCTTATCAACACCTGCAATGCTTTGCTGAATTCCGAAAATGGCTATATGTGCGTCACTCGCCCGAGGAGATTTGGCAAGACGCTCGCCCTTTCGATGCTCAACGCCTATTACTCCAAAGGGTGCGATTCTAAGGGCATCTTCGACAAACTTGAAATCTCGCAAAGTCAAACTTACCTCGCTCATTTGAATAAGCACAACGTTATATGGGTTGACATGTCGAGCTTTTATACGCGCTATGGGGATTTGTTTTTGGACAAATTAGCCTTGGAACTTATCGATGATTTGAAAAAGAAGTGGCCGGGCATCATAGAAAATGAGGACACGAATTTGGCGAATGCCATCTTGCGTGTTAATGATCGTACCGGCGAACGTTTTATTTTTCTTATCGATGAATGGGACGTCATCTTCAGAGAGGAACCCCAATCCCCTCTTTGCGATGATTACATAAAATTTTTAAGAAGCTTATTCAAATCAAGCGACGTTTCCTCTTGCTTTGATCTCGTCTATATGACGGGGATCCTCCCGATAAAGCGGTACAGTACGGAATCCGCGCTGAACATGTTTAAGGAATACAACATGCTCACTCCGAGAAACATCGTTGAATGCTTTGGTTTCGTCGAGGGCGAAGTGAAATCGCTTTGCGGCAAAAACGGCACGGATTTTTCCACGATGAAGAAGTGGTATGACGGCTATAGGCTCAAAGGAATCGAAGTCTACAACCCTCAGTCTGTCGTCGAAGCGATTTCAAACAAGGAATTCGGGGATTATTGGACGTCGACAAGCGCGATCGAATCGGTGACCAATTACATGAATTACGATAACGGAGCCCTCAAAGGCATGATAACTAGGATGCTCGCCGGAGAGGAAATTCCCGTAGATGTTTCCTGCTTCGAGAACGATCTCACGCGGATCGATTCGCCCGACGCCGCTTTAACGGTTCTTATCCATCTTGGATATTTAGCTTACAACGAGGAGAAAAGGGCTTGCTACATCCCTAATTACGAAATCAGCCAGGAATTCAACAAAGCCCTTAAAAAATTGAACTGGCACGAAACCTCTGATCCGATATCAAAATCCAAGAAACTTTATGAGGAGACGATTAAAGGCAACACGGATTACATCAACGCCACCCTTGATTCGAATCACAAAGAGCTGGCCTCGATTTTTAACAAGAACAAAGAGGATGTCCTTGGGGTGATCGTCACGATTTCCTATTGCTGCCTAAAAGAGTTCTACTACGTCAGAAAAGAGGACACTTGCTCGACTGGAAGGGCCGATATCACCTATACCCCCAGGGATAGTGAGCACATGCCGATCGTTGTCGAATTGAAAGCAGACGCAACGCCTGAAACGGCTCTAAAACAAATCAAATCAAGAAACTATTCAAGCTTGTTCGATGGGTATAAAGGCAAGGTATTGCTCCTTGGAATATCCTATGACAGCAAAACGTTGAAGCACGACTCAAAAATTGACTATATCGAACTTTGATGGGCCTCCTAGCGCCTTTGCTGCGGATGCAATCGTGGCGGCGTTCCTTTGGCAAGGTTACAAAGCGATTAAATCGCTGAACGAATATGGCCCCTTGTTTCAACGCGTTTTCCAAAACTGGAGGCTGAGCTTAGCCCGGACTTTTTCTTTGGAATCCGAGGATAGGATTGCTGCAAAGCTTTAAATAGCCGGGTAAGCAAAAGGTATAATGCCGTTTGGTCTAATGGCTAAATTGATGCGGTTTTAAACCGGGAAAAAGACTCGGCCATGACGAAGCTTTTAATATGCCGATTTATCGATTGGAAGAGTTGCGCAAACTCAATCAAATTGCATTCATTTTGCGCATTTTCCTTTAGGAACATGCTACAATAAATGCGATTTCGGTTATTTAATACCGAATCCCCTATTGGAGGAAAAATATGGGAGTAAAAATCGTTGACACGGCTCTTCGCGACGGCAGCCAGTCCCTGCTCGCGACCAGGCTAACAACCGAGGAGATCTTGCAGGTCGCCCCGATTCTGGACAAGGCCGGCTATTACGCCTTGGAGGTGTGGGGCGGCGCGACTTTCGACGCTTGCCTTCGCTTCCTTGACGAAGACCCCTGGGAGAGGCTCCGCGCCATTAGAAAAGCCTGCCCCAACACCAAGCTGCAGATGCTTTTCAGGGGTCAGAACATCTTGGGGTATCACCATTACCCCGACGACATCGTCGAGAAGTTCGTTCAGAAATCGTTGGAAAACGGCATCGACATCATCCGCGTCTTCGATGCTCTTAACGACGTAAGGAACCTCAAATCCGCGGTGGATGCCTGCAAGAAGTACAACGGGCATTGCCAAATCGCCCTCAGCTACACGACCTCGCCGGTCCACACCGTCGAATATTACGTAAGCCTGGCCAAAGAGGTTGAGAAGATGGGCGCGGATTCCCTTTGCATCAAAGACATGGCCGGCGTCTTGCTCCCTGAAGACGCCTACACCCTCATCAAGGAGCTCAAGAAAGGCACCAAACTCCCCATTGAGCTTCATAGCCATTGCACCGCTGGGGTTTGTCAACTCACTTATCAGAAAGCCATCGAAGCCGGCGTCGACATCATCGATACCGCCCTCTCCCCGCTTTCTGGAGGCACCAGCCAACCCTGCACCGAGGCCTTCAACTACGCTTTGAAAGGCACGGAGTTCGATCCTAGGCTCAATCAGGAGAAACTCGACGAGGCCGCGGCCAAATTGACTCCGATCGTGGAGAAGTACCTCAAAAAAGGCATTCTTAAGCCCAAGGCCCTCATCGTCAATCCGAAGATCCTCAAATACCAAGTCCCCGGCGGCATGCTCTCCAACCTCATGTCCCAACTCGATAAGCAAGGCGCCATGGACAAATTCGACCTCGTTTTGCAAGAAGTTCCTAACGTCAGGAAAGACATGGGCTATCCTCCGCTAGTCACTCCTTTGTCCCAGATGGTCGGCACCCAGGCGGTCATGAACGTCATCACCGGCGAGCGCTACAAGATGGTTCCAAAGGAAATCAAGGATTACCTCCACGGCCTCTATGGCGCGGCCCCGGCCCCTGTGGACGAGGAGATCCGCAAAAAGATCATCGGCGAGGATGAGGTCATTACCTATCGCCCCGCGGATAAGCTGCAACCCGAGTTCGAAAAACTCAAGAAGCAATACAAGAAGATTGCCAAAACCGATGAGGACGTCCTCTCCATCGCCTTGTTCGAAGCGGTGGCCATCAGCTTCCTCAAGCGCAAATACGGATTGGAGGCGGAGAGCTTCTCCGTCAGCTGCTAATGCTTGCCCTCAATTCGATGTGGGAGATCAACAACTTCGCCGACGCGGTGTGGCTCTCCCTCCTCTGCGTGGCCGTGGTCTTCGCCGTGTTGGCCCTCATCACGCTCATCATGGAGGGCTTAAACAAAATTAAGGCCCTCGACGTCAAGGAGACGGTAACCCTCTCCAATGGGCAACAGGCCGATGATGACATGGTCGCGGCGATGCTCGTGGCTTCCATCGATTATCGGAAAAGCTGCAAAGAAGACTTCAAAATCGCATCCGTAAAACTGATCGAACAGGAGAAAAAAGAAAAATGAGAATCTACAACGTCAAAGTCAACGGAAAGACCTTCGAGGTCAAAATCCTCTCCGTCAGCGAGACCGAGCCCCTTGAGGTGAAAGAGGTCAAATCCTCCGCCCCCCAGGAGACAAGCGCTCCATCTAAAGCCGCCCCAGCCCCAAAAGCTGCTTCTACGGGCTCCACTCAAGTCAACGCCCCGATGCAAGGGACGATCCTCGACGTCAAGGTGAAGGTTGGCGATGAGGTGAAAGAAGGGGACAACCTCCTCATCCTCGAAGCCATGAAGCTTGAGAACGAGATCAAGGCTCCCCGCGATGGCAGAGTCGCCTCCGTTTCGGTCAGCAAAGGCCAAACCGTCAACATCAACGACGCCCTCGTCAGCTTGGAGTAAAAGACATGGTCCCTGCACTCAATGATTTAGGGGCATTCTTCTCCGGGTTCTGGAACAGCACCGGCTTCAGCCAGTTCTTCGCCGATGGGGGTTGGAAAAACCTCATCATGATCGCGGTGGCTTGCTTGTTGCTTTATCTAGCCATCTGGCGCAAAGCCGAGCCTTATCTGCTCATTCCCATGGGCATAGGGATGCTGCTTGTGAACCTGCCTCTATCTGGTATCTTCGAAACGAGTTACGTCGACATGGCCGGACAAGCTCTCGATGGCCCGATTATGAAGACGGTCACCTATAACGGTCTATTAGGCTTGATATACCCTAATGGAGAACAAGTGGTGGACACCGCCCAATGCACAGCCACCTATTCCGGCTTGCTTGGCACCCTCTATTACGGCATCAAATTCGAGATCTACCCCTGCCTTATCTTCATGGGCATCGGGGCGACGACCGACTTCGGCCCCCTCATCTCCAACCCCAAGACCATGCTTCTAGGCGCGGCTGCCCAAATCGGCATCTTCCTCACCTTCATGTTGGCCATTCCCTGCGGCTTCACCCCCGCCCAGGCCGGTTCCATCGGCATCATCGGCGGCGCGGATGGCCCGACGGCAATTCTGACCACGACCAAACTCTCGCCCGAATTGCTTTCTTCCATCGCCATCGCCGCCTATTCCTATATGGCCCTTGTCCCCTTCATCCAGCCTCCGGTCATCCGCTTGCTGACGACGAAGAAGGAAAGGCGCATCCACATGGAGATGCCCAAACCCGTCTCCAAAACGAAGAAGATCATCTTCCCCATCATGACCACAATCCTGGTCACCTTGCTCGTTCCTAGCTGCGCTCCGCTCATCGGCTGCTTGATGTTTGGCAACCTCATCAAGGAGACTGGCGTGGTGCCGAAGCTGGTCGAGAACGCCTCGAACTCGCTTCTTTACATCGTCACCATCCTCCTTGGCCTCACCGTTGGGGCCACGGCCACGGCGAGCAACTTCCTCAACGCGAAAACCCTCCTCATCTTCGCCCTTGGCATCTGCGCCTTCATCTTGGCCACCGCCGGAGGCGTGCTCATCGGCAAATTGATGTGCTGGCTCACCAAAGGCAAGGTCAACCCCATGATCGGCGCCGCTGGCGTCTCCGCCGTCCCTATGGCGGCTAGGGTCGTCCAGAAAGAGGGCGTCAGGGAAGATCCGAGCAACTTCCTGCTCATGCACGCCATGGGACCTAACGTCGCTGGCGTCATCGGCAGCGCCGTCGCCGCGGGCTTGCTCATCATGCTGCTTGGCTAATGGGACATAACATCCGCTATTTCCAAACTCTTCCCTCCACCAACCTCTTTATCGAAGAGAACCTGTCTTCCCTTAAAGACGGTGATGTGGTGGTGGCTAAACACCAAAGCCAAGGAAGAGGGAGATTAGGCCGAAGCTGGGAAGCCTCTTCTGGCGCCCTCACCTTCTCCTTCCTTTGCAAGGAAGCGTCTAACGTTTCTCCGTGCTTACTTCCTTTGCTCTCTGGCGTCGCCATCGCCAAAACCATTGAAGCTTTTGGGCTACGCCCGAGTCTAAAATGGCCTAACGACGTGATGCTAGGCGAGAAGAAATGCTGCGGCATCCTCGTCCAAGGGGTCAGCAAAGGGAAAGAGAACGCCTACATCGTTGGGATTGGGGTTAACCTCAATCAAACCCAATTCCCCTCTGAATTGCCTAATGCCACATCGATGATGTTGGTTAATGGCAGCAAAGTCGACATGCAAAGCTTCCTGCTTGCTTTCTTGGACAATTTCGATTCCTTGACCAAGCAGGAGGCGCTCCTATATTTCCATAGCCACGATTTCCTCCTAGGCAAAAAGATCGACCTCTCCTATTACGGAGAGGGGATATCTGGCCGTAGCAAAGGGATCGATGAGTACGGAAATCTGCTCCTAGAAAAAGATACGGGAGAGACGATTACGATTTCTTCCGGGGAGGCCACCCTCCACCGGGAAAAATAAAAACCATTAAATCAAAAGGAAGAAAGGAACAATATGAATCCAGTTGATTTAGAAAAATACGGTATCAAATCCGCCAAAGAGGTCATCTACAACCCCTCTTACGAATTCCTCTATGAAGAGGAGAACAAAGCCGATCTCGAAGGCTATGAGAAAGGCCAGCTCACCGAGCTTGGCGCCGTCAACGTCATGACCGGCGTCTACACCGGGCGCTCCCCCAAAGACAAATACCTCGTCGTCGACGACAACTCCAAAGACACCGTCTGGTGGACCAGCAAGAACTATCCTAACGACAACCACCCCATGACCAAAGAGGTTTGGGAAGAAGTCAGGAAGCTCGCCGTCGATGAGCTCTCCTCAAAGAGGCTCTTCGTCGTCGATGCCTATTGCGGCGCCAACAAAGACACCCGCATGGCCGTCCGCTTCATCGTTGAAGTCGCCTGGCAGGCCCATTTCATCAAGAACATGTTCATCCGTCCTAGCGAAGAGGAACTCGCTTCCTTCGAGCCGGATTTCGTCGTCTATAACGCCTCCAAGGCCAAAGTCGCCAATTACAAAGAGCTCGGCCTCAACTCCGAGACCTGCGTTGCCTTCAACATCACTTCCAAAGAGCAGGTCATCCTCAACACCTGGTATGGCGGAGAGATGAAGAAGGGCATGTTCTCCATGATGAACTACTTCCTCCCCCTCAAAGGCATGGCTTCCATGCATTGCTCCGCCAACACCGACAAAAACGGGGAGAACACCGCCATCTTCTTCGGGCTTTCCGGAACGGGGAAAACCACCCTCTCAACCGATCCTAAGCGCCTTCTGATCGGCGATGATGAGCACGGCTGGGACGATAACGGCGTCTTCAACTTCGAAGGAGGCTGCTACGCCAAAGTCATCAACCTCGATAAGGATTCTGAGCCCGATATCTATAACGCCATCAAGCGCGACGCTTTGCTTGAAAACGTCACGGTCGATGAAAACGGCAAGATCGACTTCGCCGACAAGTCCGTCACCGAGAACACCCGCGTCTCCTATCCGATCTACCACATCGACAACATCGTCAAACCCATCTCCCACGGCCCTGCGGCGAAGAATGTCATCTTCCTCTCCGCCGACGCCTTCGGGGTCCTTCCTCCGGTCTCCATCTTGACTCCTGAGCAGACCCAGTATTATTTCCTCTCCGGCTTCACCGCCAAGCTCGCCGGCACCGAAAGGGGCATCACCGAACCCACCCCGACCTTCTCGGCTTGCTTTGGCCAAGCCTTCCTTGAGCTCCATCCGACCAAATACGCCGAAGAGCTCGTCAAGAAGATGCAGAAATCCGGCGCCAAAGCTTATCTAGTCAACACCGGCTGGAACGGAACCGGCAAGCGCATCTCCATCAAGGACACCCGTGGCATCATCGACGCGATCCTCGATGGCTCGATCCTTAAATCGGAGACCAAGAAGATCCCCTATTTCGACTTCGAAGTCCCGACCTCTCTTCCTGGCGTCGATCCGAAGATCCTCGATCCCCGCGACACCTACTTAGATCCCTCCAAGTGGGAAGAGAAAGCCAAGGACCTCGCCTCTCGCTTCCAAAAGAACTTCGTCAAATACGAAGACAACGAGAAAGGCAAAGCCCTCGTCAAAGCCGGCCCCCATCTGGATTAATCCCTGCTTCCTATTAGGCCCCTTCGGGGGCCTTTTCTTTTGCCTTCAACATAAGAAAAGCCGCCTAGGAGGCTAGGCGGCGATGAAATTTAGATGGGGTTATTTATTCGGCGAGGGTCAAGGTTCCGGAGCTAGAAATGGTGTAGCTTCCCAAAACCGTATCTCCGTTTTTGACGGTGAAGGAAGATCCGGTCGTGGCAACGTCGCCGCTAGAGAATTCGACAGTCGCGTTGACGTAGACCTTGCTGCCGAGGACGAAGCAATAGACGCGGGTGCCATCGCTTTCGACGACAGAGAGGATTTCTGCCCCGGTTTCGGGATTGGTGTCTCCGGCGACGTAGTCGGTGGTCTTCGCCGATTTGAAGCTGCTGTTCCTATATTCGGCATCGCTAGAGGCGTACCATTCCTGCCCGTTGACATGGGCGTAGATCCTGGTGCCGTCGGTGAAGCCTTTCGTCGTGGTCCCCTGCTTGGTGATGGCGAGCTCGTAGACGCCATCGGTTTCGGAGGTCTCGCTGACAGTGACTCCATTGCTCGTGCTCCAGGTGCTTTCCCCGGAAGTGGTGCCGTAGCCATCGATTGATAGTTTCCAATAGCTGCTGTTGCCGACATAACCTCCATTGAAGTCTTTGTCCACGTAAGGTTTGCCTTCTAAGGCCTTAGGGGCGAGAGAGGCGGTGATCTTCGCGGATTCGCCATTGCTTGTGGAGACTTGATAGAAATTGGCGTAAGTGCTTCCAGCATAGGTAATGGTGGCATCGCCGGTATAGATGGAAGAGGCGTCTGTGGGGAAGGACAGGCTGTAGGTGAGAAGTCCGAGCTTCGCACTCTCGCCTTCAATCGCTTCAGCCAAGCTCACGTTGATGTTCCAAATCGCTTTGCTTCTGGAAGTGATGCAGATGTAGTCGCCATCGTTATAAGTGGCTTCTGCGTCGAAACCGGATTTCTCCTCAACAAGTGCGAATTCATTCAAGTGGTAGGAGGAACTCCAAGAAGAGGATTTCGCAACGTCGACGGAGAAGACGTATTCCCCGGTCTTCGTGGGCGTCAAAGTGGTGGTTTTGGAGTATTCGGAGTAAGTTGAGGTGAAGAGCTTGCCGGTTGAAGCGGAGGTTTCCCCAACGGCCTTAAGGCTATAGGCGCCATCGGCGGCGGAGCTGCCGGTCCCGGTGCGTTTGGCGAGGACATAATAGGTTTTGCCCGCTTCCAAAGAATAGGAGTAGTAACGGGTTTGGGCGCTCATGTCGACGAGCTCTTGCTTAGTGCCCAATTCGGCTTTGATGGGGTTATCTTCGGCAAGTCCAGCAGGGAGATCGCTTAGAGTGAGGCAGACCCCATCGCCTTCAGCAAAGCTAGAGAGATAATTGCCCTCGACCTCGATGTAATAGGTCGAACCGATGGTGAGCCCGCTGAGCAAGCAGTAGTTTTCGGAAGAGCTGATGGTGAAGTTTCCTTTGGAGGTCTTCATCGTCTCATCTTCAAAGACTTTGACTTTAGCGGTCATCTTGTTGGAGCCAAGCTGAGCAGCGGTGAGCTTATAAGAAGCTTGGGTGGCACTGAATTTGTAGAAGGTGGAGATGTAATCCTGGTGGGTCTTGTTGCTGGTGAAGTTGACCGGCGTTTCTTTGCTCATCTCGGTGGCTTCGGAGGCGGTGTCGCCTTCATAGTCCCAGACCTTCAAGGTGATGTCGCCATACACCGGCTTAGGCGAGGATTCGCTGACGTCGAAGGCCGCGGCTTTGATGTAGATGGTCTCGCCTTTGGAAAGGAGGACGCTGATCTGGTAGTTGTTGTAGCCGTTGACTTCGCTGACGAAGGGGCCATTACGGTTAACGGTGAGCGGAGTCGCGAAATCCGAACTCTTGTAGGCCCAGAGGTTGGTGGCGTAGTTGAGCCTGCTATTAGGAGAATCTGAAGCTTGGGTGAAGTCGGAGATTTCGAAATAGTAATAGTCGCTGCCTTCTTTATCGGCGGTGAAGCTGAAGTAGTTGGCGCTCACGCTTTCGCTGGTGGTGAAGGTGAAGGCATCACCTAAGGTCAACGCCTTGGGGCTTGAGGCAACTTCGCCCGGGGCTGCAACGTCGTATTTGGCGTAAAGGTTGATGTCTTCCTCGTTAAGAGCAAGCGGGAAGGTCGCTTCGTCAGCGTAGCCATCATCAAGGAACCAACCGCTGAATTTATATCCAGAAGCGGGGGTTGGCGATTCGGGTTTGGAAAGTGTTCTTCCACCTCCGGCATAGACTTCGTTAGTGTAGTCTCCACTCTGAGACACCCCATCGATTTCAAGGCTGCCTTCGCCAAGATGGTAATTGACGTTGACTTTGGCGGTGTCGGAGCAGATGTAATTGGAAACTAAGAAGAGGTCCGAATCCGGGCATAACGATTGCATCGTAGTCCTTTGGGCTTCGGTGATTTTCCATTCGATCTCCGTTGGCAAGGAAGCATTTCCAGCTCCGCCGAAGATGGCAAAGTTAGGAACGGATTCGACTTTGTCTCCGATGATGATCTTGTCCAATACCCAGGAAATCATCCCATAGGTGTATTTGCTGTCGGAATCGAATTTGTCGACGCTTTCTAACGCTTTTGCGTTCCAGTGAATCGTTTTAACGCCGCAAGCATAGTCGTAGTAGCTCGATGTGTAGCCTAAAGCATACTTTTGAATCTCAGTCAGGCTCTCGGGGAATTCAATCTCGGTGAGGGCGCTGCATTTTTCAAAGCAATACGACCCGAAAGTGCGGATGGTCGAAGGAAGCGTTATTTTGGTCAGGCTTGTGCAATTGTAGAAGCCTTGTCCATCATATGTGTATCCGGAGAAACCTGGATTTCCGATGGCGACGACCGTCATTTCTTTGACAACGTGTTTTTGCGAGCTGTTGGGGGCGGCGTAAACCTTTTCGGGGATCTCGACTTCAGTCAACGTGGTCGAGGTCGAATTGACGTAGACCTCATCGGCCTTGACATAAGCGTTGGAGGAAGAACCCGCAACGAAAGAGAGGCCCGTCATCTCGGTGACGGCGTGGAGGAAGGAGGTGCCGTTAGCTTTAGTAGAAGCGCTTAAAGAGGCTCCGCTCCATCTCTCAAGGGTGAATTCGACGCTGATGACATCGTCAAGATGAGCCTCGGGGATGTTCTTTAAGGTGTAGACGGCGTAATAGGTGTCGTCTGCGTCCAAACTTCCGTTGGTGCCGTCCCAGGTGATGGAGGAAGCGTTCTTCAAAGAAGAATAGACTTTGTCGACCGAGAGGGTCTTCTCCGCCATGACGGATTGGTCGTCGCTATCGACGACGGAACGTTTGATTTTGACGGCGTAGATGTCGCTTAGGCCGCTTAAAGCGACGACGAAGCGGACGGAGATTTTCCCATCCTCCTCATCGATTTTCTGGAAGCCGTAATAGTAGCCGATTTTAGCGGTGACGGAGGAAGTGGAAGCGGCGTCTTTCCTCAAGGGGACGGCGACGCCGATGTCGTCTTCTGCTACGGGGTCAGCGTCCACGAGGATGCTTTCGCCGATTTTATCGCTGCTATTATCGTTTGAGACGATCGGGGAGCAGGCCACGCCTAGCAAGGCGGCTAGGGATAGGACCAAAAGTTTGCTGGATTTGTTTTTCATGTTCTTTTGCCTTCCTTTTCATTAAGCGCCGAATTCCTCTTCGACGCCGCCTTCGCCCTCTTCTCCGGTGGGGAAGGAGGAGACGAGCGTGGCGTCATCGCCAAGGTCATCGATTTCCTCGAAGGTATAGGTCCCGCATTCGCTGTAGCTGTAGTAAGAGGAACTGTTGTATTTGCCATAAGCGGTTACGGATTTGATTTGCAGAGTGAGGGGGTCGACGACGACTTTGGTCTGGACGTAGTTCCAGGAGGTGTCGGTGACGTTGGAACTCATGCAGAGAATCCTGGTGAAGCCGTTGTCGGAGTTGGTTAGATTACCGGTCGCGGTGAAGGAAACCCCATCTTCTTCAATGGAGTCGCAAGCCCAGGCGTCGAGCAGAAGCATCGTCTGCAAGTCGTAGATGGAGTAGTCAAAATCATCAACGACGTCGGTGGAACGATATTTCCACCCGTCTTGCATGCGGGTCAAGGAATAGTTGACGCCGTCTTTGACGACGTAGCCATAGGATTTGGTGGTGTTCTTTTCCTGCAAGGCGAGGACGCCTTGTCCGGGGACGTAGCTAAGCTCATAGGCATAACCGCCTTTCTCCGCGGCAAACTTATAGGATTTGGACGTGATTTTATAAGCGTCGAGGGTGCGGTCGAAGATTCGTCCGGAGCTGGAGAAGCTATTGCCCTGGATTGTGCCGCTGACGGTGAGGAACTTGTTGTTGCTGATTTCGGTGGGGACGCTGATGGCGATGGATCCGTCACCGTTGGTGTAGGAGAAATTGTCTTCGCCTTTTACCATATATAAGGTGTCGACGTATTCGCCAGAGACATAGACGTCGGCGGTCTTGGCCCCGTTGAGCCTTACTCTATATTGTTTGCCGGACCATGTGGTCTTATAGAAGCCAGAGGCGGCGACCAAAGAAGCGTAGCTCTCGGAAGAATCCTCGCTGACGCTAGTGCAGGCAAAGCGCGTCGAGATGGAAGTGACGCTAGCTTCGGTTAGAGAAGAGATAAGGAAATAGTCGGGGAGATCGCCGTCAAAGGTGAATGCCTCTCCTGAGACTAACTCCCCAGCCCTGATGAGCTCGTCTTGGTCCCATCCCCATTCCACGCAAAGCGAAGCGCCCTCGTCAAAGGTGACGGTGAGCGATTTGATTTGGTGCATGATGGTGGAGTTGCCGAATTTGGCGCCTTTAGAGAATTTGGCGTATTTGCCTTCTAGGCTGCTTAAGCCCTCGCTAGCGAATTCGAACGAATTTCCTAATTTGGACTTGCCGATTTGCTTATCGCCTTCGACGAAGGCGTTTTCCTCGCTGGAGAAATCAACGCCCCATTCGACCTCCTGGCCTTTGGTGATTAGGCTTGCGCCTTTGCCCGAGGCTAGGAAGGTCACCGCTCCAAGAGAAAGCGCCAAAGCGCTCAAACTCAGGAGCATGACTTTTGAGTTCTTGTTCATTTGTACCTCCGTTTTCGTTTTAGAAAACAACTGCATAAAATTAACCGCCATATAAAAGTTCGCAAGAGGGAATTATCGATTTTTAGAAAATTTCTTAAGTAGCCATTGAGACTATTTTTATGTAAGGGATTACATTTTACCTCCTGGAAAAACGAAGGTAAAAAATAGAGATTGTCTCAATATATTTTTATTGATTGTTCGGCTCATCGATTTATCATAATTTCTTGTAAATGAGAGGTAGCAAATGAAAGCATCCAAATTCATCCTTGTCGTTTCTTCTTTCCTTCTTCTTGCTTCTTGCAATCAGAACGGAAACGAAAACTCCAGCGTCGTAGAAAGCTCAGCCTCCGACGAAAGCCAGTCCACTAGTCAAAGTCAGTCCCAAGCCACCGTTTTGTCGGCTAAGAAAAGCAGCGTCTCCGGCAATGTTGGGGACAGGTTCGATTTCTCCGATCTATTTAATTATGAAGGCGAAATCGAAGTCAGTGAGGACGATCCCGATGATATCCTTTTAGTCAACCCGACCACCAGAAGGGTCATCTTGAACAAAGCCGGAAAAGCCTCCGTCACCGCCACGCAAGGCAACGCCACTGCAAAAGTAGAGATCACCGTCTCCGAATCCGAAGACGACGCCGAATCCCTCAACGAGCTCTATAAAGAAGCCATGAAAGGCTATTACGCCGAAGGGGTCGACATGAGCTCTGGGTCGACCGTCACCACCCACCTCGTCAGGAAATCCAATTACGATTTCGACACCTCCAAAGGCACCGGCATAGGCGTATTCCCCAGCGGCAAAGTCTATCGCTTCAGGCAGAATTCCGACGGTTTCTATGGCTATGGCTCGGCTAAGGACAAAACCGAATGGGAGAAGGGGCGTTTCCTTGATTTCACCATCACCGATGGCGATTTCTCCGTTTCTTCTAGCCCTCTCACCGGCGACCTCTATCTATTAGAGGCGAAGAATTCCTCCACGGGAAAAACCAACGAGCTTTTCGTCAATACGATCAACCAATTCCTCCCCGATACCGCCGGGAATTTCACCGATATCGGCATCACCCTCAATCATGAATACGGGCTCCTTTCTGGAGCGAGTCTTTATTTCTACGCCGAAGGAGGCATGGAAAAAGATGTCTACACCGCGAGGATCGACCTCGTGTTCGCGCCGACAAGCGAAGACATCGTCGCGCTTGAAAATTTCCTTAAGAGCGCTTCTGACCCCGTTGAGGAAGAGGCCGATGTCGACGCTTTGACAAAAATCATCACCCAATACCACAACAGCACCGGCTATCGCATCTACGGTGCGGATTATCTCGACGCCGACGGGGATATCTTCGAAATGGATTTCTCCAAATCGATGTATTACACCAAAGACTGGTTCGATGATGACCAGCTCGGCAGCGGCTACATCAACGAAGACGGCAAAGTCTATCGTTATGAAGAATACAAGAAGCAAGAAGAACTCGATTATCCTTCCAAAGGCAGTGCCATCAAAGGCTCTGAGGTCGCCGGATGGACCGATTACCTCGATCATATGGAAACCCTCTTCTCTGTTGATCCAAGCCTCTTCTCCGCCGCAAAGCCCGATGCCGATGACCCGACTTTGTTCGTGTATGGTCCTGAAAGCGACAACCACGCTCTTGCCGAGGAAATCATGAGAGAGATCGGCTACGACCCCGAACCCACCAAAGAAGGTCAGGAACGCTCCACCAATTTCGGCGATTCCGTCAGCACCATCTACTTTGAGATTTCCGACACAACGATTTACGTTTCCGCTTACCTTGACGGCAAGGAATCCGGGCAGCCTTCCGGCAAGGTCTTGTTCCAATACGATTCGCTTAACGCTCCTTCTTTGCCGACCTACGTCCCCGCCAGTGAGCACGAGGCCGACAAATTCATCGGAACCTACGTTGCGACGAGCAAACAGGACGATGGTGACGGAAACGAGGTTATCTGCACTTATACCTTGACCCTTGATGGGGATGGAACCGGCACCCTTGATTGCGTCGGCGAAGGCAAGAGTAGCCTCCATATCGAACTCACCTATACCGCTAA
>CAVGXP010000052.1:0-1474 GCA_963633165.1 bacterium
GCGAAGCTCGAGTCCTTCTCCTGGCAGGAAACATCTCTGCCCTACGAAGTGGAAAATACAGGCTCCATACACATTAGGGGCGTCACCAACCAATCCGACGGGGACAGCCGTTGGCTAATCGTCTATCTTGACGATAAACAATATCCAGAAACCAACAAGGACGGGACTTTCTACGAAGCGCTTGGGCTAAGCAATGTCCTCGACAAGATTTATCTCTATTCTTCTAGCGACATCAGCAAAGAACCCATCAAACTTAGGGATGTCTTCACGGGTTTTATCACTCTTGGCCAGTTTAGTTCCAAAGACGCTTTAGGTTTCACCATTAAAAACGACGAAAGCGTGAATGGGACCAATCTTTACGCGGTAAGCATCGAAGAAGGCTGCGAGATTCCTCTTGAAGAAAACGGGGCCTACACCAAACGCACCGTTGCTTCCAAAGTCACGTTCTTGAACAACAACTATGGCAAGAGCGGCGATATCCCAGGGGAGACGGGCAAAGACAAACGCACCTACGAAGATTGGTCCATTGACTGGAGCAAGGGCGCCTTCCTGACTTACACGGTTGTTGGAGCGGATTTAAGCTTCCAAAAAGTTTGCCTGCCCGTCGGCGCGCAAATCGATGCGTCTTCCTTCGCCTTAGACGGTTACGAGGTGACGATCCAAGACAATCTTGGCTACACCTACTACGAGCAGATTATCGTTCCTGAAAGTGATGCGGAGATCACCTTGACCTACAGCAAGAAAACTATCGAGCCTGAGGAAACGCCGAAAGAGTCCTCTTCCAACTGGGTTGTATGGGCTTTTGCTGGGGGCGGAGCCGCGCTACTTGCGGGCCTAGTTGCCGTCTTGATGGTAGTCATCAAGAAAAAGAAGGCGTAAGGAAAGGGATGGTTATGAACATGAAAAACAACAAATTCGGTAAACGCATTTACTTTGCCGCCCTTTTGCTCCCCTGTATCTGTGCCTGTTCCAACTCCGGAAGCAAAGGAGGTGACGAGCCGCTTGCTGCCTATGAAGGAAAGGACTTCCATTTCTCTTCCAGCAAAGGTGATGACCTCGATTGCCTAAACGAACTCAATAAGCGGATGCTCCGCTATGACGAGGACACGCGGGTCGGGGACATCGAGATTCCTGAAGGGGTCGCGTTCAACATGGGTTGGCAGACTTCATCCCTTGTTTGGCATAACGCCACCGAGGAAGGGGTCGGCAAAGACTGCTTCTCACCCATTTACAGCTTCCTCCAAAATGCCGGACAAGATGATTATGGCTATATTTACGACCTAAGCGTCTTCCGCGAATCCAGTTTTCAAATCAACAACTCAGGGGTCTGGAATCTCCCTCAGGGATGGCCTTTCCCCTATTGGAAAACCTCCGTCGACAATCCTCTCACCGATTCCGCGGATTACGATAACGTCCATTTCACGACCTTCGAATTTGACTCGGCCAACGAACCAACGAGCAAAAACTGGGAATG
>CAVGXP010000052.1:1866-6527 GCA_963633165.1 bacterium
CGTTGAACCTAAGCAACGCGCGCATCAATTACATTCGCCCCGCCTACGATACCCGCCAGCCGCAATTCACGTTCCAGTGGCTCGACTCTTTCTATGATTACGTCGTCTACAAAAGGGATCTCGACGCTTTGGCCAAGCTCATGCCCAAGGCACGGAGGGCGCTTCTTAATCTCACCCACTGCCTCAAAGGCGAATCCGGTCTTTTGAATTTGGACTACCTTTATGGCCATAACGGCATTGGGACCACGATCAACGAGGATGGCACGCTGGAGATTCATCCTGGGCAAGGGATCGGTTCAAGCTACTGGGACGTCCTCGCTCTTCCTACCATCAACCTCGAATCCAACGCCTACTTCTATGGCTGCGTCAAGAAGATGGCCGTCTTGGAGAAAGTCTGCGAAGATTACAATCTGGACATCGAAGGCACTTCCATCAAAAACCGCTCCCTAGGCCAGGAGAAAGTCGTCTATGACTACACTTCCAGCAAGCTCACAGAGCTCGCCTCGCTCATCAAGACGACGTTTGAAAAAGACATAAAGCCCGTGCAGCAAGCTGATGGAAATTGGACGAACGAGGGAGGGCTATGGAACCCTGCGACTGGGCGTTTCGCCTTGGGGGTGAGAGAAAGTGATGGCACTATCCTCGACCATGGCTACATCTACTTCAACGAGCAAGCGATCTGCGCCGGCTTAGGAAGTTCCTCCCAGCGCCTTTCGACGATGAATTGGATCGACGGGAAAAGGATCGTTGAAGGAGATGACTCCACCGGAGAGGACATCTATTTCTATGAATTCGCCCCCCGTTTCACGACTAAAGACAACAGCGAGCAAATCAATTTCACTTTGGTGAACACCTTCTTTGAAGAGGGCGGTTATTATGACGAATACGGCAGCCTTTTCTCTAGGCAAGTCCAATGCGGAGGGGCCGTCCTCTGCTGGAGCTACTATGACCTCCTCGCCCGCGCAGAGGTTCTTGGAAGAGAGAACGCCTTAAGCCGCCTCGAAGGAGTCGCCTCTTGGTATAAAAAAGTCCAAGAAGGAACAAGCGGCACTGGCACGGATTTCTTCGCCGACTATTATGAGACCTTAGAAAGTGAGGATTGGAAAGGATATTACGTCCTGCAAAACGCGGAGGGCGGAGGCCCTGGCGCGCTTGGCCTAGACGGGGAATTCCTTGAGAACAGCCTCTTCGCGCGCTCGCTTCCTAGCGCAATCCTAGGGATGGAGGTCGATTCCTTCGATCATCTAAGCTTCTGCAACGATTCTTTAGAGGGGCTAAACGCGATCCGCGCGGACAACCTTAAATTTGGGAACGCGACTTATAGCGTGAAAATGAGCGCCACCTCCTTTGAAATCTCTAACCTCAAAGGAGGCGTGTTCAACAAAACGGAGCTCTCCCTTCGCTTCAAAAAGCCTAGCGGCAGCTTCACCGTGGAAGTCGATGGGAAAATAAGCACGGATTATGCAGTTGAAGGCGACTATATCTCTATGGAGCTGCCTTTAACGAATATCGTGGTAAACGTAAAATAAGGAAAGGAACCTCACCATGAACAAACAAAGCAAAATCATTCTTCTTAGCTCCGCTCTTTTGGCAACGGCGCTTACCGTTGCTAGCTGCGGAGGAGGCGAGAATACCGGGGATAGCGCCAACCCGGCGGTTAACCTCAAAATCGCCGTCACCAGCGATAAGACCGAGACCAGCATCGCAGAAGCCCTCATCAAAGGCTTCAACCAGACCGAAGGCAACAAGAACGTCAAAATCTCCGTCGTGAAAATCACCCAGGGCTATGACAGCTACATCCAGAAGAACTGGGGCAAGTCCACGATGGCCGATCTCATCTCCGTTTATGACTACAACGCCGAATACTGGACTTCGATGAATCTCTTCAAACCCCTTTCCGCCTACATGGAAAGAGATGGCGTTAACGAAGAAGATTACGTCTCCTCCATGTTCAATTTAGGGAAATCCGGGACCGATGACACTTATTATTGGCTCCCTCGCGATTACAACAAAGTCGTCGTTTGCTACAACACCGAAATCTTTGAGGCGGCCGGGATCAGCAAGCCTAGCGACAACTGGACGATGGAGGATTTCGAGCAGACCTGCAAGACGCTTTTGGAAAAAAGCGAAGAAATCAAAAAAGTCACTGGCAAGTACGACTTCTGGCCGGCGGAGATGAATCTCAAATGGACCGCAGTTTATTATCCCTACATCAAATCCTATGGCGGTGACTTCCTCGCTGACGATGGGACTTGCTTCAAAAACCCGGACATCGTGAAATCCTCCCTTCTCAAGCTTTTAAAATACGCAGACCCGACCGACAGTGCGAACCATCCCGGATTTGGCTATAGCAACCCCATCGGGCAAGCCGACGATCAGGCCTGCTTTGTAAACAAAAAAGCGGCGATGATTTTCACGGTGCGCCCGAACATCCAGAGCTTTGCGAAGAATCTGAATAACAACATCGACTTCGTTTCCTTGCCTTCGATCACCGACAACGACGGAAAGACATCGTATATCGGCTCAGGCTGCTCAGGGTATACCATCACAACCAACTGCAGCGACGATAAAGTCGAGGCCGCTTGGCGTTTCCTGAAATACATCGTTTCGAAAGAAGGCCAGGAAGTTCTTGGCGAAACCGGCAGCGGCATCCCTGTGCTTTCCTCTCTTCTAAACGATTCCTCTTCCGCGTGGAAAAACTTCATCTCGAAGGATCTCAACCACGACGCCTTCACCAAGTTCCCTGAGCGCGACCTTTCCATGAATTACGTTCATGGCTTCAAAGCCAACAAGCAGCTCACCGTTTATAAGGAATTCAAAGACAGCCTGATCTTCTCCATGTACAACAGCGAAGACCGCGACGAGGAATTCGCTGCCTTCAAATCCAAGATTGACGCGCTGGTTGCCTAAAAAACTCACCTTCGAAGGCGTTCTTCGAAGGTTTTGCTGTGGAAGGAGGGTTATGAAAGCCTCTACGAAGAAAATTATAAAAAACAACGTTACGGGATATTTGCTTCTGCTGCCGTTTTTAGTTGGGCTAATCGGCTTCACGGCCTATCCCTTGCTTTTGGCGTTATGGCAGAGCTTTTTCAAAGACTATAGCCCCGTGACGGGATATGACTTCGCCGACTTCGGATTCGAGAATTACATCCATGCATTCACGAGCCAAAGCGTGCAGCGCTCCATTTGCCTCACTCTCGTCTATGCGGCGATTACGATCCCCTTTGGGCTCGTCGTCTCCTTCCTCCTCGCCTATTTGCTCAGTCTGCCGATCAAAGGCGCCAAGATATTCCGCGTTTTGGTCTACTTGCCCGCGTTGATCCCTAGCATCGTTTCCGCTTCTATCTACAAGTACATGTTCGGCCCTGACGAATTCGGGCTGATCAACCAGCTTCTTATTGGCCTTGGAAGAGAGCCGAGCAAGCTTTTGGAATCGCCCGAGCAAAGTATCGCGGTGCTGAGTTTATTCTTAACCGGCATCTTCGGCTACGGCTGCAGCTCCCCGATGTGGATCGCGGGGTTCAACAGCGTTCCAACTGACGTCTACGAAGCGGCGTTCGTCGATGGATCCTCCAAGCCTAGAACCTTTTTCAAAATCACCATCCCCCTCATGGGAAGATTCATTTTCTTCCAACTGCTTGGCTCCCTCATCGGGACTTTGCAGATCGGGGAATCCGTCCTCATGCTTTCAAGCAGAGGCGGCTTCGGCGAGAATCTCAACTTCTATGGCTTGATGATTTATAACCAGACCACGGACGGCATCGGAAACTACGGCTTTGCAAGCGCCTTGTCCTATCTCCTCTTCATCGTGATCGCCTTGCTTTCCATCGCGACGTTCCAAGCGAATAAAAAAACCTACATGGAGGGTATTTGAGATGGAGCATTTCAAAATGAAATTTTGGGAGAAAGCCATCATTTACGTTATTTTGACCTTCTTCTCCCTCTTGGCTATCGTTCCCACCTTTGTTTTGGTTTCTAGAAGCTTTTTCTCCCTTGATGAGATCACTAGCCTTGGGGCAGGGGTCTTCCCTCATAGTCCCACTCTCGACGCTTATGTGACGGCCTTTACCGACGAGGGTTTCTTGACGTCTTTAAAAAACACTCTTCTCACCTGCCTCTGCGCGGTCATCGGGGTGCCTTTAACCGCCTTCATGGCCGCTTACGCCTTCACGCGCATCAAATTCTTCGGACGGAGGTTTTGGTTCCTCTTGGGGCTTGGAACGATCATGATCCCGAGCATCTTGCTCTTGATCCCCGTCTATTCGATCTTCGTGGATATGGGATGGACCAACACCTTGCTGCCCCTTACCGTGACTTATTTCTTCGGCGGAGGCATCATGAACATCTTCCTCATCATGCAGTTCATACGCGGATTGCCAAAAGACATGTATGAGGCCGCCGAAATCGACGGCGCAGGGACGTTGCGCCAGATGTTCCAACTTACCTTGCCTCTAGTGAAGCCCGTGGTTGCTTACGCTGCCGTCACCGCCTTTATCGGTGCTTGGAACGACGTCATGCGCCCCCTGATGTACAACGATTTATCCGAATATTACACGGTCAACCAGTACATCTACATCACTTATCTGCAGCAAACCGCGACGATGGATGCGCTGCCAAACGTCCAAATGGCCCTAGGGGTCATCCTCATGATCCCGATGCTC
>CAVGXP010000053.1:0-13560 GCA_963633165.1 bacterium
AGGCAACAACTTTTTGAAAATTCTTCAAACTTTCGGATTTCCTCCGATGGCATCGTATATTTTTGTGGTATTTAATCCTTTTCAAGCCTTTCTTTCATCGAATTACGCCAATTAGATTCTCGTTTACGCCTATAAACGTTTACTGCCCAAATATCCGTATATAAAGGATTTACAACGCCTTAGAAAATATTTCGATTCCCATCTTGTTTTCTGTTTTATCCTCTTTGTTGAAATTCTTTTCCTTTTTTTGGTGGGTGAACGTATTCGTTTTTTTTACTTCCGAAAGAAAAAGCGTCCCACCCGAAGTCTAGTCAAAGGACGCGCATTCATTTTCTTTTTATATATAAAGGATTTATTCGTTGTCTTCTAGCGACTTACTGACGCAGGCAAAATAGCTTGCCTTTGGATCGATGGAGGGTTTGCCATCGAAAAGAGCGTCGAACTCTTTTTTGATAAGCTTGGCCTCTTCTTGGCTTAAACCGTCTTTTTTAGACAATTTTAAATCATAGGATAAAGAGAGGTAGCTGCGTAATTTGGACTTCTTGAAAAGTTTAAGAAGCGTCTCGTCGCCATAGCGGTTGCAGTATTCCTTGATGCAAGCGAAGCTGATCAGGTGGTCATGAGCCCTATTGGGGTTTTTCCTGCTGGTCATTGAAGCGGGTTGTTCCTTTGAATAATGGTATAAAGGTTCCTCGAGCATCACGACCTTTTTGCATTTGCAGAAATAAGCGAAGCAAAGCGGCATATCCTCGCAATAATGTCCTTTGGGGAGAGCAATTGTCGGCCTTGAAAGGAAAATGTCTTTTTTGAAAAGCTTTGACCAAAGGAAGCCGCGCATGGAAGTGTCTTCAAGCAAAGCCTCAATAGCTTGGTAACGGTCAAGGACTTTGCCTTTGCCTCTGAAAGGATAAGCGTATTCCTTCTTCTCCTCTTTTATATAAAAGGAGCAGTCGCAGGCATCGGCGTCTTCTTGTTCTAAGGCTCCCACCATCTTCGATAGAAAATCCTTCTCCAAGAAATCGTCCGCATCGACGAAGCCGATGAGCTCGCCTTTGCTTGTTTTGACGCCTAATTCGCGACATAAGGGGATGCCGAGCCTCTCATCATTGATGATGACTCTCGTCTCCCCGTCTTCGATGGAGCGGAGATAATCCGCAGAACCGTCAACAGAAGGATCCAAAACGAAAACGATCTCCTTCTCGCCCAAATAATCCTGTTCTTTGAAAGAAGCATACAGCCTAGGCAAGGAAGAAAGCGAATTATAGCAAGGGCAAATCAAGGACACGCTCATGTGGGGATATTATACAAAGAAAAAACGCCCTCGGGGATACGAAGGCGTTTGCGTTGACTGTTATTTGTCTTTCCCTTTGAGAAGAACCAAAACGCGAAGGACGCGCATGAGAAGGACAATGTAATCACAATACATCGAATAGGCGCAGAACAAGGCGAGATTCTTCATCCCATCCCCCATCGCAATCGTGCGCTTGATGTTATAAGCGTCGACGGCGACGGCGAGGATGGAAACCAGCAATATCGCCCCGGAAACGACGAGATCGTAAAGGTAATATTCCCAGAAATTTCCATGGGTGAGGATCATGATGCCCCAGAAAGTCGCAAAGAAGAGCCCAAGGATAAGGACCAGGCTTAGCACCATTCCCAGGATATTCAGATTGGCTTTTGAGAAATAGCCAATAAAGAACATCGCCAGGAAAGCCGCCGAAGTGAGCAAGAAGCTCTCCCCGATGGTCGCAAAGTCAAGGCCGACTATCATGAAGCTGCTCAGGAAGCACCCCATCAACACGCAATAGATGATGTAAGGAACCCAAGCGGAATGCTTGTTTTTGGCGATCGTTGCATTGACGACAATGCCATCTATCAATAGCGCCAATAGCGTGGCGATCATGAAGATGACGTATCCCGTGGAGGCCGCAGAACTAAGTTCCCCGGTTGAAGGGTCTGCGGTCCAAAGGAAGACTTTGGCAAACAGGAAGGAAACAAGGAAGGCCACAGCGGCGGAAATGGCCAAGCCAAGGGACATATATCCGAAGCTTTTCGCCAAAACCGATTTTTCCGAAACGTTCTGACTCTGATTCACAAAGGGCGAGGGGTTGCCCTTATTGTTGGAATCCCCTTGGGGGAAGGAAGCGTAAGCCATTACTTAACGAGGTTCTCGATGAGCCCGCGATAGGAATCAAGCTCAAGCGAAGCGCCGCCAACCAAAGCCCCGTCAATATCCTTCTCGGACATATACTCGGCGATGTTATTGGGTTTGACCGAGCCACCATAGAGGATACGGATGGATTCGGAGGTTTCTTCGCCAAACATACTCTTCAAGACAGCGCGGATGCTAGAAACGGTGTCTTCAGCGATTTCCTTAGTCGCGTTTTTACCGGTGCCGATGGCCCAGATAGGCTCATAAGCCACCACGACTTTCGCGGCTTCTTCTTTGCTAAGATCCGCAAAGCCTTCTTCAATCTGTTTGCCAACAAAATCCTTGGTCTTGCCATCTTCGAAGGTCTCAAGGCTCTCGCCGCAGCAATAGACCGGAGTCATGCCGTTAGCAAGAAGGGCTTTGATCTTGGCGTTGCAAGCCGAGGAGGTCTCGCCATTATAGGTGCGTCTTTCGGAATGTCCGAGGATGACCCAGGAGATTCCGATTTCCTTAAGCATGGGGATGGAGATCTCGCCGGTATAGGCGCCGTGGTCGTGCTCATTGACGTTTTGGGCGGCGATGATGAGATCTTTGGGCGCGTTTTCGACAACGGTCTGCAAGCAAACGTAAGTCGGGGCAACGCCAACGTCGATGCCGTTATCGACGGCAAAGCGGATCATCTCCTCACAGCCAAGAGCGAACTCTTTGGCTTGCGAGGGGGTTTTGTTCATTTTCCAGTTGCCGAGGAGGAGTTTTTTGCGAGCCATCTTTATTTGCCCTCCGCGATGACATCGATTCCAGGGAGGTGGCCATCATATTGGATGAGTTCCAAAGAGGCTCCGCCACCGGTGGAGATGTGGGAGAATTTGTCGGAATAGCCGAAGATCTTCGCCGCAGCGGCGGAATCGCCACCGCCGATGACGGTGAAGGCGCCTTTGCCAGTGGCTTCGGCGACGGCTTCGCAAACGGCTTTGGTGCCAGATTGGAGAGCGGGGTTCTCGAACACGCCCATAGGGCCGTTCCAGAAGATGGTCTTGGCACTAGCGATTTCCTTTTTATAGAGTTCGCAGGTCTTCGGGCCGATGTCGGCGCCTTCAAATCCCGCGGGGAAATCTTTTTCGTTGCCATCGAAGACCTTAATTTCTTCGGGGGCCTTGCCTAAATCATCGAAATCAAGTCCTTTGACGATGACGGTGTCGACGGAAAGGACGATTTTACCGGTCTCATAGCACTTCTTGGCGTATTCGAGTTGATCGTCTTCGCAGATGGAGCAGCCGACATCAATTCCATAGACGGCTTTTTTGAAAGTGTAGCTCATGCCTCCACCGATGAGGATCTTGTCGCATTTCTTAAGAAGGGAATCGATGACCTCAATTTTGGAGGAAACCTTCGAACCGCCGAGGATGGCGATGTAAGGACGCTCGTCTTCCTTCGGGGCGACGCAGCGGCCGAGATTCTTGATCTCTTTTTCCATTAGATAGCCAACCGCGGTCGGTTTGCCCTCTTTGTTGAGGATGGCGGGGACGCCATAGGTGGAAGCGTGGGCGCGGTGAGCGGAGCCGAAGGCATCCATCACGAACAAGTCGATGTTCTTCGCCCAATCTTCGGCGAGTTTGGCATCGTTGGCCTCTTCGCCGGCTTCATAGCGGGTATTCTGAACCAAGAGGACTTCGCCATCATTGATGGAAGCGATGGCGTTGGCGAGTTCTTCGCCGTGGGTGGCGGAAGAGAAGGAGACTTTGACGTCATGCCCAATAGCGGCGTCGAGCTTTTCCTTCAAAGGCTTCAAAACGATGGAGAGGTCGTTTTTCTTCATCTGTTTTTCGATGTCTTCCATCGTGGCCTTTCCCTTTTTGATGTCCTTCCACTTCACTTTGCCCAAGTGGGACATCAAAACGACCCTGGCGCCTTCTTTCAAAAGCTTGGAAATCGTTGGGATAGCCGCGCTGACACGGTTATCATCGCTAATTTGCTCACCCTTATGGGGAACATTGAAATCGACGCGGACGAGAACTTTTTTGCCGTTCAAGCCCTTCAAATCATCAACAGTAAGCATTCTTGTACTCCTTTTGCTTAGCGGTACCATTGTAGCACCCTTAAAGGGTGCTCCAAATAATAATACCATTGCTACGCATAATTCCCATAATCATTACCGAATTCCCAATAACGCGTTCTAATAACCGCGTATAGCTATGCAAAAAGGCCCCTCTTTTGGAGGGACCTTTAAGGTTTTGGTTGGAAGAATTACTTCGCGCCGAGGACTTCGCCGTACTTTTGAGCCAAGCGCATCATCTGGCAGGTGAAGGAATATTCGTTGTCGTACCAAGAGGCGACTTTGACGAACACCTTGTCTTCCGCGGGGATGAGCATGGTGAGGGTGGCGTCGAAGATGGAGCCTTCGGTCCTGCCGAGGATGTCGGAGGAAACGATTTCTTCGTCGTTGTAGCCGAGGATGCCCTTGAGTTCGCCTTCGGAGGCTTCCTTCAAAGCGGCATTGATTTCTTCGACGGTGGCATCCTTCTTAAGAAGGAGGGTGCAATCGCAGATGGACCCATCGGTGACAGGAACGCGGATGGCGTTGCCGTTGAGTTTGCCGTTGAGTTCGGGGATGACTTTGCCGACGGCCTTAGCGGCACCGGTGGAAGTCGGGACGATGTTGGCGGCACCGGCGCGGGAGCGGCGGATGTTGCTGCCAGCGAGGTCGAGGATGCGCTGGTCGTTGGTGTAAGCGTGGACGGTGGTCATGGTTCCGCCGACGACGCCGAACTTGTCGTTGAGAACCTTCATCATCGGAGCGAGGCAGTTGGTGGTGCAAGAAGCGCCGGAGATGATGGTCTGATCGGCGGTGAGCTTATCGCTGTTAACGCCGAAGACATAGGTCGGGATGTCTTTGGAAGAAGAGGGGGCGGAGATGATGACGCCCTTGGCGCCATTTTCCATGTGGACGTCGCCGTCTTCGTGGCTCTTCAAACGTCCGGTGCACTCCAAGACGATGTCAACGCCATAGTCTTTCCAAGCGAGATCGTGGGGATCTTTCTTGCCAAGGACGGGGATCTTGTGGCCATCGAAGACGATGGAATTGCCTTCGGCGGAGATCAAATCCTTGTTCCAAGTACGATGGGTGGTGTCGTACTTGAGGAGATAAGCGAGGGTCGGGGCGTCGACGAGGTCATTGATGGCAACGACTTCGAAGACTTCCTTGCCGGCTTCCTTGTTCATCTCATAGGCGCGGCGGAATGCGAGGCGGCCGATGCGGCCGAACCCGTTGATTGCAAGTTTGATGGACATGTGTGTTTAAGTCCTCCTTATGAAACTGCGCTCGTATTATACAAATTGCGCGCGCGGTTGCAAAGAAAGCAAAAACCGGCTTTTCGGGAAAAGCGCCCTTTCGGGGCAATTCACCTCAAAAGCGCGTCCAATGGGACGACGCCTTGGAAGAGCTTCTCCAAAGAAACGCCCAAAGCAAAGGCGATGCGTTGCAAAAGCAGGGCGCTAGGATTCCTCCGCCCGTTCTCTAGATCGCTGAGGTAGTTTTTCGAAACCCCCGCTTCCAAAGAAAGATCGAGTTGGGACATCCCCTTCTTCTTTCGCAGATAGGCAATTCTTTTGCCAAGCTGAGAAAGCAGGGAAAGATCGTTATCCGCGGCGCTTCTCATCCCGTATCTTCCTTTCTTTTTCGTATTCGTCCAAAAGATTTCTGAAAAGATGGTTGACGTTGCTTTTGCTAACCGAAGAGGCCAAACGTTCCGAAAGCAATTCGGAGAGTTCATCCAAACTGGCGTCTGGATGCTCTAAACGAAGTTCCATAAGGGCTTTTTTCTTGGGATTATCGAAATGTTTCCACCCATCGATGGATAAAAAGAATTCAATCGCCTCAACCTGTTTTTGGCTGGCTTTGAGGGTTTTGGACATATTGGCCCCGTCGAGGTTGGTCAGGCGGTTGCCGATGTTGGCGAAATCCCTGTCCACACGGACATTCTCAAATTTCAAGCAACTCTCCGGAGCGCCAATCAAAACCAAGAAATCGGAAATTTGATCGCTGCGCTTGAGATAAACGATATATTGCGATCTTCTTTTAGCGACCTTCGAGGTGAAATTATGGAAGGAAACGCGGTTAAGCAAATGGCTGATCCAGTTCGCGTAGGTTTGGTCGGAAAGAGCGATCTCCAAATGGTAATTGCTGCTAGAGGGGTCGTTGACCGAGCCGGCAGCTAAGAAAGCGCCCGCTAGATAAGCCGCGGCTTGCTCCGGGGTTGTCGTCAAGCCTTTGGGCAGACGCATGGAAAGAAAATCCACCTGAAGGTCGGAAAGGATTTCCTCGGCTTCAGGAACCAAGCAATGATATTTGACGCGTTTACGGAAGCCGATCCCCTTAGTGAAGGCGAAGCGAGGATTAACCCCATAGACATCACGGAAGGATAAATAGAGGAATTTGGCGACGTTGGCCCTTTCGGTGGAAAGATCGAGTTCCTCCTTGCCTCCGGAGATATGGATGCCGCCACTGGTTTTCGTAAACGAAGAAAGAACGCTTTTGATGGCGGTGTCGTTGAATTTGTGACGGGCGATTTCTTCTTTTACCTCGCCTGCAAAGGAAAGCGTATCTGACATGGTGTTATGGCGCATCGCGCTTTTAAAGTATAGCGATTGTACGAAACGAAGAAAGAAAGAAAAAGACCTGCCTTGTTCTCATTAGGCAGGTCCTTCCGTTAATTCGCTTATCTGCGCTTTTTGCCTTTGGCGAGGAAATTCGCACAGGCGGGGAGAATGGCGACGACGCCACCGACGATGGAGAGGACGGCGGCGATGATCCATCCGGCACCAAGAGAGAAATTGTCGGTGCTCATCTTGTAATTCTCAGTGGACTGAGCAGCGCACCAAGAGGGGACTTCGAAGAAAAGCATGACGCCGGCAGCGATGAGGCAAACCACAGCGATGAGGTTTAAAAGCCCGGAGAATTTGTTGAGGGCCTTGACCTTCATGATGGGAAGGATGGCGCCCAAAAGCAAAATCACGATTGCGACGCAAAGAAGGACGAAGGCGACGATGGCCAAAGGAGTAGGATTGATCTTTCCGGCATCGAAGCTGATTCCGCCGATGCTTCCTTTAACCGTTCCGCCGAAAATGCCCATGATGCCAGAGTAGCTCGTGGAGGATTTAGATCCGGACAAAGGGCTGGTGACAGTGTAAACGAGGGAGGGGCAAGTCATCATAAGGACAAAGCCCACGATCGCGATGACGGCCGCGATTAAACCGGAGAACTGAAGGAATCTTTTCATGGTTCGATTAACCACCTTTCTAATTGGTTATCATAAAGCAAACCAAATTGCTTTTGTAGACGTATTTTGACAATCGACACCAAGTGTCATCATTTATTTTTAGCGTGGCAATAAGAGATCGCGGAAGTCGCCGCGATAGCCCCATCGCTAGCGGCGGTGATGAGTTGACGCAGTTTTTTGCTTACGATGTCTCCGCAGGCGAAAACCCCCGGAACGTTGGTCCTCATATCCGCGTCGACGATGATGAAACCCTTCTCCATCTTCACTCCCAAACTTGCAAACGGGGCGTTGGATGGCGCTTCCCCAAACAAGGGGAATACACCGGAGACCTCAAGCTCCTTTTCGCCATCTTTGTTGCTGATGAGAATGGATTTCACCAGCGGATCGCCAGAAATAGAGAGCAAAGAGGAGCCCTCCATAATCTCTACGTTAGGGCGAGCTTTTAGGGCATCGACGTGGACGGGCGCCCCGACAATAGGCATGGGGGCGATGAAATAGACTTTCGAGACGATGGAGGAGAGATAGAGCGCATCTTCAACGGCGTGATCCTCATAGCCAACCACAGCGACCGTCTTTTCTTTGAAGAAGGCCCCGTCGCAAGTCGCGCAATAAGAGACCCCCCTGCCGACTCTTTCCTTCTCCCCCGGCACAGTCTGTTTTCGAGAACTTAGCCCCGTCGCGATGATGATAGATTTCGCCTTCCAGGATTCCCCTTCACCGCGGATTAAAAACCCGCCTTCTTCTTGGCTGACCCCGACGACGTTTCCATAATCAAAGGCTACGCCCAAGCCATTAGCCTGCTCCGACAAGGCAGAAGCCAGCTCCGGGCCAGAAATCGAAGCCATTCCTGCGTAGTTATCGATACGATGAATGTTGTTGAGCTTCCCTCCCGGGGCACCTTTGTCGAGTAAAGCAAAGCTGACGTTGCTTCTTTTGAGATAGATGGATGCGCTTATTCCGGCGATTCCTGAGCCAATGACGACGACGTCTTTCTCTTCCATTGTCACACCTCCAAAAAAGAAAAGGGGTTTATTCCCCCTTATTTTCCGCGCTTTTGGCGCTTTCGTCTTCTATTTTGCTCATCGTTTCCTCAGGAGGCTCGTTACCAATCCTCTTGAACTTCTTAAACGAGAAGTAGAACAAACCTGCGTTAAGAATCATCAGGACGATCCCTAGAACAAGAACGAACACGTAAGCCGGGCCGTATTGACCGCCGGATTTGAGGATGCCGTCAACAAGGAACCAACAGCCCACGCCGAAGAAAGCGGTCTCTAGGATCATGTAGAAGACGGAATATGTCTTTTCTTGGTTAGGCAAGCCCTTTTTCTTTTCGATTTTTCCGACAAACTGGAAGGCCACTAGAGCCAAAACGCCAAGGATGATGTATATCGCGGAATTCCATATCGACCACATACCATCTCCGCCCATATTGAAGTTCTCGTTTCGTAGCGGTTCCATTATGATGCGGACAATGCCATACCAAATCAGATAGAAAGCGAGGTTATCTCCTTTGGCCCTGCCTTTGCTTTCTGGCCAAAGAAGGGGGATGAACTTAACGATGATGAAATAGCCAATGATGTTAGCGACGCCTTCGATCAAGAACAAAGGAACGTACATCTGCGTGCTAGAGGGCATGCCGTTGCTGAAACCCGTCGCCATTTGATAACGGAGCCAGGTGGGGAGGAAGGAGAAAGTGCCCATGCTCACTTCGGCCCCGTAAACCTCATGGTTGAAGAAATTGCCCCATCTGCCGATGGCTTGGGCCAAAAGGATCGTCGGAACGCAGGCGTCCACGGCGAAGCGCAGATCCACGTATTTCCTCTTTTTTGTGATGTAGAGCATGCCGACGAGGATGCCCGCAACCGCTCCGCCTAGAATGGTGAGCCCACCATTCCAAAGCTGGAACATCGAGAACCAATTTCCGTTGGTGATTTCCTTAGCGAAATTAATGCCGTTTGCGCTATCGCCGGCGAAATTGCCGACGACATACCACACACGAGCCCCCAAAATCCCGCCAAGCAAAGCGATGACGAAGAGGGAATCGATGATGCCGTGCTTCTTGTATTCTTTATAGAAGCAGCTATCGGATAGTTTATAAGCCAGGAAAGCCCCTAGAAGGATCACGACTGCATACCAAGCCAAATGGAAACCGGAAAAGCCCGAGGAATAAGTGACCCAATGGAAGCCCCCATTACCAAGGCAAAATCCCGAAACCAAAGGATAGGTCAGATGCAGCGCCACCCCTTCCCCAAGCATCAAGAAGCCCGCCAAGGACAAAAAGGGCAGGACGTATACGAGAATATTGTTTATTTTGGACTGTTTTGCGTCCAAATCCACCTTGTAATGACGGAGCAAGAAGCTGGTCCAGAAGCTACCGAAGAAAACAAAGAACAAAGCGGCACCAATAAGAGAAAGAGAGGTCTCTCCACCGCTCATATTCCATCCACATCCGAGGTTGATCCCTAGTTGCAGGCAAAGCCCAGAAACTAGATAAAGCCCCGAGGAGGCGAGAAGAACATAAAGAAGGTTCTTATCGATTCGAGTGGATTTATGGTCGGCGAAGAACGGCTTGAGCTTCCAAACGAGCAAGCCTATGGCCCCGGCTAAGGCGGCGAGTCCGATGATTAAAAATAAAATAAACATGGGGATATCTTAGGTTGTCGGCACCTGACAAGCAATTTACTTCTTATATTGTCCTAAACGTTTGGCTTTGTCCAAGATGGGGCCAAGGTATTTCCCCGTAAAGGAAGCTTCGACTTTGCAGACATCTTCAGGGGTTCCTTCCGCGACGACGTTTCCGCCTCTATATCCGCCTTCAGGCCCTAAATCGATGATCCAGTCCGCGACTTTAATCATGTCGAGGTTATGCTCAATGACGATGACCGTATCGCCGTGATCGACGATGGATTGGAGAACCTCGATGAGCCTATAGACGTCATCGCTATGAAGGCCCGTCGTCGGTTCGTCAAGGACATAGACGGTTTTTCCGGTGGCTTTTTTCTGCAGTTCAGCCGCGAGTTTGACCCTTTGGGCCTCGCCTCCAGAAAGCTGAGTAGCGGGCTGACCGAGTTTGACATAGCCAAGCCCCACTTCTTCAAGCGTTTTGATTTTGCGATAGATCTGCGGACGATTTTTGAAGAATTCGCAGGCCTCCTCAACGCGCATCTCCAGCACGTCGTGGATGTTCTTTCCCTTATATAGGCAACGAAGCGTATCTTCGTTATAACGTTTCCCTTGGCATTCATCGCACTCAACGTAGACATCAGGAAGGAAAGACATCGGAATGCGGGTCACTCCGGCACCTTGGCACTTCTCGCATCTTCCTCCAGGAACATTGAAGGAGAACCTTCCTTTGGTATAGCCCAAAGCGCGCGCTTCCTCGGTTTCGGCGAAAAGGGCGCGTATGTCGTCGAAAACCCCAATGTAGGTCGCCGGATTGCTTCGAGGGGTCCTGCCGATCGGCTCTTGGGTGATGGCGACGAGTTTATCAATGTTTTGCAGCCCTTTTATCTTTTTAAGCTGCAAAGGCTCACCGTTTTTGGATTTCGTAAGAGACCGCGAAATGGCCGGGACCAAGGTTTCGTTTATAAGAGAGGATTTCCCCGAACCGGAGACACCGGTAACCAACACAAACTTCCCTAACGGGAATTTGACGTCAACGTTTTGCAGGTTATGGCAATAAGCCCCATCGATTTCGATGCATTTCCCATTGCCTCTTCGCCTTTCTTTAGGCAAAGGGATGAACTTCTTGCCAGAAAGATAGGCGCCCGTGATCGAGCGGGGGCAATTCTCGATGTCTTCAAGGGAACCTTGGGCTACCACCTCGCCGCCGTGAACGCCCGCGCCGGGCCCGATATCGACGAGATAGTCGGCCTCACGCATCGTGTCTTCATCGTGTTCGACGACAATCAAGGTGTTCCCGATGTCGCGCATCTGCTTAAGCGTGGCGATAAGCTTGTCGTTGTCCCTTTGATGTAAGCCAATCGAAGGCTCGTCCAAGACATAAAGGACGCCCGACAAGCGCGACCCGATTTGGGTGGCGAGGCGAATGCGTTGGCTTTCCCCGCCGGAAAGAGTCATCGCGTAACGGGACAAGGAAAGGTAATCCAAACCCACATTCACAAGGAAAGAGGCTCTATTTTCGATTTCTTTAAGCACCAAATCAGCAATTTGGTGCTCCGTATCGGATAAGCTGGATTTTGTGGCCAAAACCCACTCCAAAAAACGATCTAACGAAAGCTCGGTGGCTTCAAAGATGTTGAGCCCGTTAACCTTGACCGATAAGGCGGCTTCGTTCAATCTGGCTCCGTGACAAGTCTGGCAAATCGAGTCGCGCATGAAGGATTCATAGTACGTTCTCATCCAATCCGAAGTTGTTTCTCGATACAGCCTTTCGATCCTTGTCTTAGCGCCTTCGATATACCCGTTGCGGTTCATTTTGTTCCCGTTAACGGAAGTAAGCGTGTAGGAGATCGGCTTCTTAGAACCATATAGAACGACGTCTTTCTGCTCTTTGGTCAGGCTTTTCCAGGGTTTGTCCAAAGGCACATCGTAAAGAGAGCAAAGATAAGCGAACTCCTGCCATTCAAGGTTGGTGGTATTGACGATGTTGTTGAAATAGCGGATAGCCCCCTGAGAGATGGTTTTATCCTCGTCGGGAACAAGCAAATCGAGGGCAACTTCCCTTTTAATGCCAAGTCCATGGCAATCCGGGCAATAGCCGACAGGGGCGTTGAAAGAGAAAAGGCGCGGCTCTAGATTAGGGATTGAAAAGCCGCATTCGGGGCAGGAATGATGGGAAGAGAAGAGCTTTTCCTCTTCTCCATTAAGAACAATCAAATATCCCCTTCCCCAATCAAGGGCGAGCTCGATATCCTCGGAAACCCGTTGACGTACCCCTTCTTTTAAAACGATTCTGTCGATCACGATATCAATATCGTGCCTTTTGTTTTTGTCCAAAGCAGGCACATCGTCTAAAAGATAGACAGTCCCATCAACCCTGACGCGGACAAAACCCTGTTTCTTAAGCTTATTAAGCGTATCGACGTGCATCCCCTTCTCATGGCTTACAACCGGGGCGAGCAATTGAATCTTGCTGCCCTCGGGGTAAGAAAGAATGGCGTTGCACATCATCAAGGGCGAGAAGGCTGTGATGGGCTGATGATGGTGAGGGCAATAGGGGACGCCGACTCTAGCGTAAAGCAAGCGAAGGTAATCATAAATTTCCGTCACCGTCCCCACTGTCGAACGGGGATTATGAGAAGTCGATTTCTGATCGATGGAAATTGCCGGAGACAAACCCTGTATCTCATCAACGTCAGGCTTCTCAAATCCGCCTAAAAACTGCCTGGCATAGCTTGAAAGGGACTCGACGTAGCGCCTTTGCCCTTCGGCGAAAATCGTATCGAAGGCCAAGGTCGATTTACCCGATCCCGACAAACCCGTAAAAACCGTCAAAGAGCCCTTTGGGACATCCACGTTCACGTTTTTTAAATTATTTTCCCTGGCCCCACGGACCAGAATCCAATTTCTAGAATTCTTTTCTTCGTTCATAACAGGGCAATTATACAAGCATATTTCCCCGTTTTGTCCCAAAACGGCTCGGCTCTTTTTATCAATTCAGGGTTCTAATTTTAAGTTAATGCATCAACAGAGAAACCGATGAAATTAGCATGATCGCAGTGGCCTCGCTACATCGAACCACCACACCTTCATCCGTTCTATCAAAGGTAAAATAGGTTGCCGAACTAGGTAGGCAATATTTCTTGTGGAAAAGCAAAGCGAGGTGAGTATAATATCCATCGCCGGGACGTAGCACAGCTTGGTAGTGCACTACCTTGGGGTGGTAGGGGTCACGGGTTCGAATCCCGTCGTTCCGACCATTTGATAAGATTAGGTTCGATGTCAGTCATCGAACCTTTTTTCGTTTAATTTAGCGTTTCCGCGCCTCCGTCTATGTTCTAATTGCGGCAGCCACCTTGATAAGCACCATACTCCCGTTGTGGCGAATTTCGAAAATTGATATCTAGAAGTCTTAAAGAAAGATTAATCCCCTTCAACGACATCCCTTCCTTTTATGGGCGCGCCGATTTCTTTGTTCATTTTTCTAAGCCCATAAACGAGGAAGGGCAC
>CAVGXP010000054.1:0-3630 GCA_963633165.1 bacterium
CCACCGAGAACAAGCGCATTCCCGAATCGTAGAGGTTGCGGATATAGGAGGCTTTAACATATTTAAGACCATCGCTTTGCATGAACAAATAAGGCGCGTATTCCTGCTCGCCGATGGCAAGCTTCGTCACGCCTTTTTCCATGACGATTGAGCTCTTTTGCAAGGAGATGTCGGTTTTAAGGAGCTGCACGTAATGGCCGCGCATTTTGTTGCCGCTGTAATTGGGGTTACCAACCACACTGATCGCATCGGTGTCGAATTGGATCATGTAAGAGCCAGCATCGATGAAATCAGGAACGTCGCAAACGTAGCTGACCTCCACTTCCTCTTCAGCGTCCCAAGTGGTCATATCAGGCCCTGAAACCTGCTGCAAAACCGTTCTGGCTGGATTAGATTCATCGTTATCGCTGGAATATTTCCCCCAGAAGGAAACCGAAAGGGAAATGGGCTTCTTGATTTTGCTCTTTGGCTTCCAGACGACCTTGAAAGCCATGCTTTCGCCAAGTTTGACTTCGTTAGGAAGCTCAAGGCCAACGACTTCGAGTTCAGGGCAGGCCGAAGCAAGGGAAACAAAGGGGATAGAGCCCCAAGGCATGCAGCCAACAAGGCCGACCACATAGCATTTCACCCAAGAGGAATCGTCATAATCCACCTGCGTCCAGCTAAGATCTTCATCGGAAAGATTCATTCCGCTTATCGGTCCGGCCGTCTTGGAAGAAAGAGTATCCGCGTCCGAATAAAAGGATAGGGTGCGCCCGGATGTGGTGATAACGGTGATTTCGAATAAGACACCGGAATAATAGCTGCCGTTATAGACGCGGCAGGCAAAGACGTTGTCCCCTTCTCTCACCACATCGGTGATATCAACGACGCTAGGCGTAGACCAAGATCCAGAGCTGCCGTAACTGACCCCGTTAACGAAGGGGAAACGCACATCGTCGGCAGTCACTTGCATGCTGGCGGAGACCACAGGCTCAGGGATATTGAATTTCTTGCGATACCAGCGATTCTCATATGTGGAATCGCCGGTGACGTCAGCGTCAGGATAAGTAACCCATTTCCCAGACCATCCCGATTCGTCGTTTGGCGAATAGCTCTTCACCCCGTGGAGATTGTCGATATAAAGCGGGGATCCGGTTTCATTTGTGAAACTGATGTAGGATTTAACGCCGCGCTTGATCGTAACCTCGGATGCGATTTGCTGATATTCCTCAGTTAAGGTGAATTCTTTTTCGCTGGATTGGGTCAAAACGCCAGAGGTATCGTAGACATCAAAGCGTATTTTCCCTTTGTTTCCCGTCTTCCCTTTCGCGTCGAAGGTAAAGGTGTAGCCATAGCCGCTGAGGAATCGCTTCCAAACCGCTTTGGCCTCCCCTCCGTTTTCGATAAGCAAAGCGTCATCGACGACGGAGGCATTATTCATGTCCCAATTCAAAAGCGTCCCGTCGGCTTTGGGGAGAGAGAAGGTCTCGTCATAAACATCATCGCCAGTCAAGGTGCAGGAGGCTTTATCAACGTAAAGATCGGCCGCGCCGTATTTGACGATGATGCTCATCGTCGCATTCACGGCATCGTTCTTTGCTTGGAATTCGATAAAGCATTCGTTCCAGGAAGAAGAAAGGGCGTCGGCATTCAGCTTGTTGTTGCCCCCTTCGATCGTGCGCAATTGGTTTCCGGAGGAATCAAAGGTCTGCACGTTCATCGTAAGGCTCACGCCATAGGAATGTTGGCTCTTATAAAAGAAGCCGATACGGTAGCGTTTTCCTCCTTCGATAGAGAAGGGGGTGGTATTTGTGGCGGTAAAGTAGGAATCGGTGTTGGAACGAACAATATGAAGGGATTTGTTTCCAGAGCAGGCTTCTTCGTCGGTGTAGGTGGCGCTCCCTTCTTCGGAGAACTTCCATCCACCCTCCTCTTCAAAACTCCACACTCCTCCATCTGCTCCTTCAGCCCCGACTTTGGCAATGTCTGGGGTCTCTCTTCTTACGTTGGTGAGGTTAGAAGAAGAGGTAAGGCAGGCACCATAAAACAAAGAGGAAAGGCAAAGCAGAGAAACCAAGGCTTTAATCATGGACGATACCCCTCCTCTTGCATCAAGAAATAAAGGTTGGACAGACTCTCTAAAGAGATGTCAAAAGAACGGAGAAGACGGACGATCTTATCCTGCAAGGTGACACCGGTTTGTTTCTTCACGGTTTTGACCCAGGAATTGGAAATCGTGCTCTTATAACGGATCCAATAGACGTTTGCAAAATTGGTGAAGAGGTAATCGCGATACAGATCGGCTTCGGAGACACCAAGGAGGCCATTGATCAAGAAGGCGATCATACCGGTCCTATCGGCCCCGGCAGTGCAATGGAAATTGACGGGGTAATTGTTCTCATCGCCAAGGATCTCGAAGATCTTTTTGACGGAGGTGATGTTGTCCGTGTTTTCAAGGGCTTTATCGGCGTTATCCCAATTCAAAGGGGCGGAAACGTATTTCACGTTGCTTCCAAGGGGGCTGGTTGAATTGAAAACACTGGCCTCGCCGTTGTCGGTGCGGCGGAGATCGATCTCGGTTTTGATACCTAGATACGAGGCTTCCTCCAACCCCTGCGATGAAATGGACCTCTGATAGGTCGTGGTATTAGAGACGTTGAAAGGCCCGCTGCGGTAAATCATGCCCTGTTTGACCATGAATTTGCCTTCGCCGTTCCTCCATCCGCCCAAATCGCGGGCGTTAGAGACGCCATCGATATAAAGGTTCCTGAAGACGCTTTGCTCGGTTGAAAAATGCTTCACTTCGCTAGTGGAGGTGACCCCGCCGTATTTGGTGGAAACACAATAATAGTAGCGCGTCGCGAGCTTGAGGTTATACACGTTAGCGTAGTTCTCGTTGGTCTGATAGGTCCTCCCGTTGGAGAGGTCCTCATTCTCAGAAATGGTGAAATAGTATGTGGGTTTGGCCGTGGATTTTATGCCTTCGGCTTCCCATTCGAATTTCAGCGCATCGGGGCGAGATATTTCGGTATTGGCCTGAGCGAAATGCTGGATGGAGGCGTTTCCGTCCTCGATGTATTTCTCCTGAAGGACGGTATGGAAGCAGGCCGGGCTTTTGATTTGGAAAAGCCTAAGCCCTGCGGAATTGCTCTGTTCCGCTTCCGCTCCTATAGCCATGACAAACTCAGGCATTGAGGCGGGAAGAGCCAACAAAGAAAGCATGCAAATGAATGTTTTAACCCTATTCATGCTTCTTTCCCTTCGTTGCCAATAAGACGATCGAGGCAACCAATCCGCCGGCGGCGATGGCGGTCAATCCAATGCTAAGGCCAATAGCGGTGTTCACGCCGCTAGAAGAGTCACTCCCTTGGCTAGAATCTCCACCGCTTTGAGAAGAGGAACTCACCGCGGAGGAAGAGGAGGAAGACGAAGAGGAGGAAGAACTTTCAGGACGTGTGTCCCCGGAATAGGAATCCTCGGAATAGGAAGAGGAGGAGGAATCATCGGGGAAGGTGTAATCGAACTGCCCATAAGGGAAGATGTTGTCCCCGATGTCTGCAGGATCGGTGACGTGCTCTTTGACTTGGGTCATAATGCATTCGACGCCGTCGCTGTCTTTGACGGAGATGTCTTTCAGATACCCAAGGC
>CAVGXP010000055.1:0-35966 GCA_963633165.1 bacterium
AAGGGCGATGCTCTCCCGCTGAGCTAAGCATCCGCGGGGCGCTTCAAAACGCGCTTACGTATAATATCACCCAGCCCAAGCGGTTGCAACGAAAAAAAGCCTCAATTTTCAGAGGCTTCGTTTTTCCTTTTTCTTTCGATTAATAGCCGGGTTTTCCAAGAAGATGGAACATATTCTTCTTATAAATTTCAACCCCAGGCTGGTTGAAGGGATTCACTCCGTTGAGGTAAGCGCTCATCGCGCAGGCCCTCATGAAGAAGTAGAGGAGCTTGCCGAGGTGGAAGGCATCCAACTTCGTGACGTTGATGACGAGATTTGGCACGTTGCCCGTGTTAACGTGGGCGTCCAAAGTTCCTTCGAAGGCTTTTTTATTAACGTAGTCGATGCCCTTTCCTTCGAGGTAGTTCAGACCATCGAGGTTATCTTCGTCGTGGGGGATATAGACTTCTCTTCCCGGCTCCTCAACATTGAGGACGGTTTCGAAAAGGATTTTGGATCCCTCTTGGACGAATTGGCCAAGAGAGTGGAGGTCGGTGGTGAAGGTGGCGGAATCTGGGAGCAGCCCTTTGCCGTCTTTTCCTTCGCTTTCGCCATAGAGCTGTTTCCACCATTCGGCCAATTGGACGAGCTGGAGTTTATAGGTAACGAAGAATTCGACGGATTTCCCGGATTCGTATAGGGCGCGCCTGGCGACGGCGTATTTATAGGCTTCGTTTAGCGTGGGGGTATCGTATTCTTTCATCCCCTCGTAAGCACCGTCCATGAAGGCTTTGATGTCAATGCCGGCGGCGGCCATGGGAATCAGTCCAACGGCGGTGAAGACGCTGTAACGGCCTCCGACGTCATCGGGGAGGACAAAACGCTCATAGCCGTATTTCTTCGCTAGTTCGATGAGGGCGCCTTTTTCTTTATCGGTTGTGGCGAAGATGTATTTTGAGGCTTCTTGTTTTCCGACTTGGCTTTCGAGCAATTCTCTGACCAAACGGAATCCGACGGAGGTTTCCGTGGTGGTTCCGGATTTGGAGATGACGTTGATGGCGAATTTCTTGCCTTTGAGATAGTCAAGGATCTGTCCGCCATAATCGGAGTCAAATGTGTTCCCGAAGAAAAGGATTTTGACTTTGTTGGTAGGGAATAAGCCATTCAAAGCCTCGATGGCGGCTCTGGCTCCGAGGTAGCTTCCTCCGATGCCACAGACGACCAAAGCTTCGCAGTTGTCTTGAATGAACTTGCCGGCTTTCTCGATGCGGTCGAATTCTTCTTTATCGTAATTCTCAGGGTATTTTGCCCATCCCAAGAAATCATTTCCCAATCCGGTTTTCTCGTTTATGGCCTTGTTGATCTCTTTGACTTTCTCTTCGTAGCTAGCGAAGTCAATGTCGATGATCGAGTGGCTGGTATCGACTTTAATCATTGTTTTTCTTCTCCTTCGTTTTCGCTTTTCACCCAATCGGGAAGCTTATCCTCAAGCGCTTGGAAATCAATTTCCGAAGGCTCGATCCTCTTCCTTTTGAAAGCTTTTCGGCGGTCGCTGGCATCCATCTGTTTCAACGACACACGGATATTATCACTTTCTTGGTTCACCGCGATGACTTTAACGTTGTAAATGTTCCCCACCGAAACATAGCCCGTGAAGTGGTGGATGAACGAATTGGCGAGCTCGCTAATATGGAGCAAACCCGTCCATCCTTCTTCGAAAAGCATTATGGCGTAGCGGGGATAGACTTTGACGACGACGCCTTCGGCGACGTCTCCGACTTTTGGTAACGTCATGAGTTGACCTCCTTTTCAAAGCGAGCCATGTCGCTTGGATAATTTATTTTGTAGTTGTTTGGACTGCCTTCGACGATTGCTACTTCCGCCCCTAAAGCAAGGACCTTACTGCCGTCATCGGTGGCTTCGTTCGATGATTCATGGGCTTTTTGCAACAGGGAGAAAATGAAGGTTTGCGGGGTTTGCGCTAAATAAATGCCTTTTCTGCTTAGATATTTGCTGACCTTTGAATCGTCTTCGGAATGGAAAAGGGAATCGCTGCAGGGGATGGCGGTTACTGCCGCCCCCGTTTTTTCAGCCTTCTCAAAATTGGCCTGGACTAAATCTAACGTCAAATTGGGTCTGTCCGCGTCTTGGATCAATATCAAAGAAGCGGGATTAACGTTTGCTTTTTCTAAAGCGGTCAAGGCTTTTTTGACCGATTCTTCCCTGCTTTCCCCTCCTTCGATAAGGGCTTTGACTTTGCTGTATTTGGAGCTGGTTTTATTTACTTCTCCGCTTAGCCCCTTACGTATGACGAGATAGATCTCATCAACGCAGGGTGAGTTTTGCAAAACGGAAAGAGGGTATTCGAAAAGAGGTTTTCCGGCGATATGGATAAGTTGTTTTGGCGTGTTTCCCCCAAATCGGGTTCCGCTTCCGCCTAGAAGCAATATGGCAATGCGTGCGGGATTCCTCATGGCGGGCCTATTCTAGCACGCGCGCGCATAAGATTCTTTAGTTGGCTTTGTCGGCCGTGACGTTTTTCTCTTCGCGGTGACGGAGGGATTCGTTGATGGAGATTCCCTCGATGATGAGGTGCATAATCCTTTCAAGGTCCCTGCCCGCACTGTAATCGGCGACGCAGGAATAATTTACGCGGCCGTCTTCAACGAGTTCGGCGGATTTTTCTTCGTTTCCTTTGGGATAGACTGCGATGGATTTTCCGCCGGAGTTCTTGACGATGATCATTGCAGGGACGTCGGTCATTCCGTCTCCAATATAGATCATATTCGATGTGGGAATACGCTTCTTGTCCTGCTTTTCGTTTATCTTTTTGTCATCCGTGACATCGGTTGCGCCTTTGGAAATGCGGTAGAAGTATTGCGTTTTCTGGGTGTAGTTGACCGCCATCTTGGGCCAAATGGCTTCCCCTGTCTTGGGGTCGTAGATGAATTCGCAGCCATAAATCATTTTGAATTCTTTGGCGATTGGGCAGCCGTCGATTATCTCTTTGTTGCCTGAAGAGATGATGTAATGTTCGATTTGGATGCCGTGTTCCTCACCATAGTCGTTAATACGCTTGAACCAGGTGGAGACGCCGGGGAAGAATTTGATGGCACGTCCCATTTCGTTTAGATATTCGCGGGTGAGCTTAATCCCTTTTTCTTTGGCGATCCTAGGCATCATATAAAGATAGGAGAGAATCTTGTCAGCTTGGGTTTCGTCGGTGAATTTCCTCACTTCCCCCCAGAACTCACTTGGCGTCATTCCCAAAGAAGGGATGAAACCGAAATTCTGCATATCGGTTATGGCCAATGTGGAATCGAAATCGTATAGGATTGCGGCGATAGGTTTTTTGCTCATTTTCGGTGCCTCAAACTGGCATAATTGTAACGATGTGGCGATATAGCGTCAAATTTAGTGACTTTTGCGGTTTTAACAAACGTTGGCAAGACTGATACAATATAGCGGCTATGCAGCCCTATCAGATCATCATCCTCGTTTTGTTGCTATTGGTCTTCGTCTATGTGGGCGCATTTTTGCTTATCCTGTCCAATTCGCTCGCCTTCCTTGGAAAACTGAACAAAAGAAAGGCGGCGTCGATGGTTTTCTTGACCGAAAAGCAGGAAGTGCTCTTGGCTTGGTTTGATCTTTTCCTGAAGGAGGGTATTGCTCTCTCCGATGAAGACGTTGCGTTAAAGGAGAAGGTTGCCGCGATTGATTCGAAGATATCTGATCAAAAGCAATGGGATGATGACATCGCTTTGCTAAAAGACGCCCAAATTCGGTTAGGCGCCCTTTCTGCGGAGAAAAATCTTGGTAAATCGGAAAGCGAAAAAGACGCTTATATTTCTACGACAAAAGATTTGGATGCGAATTACAGGCAGTCTTCCGCCGTCTATAACGCGGATGTGGTCGCGTTCAATTATTGGATTTCAATCCCGGGTTTTTCCTGGCTTCTTTTCCTTTTTGGGTTAAGGAAGAGGAAGACCCTTAACTAGAAATTGAGCTCGTAATCGACCAATCCGTCATAGAAGTCTTTTTCGTGCGAGACGATGATCACGGCGCCGGGGAAGCGTTCAATGGCGTCGAAAAGAGAATCTTTCGCTTTTTGGTCGAGGTGGTTCGTGGGTTCGTCCAAAACGAGGAAATTCGATTTTTTTAAAGTCATTAAGGCGAAACGGGCTTTGGTGACCTCTCCGCCAGAAAGCTCGCTCATTCTTCTCATGGCCAATTCTTTCCTAACGCCTACGCGAGCAAGGCAATTTCGGATTTTCGTGTTGTCTAAATCGGGGTATTTCGAATGGATGAACTCAAAAGGCGTCAAAGACAAATCAATCTTCTCGTCTTGGGAATAATAGTTAACCTGAATCCCGTCAAGCCAAGTGTAGGAACCGCCCAAAGAAGGGATGACGTTGAGAATGGTTTTCAAGAATGTGGTCTTTCCGACGCCGTTTTGTCCAAGAATTGCGATTTTTTCGCCTTTCTTTAGCAAAAACGAAATCGGCTCTAACAAAGGCTTGCCATAGCCGATCTCAAGCTCATCGACGATAAGGGGCTTTTCGCCAACGTCATATGAGAAAGGAAAGGAGAAGAAGACTTTGCCCTCTTCTTTTCCCGGGGCTTCCATGACATCGAGGTGAGCCAATCTTGCGCGGTGGCTTTTGGCGGCTTTGGAGGAAGTGGCCCTCACGATGTGCTTAGCGATGAACACCTCTTCCTTTTTGATATACCGCTGCTGCGCCTCGTAGTTCTTTTGGTATTGCTCTTTGTCGAGCTCGTGCTGCAACAGATAGGAGTCGAAATCCATTTTGTAACGCGTTATGGTCTGGTTCTCCAAGACGAAGACGACCTCGGCAATCTGCCTTAGGAAAGCCTGATCGTGAGAGACGACCAAAAACGCTTTTGGATAATTCTTGAGATAGGAGGATAGCCATGCCACTTGAGTTTGGTCGAGGAAGTTCGTCGGCTCGTCCATGATCAAGACGTCTTTTTCCTCTAGCAGCATCTTGGCTAAATAAGCCTTCTCTCTTTGCCCGGAGGAAAGTAGCTGCAGCGGCTTTTCCAGGTCGGACTTATCGAATCCGAGTCCATCCGTCAGTCTTCCGACTTTCTCCTGCAAAGAATAGAAGCCTTTTTGATTAAGTTCATCGCCTAGTCGCTCTGCGCGGTTAAGGAGTTTCTCATAACCATCCTCTCCGGAGGCGGCTTTTATGTAAAGGGATTCCATCTCTTTCTCTTTTTCGAAAAGATCCTGGTAGACACCATAAAGATAGTTGGAGACGGGCATGTCTTGTTTGACTTTAAGCTGCTGATCAAGGTAGGCGTAAGTGACTTTTGATTCCCAATGCACCGTTCCTTTATCGGGCCTATTGTCCCCGACGATCAAAGAAAGCAGGGTGGTCTTGCCGCATCCATTGACGCCGACTAGGCAAGCGTGCTCCCCTAGGTTTAATTTCATGCTCGCCCCTTTGTAGAGAGGCTTGTCGGAATAGTTGAATTCGATGTTGTCTAGTTCGAGTAGGGCCATAGCCGCAAAACTATATCACAAAGGGCTGAATTTGTGCTTTTGGTCGCCTGTTATAAACAACGAAAAAACCTGGCGTTAAGCCAGGCTTTGTTACCTTGTGGTGCGGGGGATGAGATTTGAACTCACACGGGTTGCCCCGTACGCCCCTCAAACGTACGCGTCTACCAATTCCGCCACTCCCGCAGCGAGAAGAATTATAGGTAGAATCCTTTGGCTTGGCAATGGCTAATTTCAATAACTTGAAACGAGGTCTAACACATGAACTTTCGCTTTCAAAGCACTTAATCTATTCGGTCGCATTTATCGACGTTGCATACAATGTGAATGGAATTTTACCTACGAGAACAAAATAGCTTTGAATCAATCAACTTTGAAATATTTAAGAAATCACCTACCACGGATACAAGGCGTGCAGCATTATTCGCAACCTAGGCCAACGCATTCGTTTTTATCATTCGATGAGGTCGTAGCGTTAAATAAATTCGACATGGAACTAAAAACCTTAATTCATCCTAAAGTAATGTTCATTGAAACGGTTTTAGTTTTACATTCAATAAAAAAGCCGTCTCCATATCGGAAACGGCGGATTTTTGCGGCCTTTTTATTAGGCGAACTTTGGGAAGAAAAGACACGCTATCGCAAAATATAACAGCAACGTCGCAACATCCATCACGGTGGTCAACAAAGGCTGAGCGACCAAAGCGGGGTCTTTCTTGATGGCCGCGGCCCCCATGCAAAGAAGGGTACCAACGGCTTTAGACAAAGCGACGGCGAGGAACATCGTCACGGCGACCAAAGCGGCAAAGATCAAGGAGTGGCTTGCAAAGTCGGCTCCTGAAACGAAGCAAGTTAAGCCGTCCGCATCGATATAGCTTTTGCCCGTGAACGCGGAGCCGTTCCATATCGTCATATTGGAGAAGTCGTAGATCTTTCCGCTAGTGTCTGTAACCAAGCCTAGATTGACGATGCCCGTGTATTCCTCCATGGCCACCCAGATGAAGGCGAAAGCTCCGACGAAGGCGGCGACGATCAAAGCGGAACGCAACTCTTTCCACAAAATTTTCAGAGTTTGCTTTGGCCCGAATTCATGGATCGCCAACCCGCGGATCATCAAACCCGTGGTCTGGCCTCCTGAATTGCCCCCGGTGTCCATCAGGGTTGGAACGAAGGAAATCAAGATGGGGAGAGAAGTGAAGATGGTCTGTGATTCCAAACGATTCAAGACCATGGTCGTGAACGTTCCTAGAATCAATAAGGCGATGATCCATGGGAAGCATTTCTTCGCATTCCCCCAAGGGGAAGTCTCGGAGTAGGGCTTGTCCGCCGGCTCCATGTTGGTGATACGGGCCAAATCCTCGTTGGACTCTTCTTTGATGACGTCGACCGCGTCGTCGATGGTGATGACGCCGACGAGACGACTGTCTTCGTTCAAAACCGCCAAAGCATTGAGATCGTAACGGGAGAACATTTGACCGACTTCTTCCTGGTCGGTGCTTGTGGAAACGGAGACGACGTCTTCGTTCATGATGTCGGAAAGTTTCTCGTCGGGCTTAGCGAAGATCAAATCATCCAAGTCGACGGTGCCCTCGAAGTGGCGGAATTTATCGCGGACGAAGATGGTGTAAACCGTCTCAGCGTCTCTACCTTTTTCTCTGATGACTTGAATGGCCGAGGCGACGGTGGTGGTGTCGAGCAGCTCGATGTACTCCGTTGTCATCAAAGACCCGGCCGTGTCCTCTTTGTATTTGAGGAGCTGGTTGATGTCTTCCCTCATGTCCTTATCCGCGGCGCGAAGAACTTTTGAGGCGAGATTTGCGGGGAGTTCGCCGACGGTGTCGGCGACGTCGTCCGCGGATTGGGAATTGATGATCTTGACCAAGTCGCGGTCGGTCATCGCCTTGATGAGGGTCTCTTTCGTCTCGGCGGAAAAACCGTCGAAGAGATCGGCCGTCAAGGAACTTGGGAGGTTGCGGAAAAGATAGATGAGCTGCTCTGGGGGCAAGTCATCGGCGGCCTCGGCGATATCGATGGTCGGGACTTTGTCGAAGATCTCGATCAAACCGGCTCTGTCCTTGGCCTCAATTAGTTTAACGAGCTCTTCTTCGGAGGTCTTCTCGACATCGATGCCGGAGTCGTTTTCCTCCTCTTCCTCTTCTAAGGGAGCAGGGTCATCAGGAGCCTTTTGCTCTTTTTCGTCGAATTCGTTTTTTTCATCCATGTTCATGGCCCTCCTCTATTCGGGCACTAGAATAGCGGATTTTCGGATGACAAGTTAGCATTTTCGTCCTAAACCGTTTTCTTTACTTTCTTCCAAAGGAAGAGAATCATATCTCCATGAAAATCGCCCTGGTTGTCCCCATTTACGAGCCAACGGAGTTTGTGCTTCCTTTTTTGTCCAAATTCAAGGAAGGCGACTTCGCCCTTTTTCTAGTTGTTGATGATGGGTCTGGGCCTTCTTTCGACGAACACTTCGCTTCGATCGCCCGTTTGGGTTTATTCAAAGTGCTGCGCTTGAAGAAAAACAAAGGTAAAGGCGGAGCGATGAAAGCCGCTTTGTCATATATGAAGAAAAACGCGAAGGACATCGATGCGTTCGTGACCGCCGACGGGGATGGGCAGCATTCCTATGAAGACGTTTTGAAGATACGCGATGCTTTATGCGTTAACCCCGACGCTCTAGTTTTAGGCTGCAGGAAGCGCTCCGAAATGCCCCATAGCAGCCAAGTTGGTTCTTGGTGGTCAACTTTATATTTCAATTTGATGACCGGGGTTAAACTCGAGGATACCCAAACCGGCTTAAGAGGGGTACCGAAACGTCTTTTTTCGTCCTTTATGGCCTGCCCGGGGAGCCGTTACGAATTCGAGATGGGCTTCCTTGCCTCGGTGGTCAGGGAGGAGAAACCCATAATTGTCCCCATTCAGACGATTTACCTTAAAGACAATGCTTCCACGCATTTCCGCGTCTTCCATGATTCGCTGCGCATCGCCTATTTCCCTTTGGCTTATCTTTTCGCGGGGATCCTCCTTTGCGTGATCGACGTCTTGCTGTTCCATTACATCTATCTGCCTTCTTTCCCCGATACTGGCGTTGGCCATCTTTTAGCCTCTTTTTGCGCCTCTTTTGTGACTTTCTTCTGCTATGAGATATTCACCCATTGCCTTGTTTTCTTCATTAAGCCGCGCTTTAAGAAGATGGTCATCGATTTCTTTGCTTTTGCCTTCTTTAGCCTGGCTTCTTTTGGGATCGCCTATGGCTTTGTTTGCCTAGGATTGCCGTGGTGGGGTGGTTTTGCTTTGGGGGACTCTTTGCTCTTCCTTGTTTTGCTTGTAGTTAAGAACTTCCTCCCGTCTGAGTGGCTTTGCGCCTATTTTTTGAATTGATTTTTGACCCTTTACTTAAGGGGTCTATAATGTTGCCGCCTTAATTAGGTAAGGAGATTTTTAAAATGAACGATTCCGACAAAATTCTCGTTGAGACCAGCGCTAGACACGTCCACGTCACCCAAGAAGCCCTTGAAGTCCTCTTTGGCGAGGGCCATCAGCTGACCGCCAAGAAGATGCTTTCCCAGCCGGGCCAATTCGCTTCCACCGACAAGGTCGAAGTCCTTGGCTACAACGATCCTAGAAAAGACCCCGAGGGCAAGCTTCCTCGTCCCAGCATGGCTTTCTCGATCCTTGGCCCGGTGCGCGATCATAACCAAGTCGAGGTCTCTTTGACCGAAGCTAGGAAACTTGGAGTCTCTGCTCCCGTCCGTGAATCCGGTGACATCAAAGGCTCTGGCAAATGCACCCTCCGCGGCCCTGCTGGCGAAGTGGATTTGGAAGAAGGCGTCATCGCCGCTAAGCGCCATATCCATATGACCCCTGAAGACGCTGAGCGTTTCGGCGTCAAAAACGGCCAGATCGTCGGCGTCAAAGTTGATTCTGGCAAAGGACGTTCCGTCGTTTTTGAGGATACCGTTGTCCGCGTTTCCCCCAAATACGCTCTTGCCATGCATATCGACACCGATGAATCCAACGCCTGCTGCGGTTCCGGTGTCATCTTCGGGGAAATCGTTTCCAAGTAAGTTTTATGGAGCAAACCTATCGCTTTGCCCCTAAGGGTGTCTGCTCCCGCGAGATGGAAATCGTCTATGACGGCGACACTTTGATCGAATTGCGCGTCCTCGGTGGCTGCCCTGGCAACCTCCAAGGGATCTCCGCTCTAGTCAAAGGAAGGAAAATCTCCGACCTCATCACTTTGCTTGATGGGATTCAATGCCGTGGCAAATCAACCTCTTGCCCCGACCAGCTTGCCCAAGCGCTTAAGGAAATCCAACAGCAAAAAGCCGATTGAGCAACCAACGGCCCGCCTAGCCCGGGCCGTTTTTCTAACCCTCTTGAAAACGGCGTGCCTGACGGCTATAGTTCTCTCGGCAAAAAGCCAGACATCAAGAAGCGCCTATATGACGGTGTAACCAAGGCGCTAGCAACTCCTCCATAGAGGTAAGTGCTCACCGTCAGCCCTTGCCCACAAGGGAACGATGCTTGGAGGAAATGCGGACCCTATCTTGGTTGGCCTTCCGACGGTGGGAGGCGTTTTTATTGCCAAAATAGGAAAAGGAGCAACATATGAGTGAAAAAATCCTATTCAGCAGCGAGTCGGTTTCAGAAGGGCACCCCGACAAAGTCTGCGACCAGATCGCCGATGCGATTCTAGACGAATGCCTAGCCCAAGACAGCAAGTCCCACGTCGCCTGCGAAGTCTTCGCGACCAAGGAATTCATCCTTATCGGCGGAGAAATCACCAGCCAAGCCAAAGTCGATTACGAAGGGATCGCAAGGAAGGTTCTTCGCGACATCGGCTATACCGATTCCTCCATCGGCATCGGATGCGATAGCTGCGAGGTCAAAGTCCTCGTCCAGACTCAGTCTAAGGACATCAGCCGCGGCATTGATAAGGGGGACCCCCTTCTTCAAGGCGCCGGGGATCAGGGAATCATGTTTGGCTACGCCACAAATGAGAGCGCGGGCTATATGCCTTTGCCCATCTCGATTGCCCATAAACTCGTCAGAACTGCGACGAATCTCCGCAAATCCGGCAAATTTCCCCATGCTAGACCGGATATGAAGAGCCAGGTAACCATCGATTACACCGACCCCAACAACATCCGTATCGACACCATCTTGATGTCCATCCAGCATGATGAAAGCGTCGACATGGACGAGTTCAAGAAGTTCATCCATGACCAGATCATGGTTCCAGTCTCCAAAAGTTTTGGGCTTAACGAGGATTTCAGGACCCTCGTTAATCCGACGGGAAGGTTCGAGATCGGTGGCCCTGCCGGGGATACGGGTTTGACTGGAAGAAAATTGATCGTCGACACCTATGGCGGAAGCTCAAGGCATGGCGGTGGCGCTTTCTCGGGAAAAGATCCCTCCAAAGTGGATCGTTCCGCTTCTTATTACGCTCGCTACATCGCCAAAAACCTCGTTGCCGCCGGAGCCGCGGATCGCCTTGAGGTTCAGCTTAGCTACGCCATCGGGGTCCCCGAGCCCATCTCCATCGGGTTGGCCACCTTCGGCACAAGGCATGTCGAAGACGAAAAGATCCTTGAGGCTATCAGACGCTTCTTCGATGCCCGCCCGGGGGCCATCATCGAACAGTTCCAGCTCACCAAGCCCTCGTTCTCCTACCATTTGACCTGCAACTATGGTTGCTTTGGCAGGCCGGACTTGGATTTGCCTTGGGAGAAACTAGACAAAGTCGATTCGCTGAAAGATTTCCTTTTCAGCAAATAGGTTGAGATTCGGCTTTATAAATAAGGTTGCGCGCGAATTTAAGCCTAGGCGAAGCTCGCGCATTATTTGAGAAATATCTTGAAAGGGGTTTCTATGAAGCCCCTTTTTCGCTTACAATTGGAGTGTGAAAAAGCCTCAGGAGGGGCTAAGAAAAAATGAAATTTCAAATCATTGGAAAAAACATCGAAGTCACTGACTCGATCCGCGGCGAGATTGAGAAAAAACTCGCCAGGATGGACAAATATTTCGTCATTGACGATTCCGTCCTCTGCCGTGCCGTCGTTCGTTCCTACCATGTTGGCGCCAAAGTCGAAATCACCATCTTCACCAAAGAGATGACCTTCCGTGCCGAAGTCCGCAATCCCGATCTCTATGCCGCTGTCGATCTGGCCATCGATAAGCTCGAAGGCCAAATGAGGAAGCTCAAGACCCGCATGGACCGCACCAAGGAATCCGCTTCCTTAGGCAAAGCCATCGCCCTTGAGAACATCGTCGAGGAAGAGGAAGAGGCCGAAGCGGAAGAAGTCGTCCGCACCAAGTCGATCTACCTCGAACCCATGTCCATTGACGAAGCCATCACCCGCATGGAGGCCTTGGGCCATTCCTTCTTCCTTTATTTCGACGAGGAAGATTCCCGTCTTTGCGTCGCTTATAAGCGCGAAGACGGCGGATACGGCGTCATCGAAGCCGAGAACAAACTCGCTTAATTCAATTCGATAGCAAAGGAGGCTCCGGCCTCCTTTTTTCGTTGGCTTATTGGCGTTATTTTGATGAATTCTTTCCTTTCTTGGATTAAGATTCCCTAGCATGCAAGAAGTCAAGGTCATCGCAACGGATTTGGATGGGACGCTTTTCTATCCCAAGCGCCATTTTTCGATGATCAGCAAAAAGAACAAACTCTTCCTCAGACGCTTCATCGGCGATGGCGGGAAGCTTGTGGTGGTAACCTCTAGGGGGCTCCCTTTCATGCATAAGATTCCAAGATACCTCGGTGCCCCGTGCGATTTCATTTGCAGCAATGGAGCTTTGGTTTCTATCAATAACAAAATCGAGAAAAGCGTGCCGCTTCAGCCCCAAAAATTCATGCAGCTGGTCACGGAACTCCGGACCAAATACAAGCCGAGTTTGATGCTTCTTAGCACTTCCGATCGCGGCACTTTGATGACGAGGACCCTGACGACCTGGTTTGGGGGGTTCCTATATTGGATGTATGAAGCCGTCCAAGGCGTTTACCACGAACGCACCATCTGCAGCGACCACGTTTTTTATGACGAAATCGAAAAGGGTAACGCCTACAAGATGATGTTCTTTGTCGGGGCCAGTAAGACGAAGAAGAAGTTCGCCGAGCAGCTCACCAAGCAGCTCTCGGAGGAATACCCGGATTTTGCTTTCTCCTGGGTCGAGCAATTCATCGAAGTCGCCCCAAAAGGGTGCACAAAAGCCGAAGGCGTAGCCTTCTATCTTGCAAAACTGGGGATTCCTAACGATAATGTCATAGTTGTTGGCGATTCAGGCAATGATATCCCCATGTTCGACGCCTTCCATCAAGGAAGCTATTGCATGGAACACAGTCCCGCATCCGTCAAAACCCACGCCGCTCACACCATCGCTTCGGTGGGCGATTTGGAAGAAGTGCTATACCCATCGGTGGATAGCAAAAGCCGAAAGGAAAATTGAGAAAATGAATCAAGTCAGCGAAGTCGTTACCACGCTCGAACACTACAACGTGGCCGTGAGGGACACCCTCGAGTACTGCATCCGCAAGGACAGCTACGATCCCAAGCTCTTCCAAGAGAAGAAGCGCTCCATATTGATCGAAGTCGATCAGCACACCCCTTTGAAGGACATCATCGACCATTCCGGTGAGAATGGCGAGAAGCTTGAGAAAGCCATCCGCGATTTCTACAGCGAAGTCTATGGCGATGATTCCACCATCCTCAAGCTCGCCGACGATGGCCTCCGCGTCGATCACAACCAGCACATGGCCATCTACCGCCATGCTCTCCCCATCCATGAGAACGTCAATAACATGATCCTCGGCGTCCTCCAGAACGCCCATCAGAACAACCTCGATGTCGCCGAAGTCGAAAAACTCCACGACGCAGATGAGGCGATGTATCGCGGCGTGGCTTATATGGCCCTCGTCAACGATCTCTGCCGTTTGTTCAACGAATATAACCAAGCCAGGAACGAAGCCAAAGGCGAGGAAACCCCCGCTTCCAAATTCATCGGAAACGACATCTCCGCCGTCATCCAGAACATCAATTTCGTCCGTGGCAACGCGAAAGTCACCAACGCCGTCTATAAGAACATGGAAGACAAAATCGTCAACCTCATGGAACATATGACCGGCCGCCGCGACCTCCCCATCGGGAAGAAATTCCCCGATGTCATGCGTGAGACCATCGAAACCATCAATCTCTACGTCCGCGACACCGAAGCGGCCTTCCGCTCGCTCTATGTCCCCTGCATCAACGCTCTCATCGAGCAGGTCAAGGAAGACGACGCCAAGCGCGAAGCCGCCGCTAAGGAAGCGGAAGCCAAGAAGGCTTAATTATGGAAAACAAGACCAAAAAACTCAGCCTAAAAGAAATCGTCTGGTACATTATCGCCGGATTTTTCGGGCTGGCGGGCTTGGTCTTCCTCGTCCTCGGAATCGTGGGGGAACACTTGCCGGTGCTTTCTAGCGAGAACGGCATCCTCCTCTCCGAAGCGGCTTGGCTGACCTCTTGGTCCCCGCTTGGCTATCGCTATTGGGGCATCATCTTGGTGCTTGCCTCCTCCTTGCTCGCCGTCATTTGCTTGACGCTATTTGCAAGAGAAGGGGACAGGGACGTCGAACGTGCGCTTCGCCGCGCGCAGCGCCTTGGTGTTACCAAAACCCAAGACGAACCCAAAGCCGAATAAGTCCATCAAAGTCAAAAGCAGGGCAATTGTCCTGCTTTTTTTGATCCGTTAGAACAAATACGAAAAAAGGCCAGACATCTGTCTGACCTGCTTTTGCCACATGGCGGAGGAATGGGGATTCGAACCCCAGCGCAGTGTTACCCGCCTACGAGCTTTCCAAGCCCGCCCCTTCGACCACTTGGGTATTCCTCCACATTGATTGAAATGCGGCAAAAAGGATTATAGGGGGAGGCGCCCCCTTTTTCAATTGCTTTTTTCACCAGGCGAGAAATTGGCTCTGAAATCCAGTTGTTAGGCCCTCTTTGCCTCAAGATTATTAGGATAGGATATAATCCTAATCATGGTTAACGACAAACGATTTGAATTTGAACAAGGCCCGATCTGGCCGTTGATTTTTAAGCTGGCGATCCCTGCTGTTTTGGCGCAGCTGATCTCCTTTTTGTACAACACCGTCGACCGCATCTTCGTCTCGAATATACCGGGCAAATCAATGGAGGCTTTGGCGGCTTTAGGCATCGTTTTGCCTATCGCCATCGTTATTCAGGCCTTCGCTAACCTCGTGGGTTTAGGCGGGGCTCCTAGAGCCAGCATGAAATTAGGGGAGGGGAAGGAAAAGGAGGCGAACCTCATCTTCAACAACGCTTTCACCCTTTTGCTTATTTTGGGGATCGTCCTCTCATTCGTCTGCTATTTCGCCGCAAGGCCTTTGGTCGTGGCCTTTGGTTGTCCCGAGCCTTCCATCGACTTGGCCGTTTCCTATCTGCAGGCTTATTCTGTTGGAATTGTTTTCGTTTTGCTAGGGCAGGGTTTAAACGCCTTCATCACGGCCCAGGGCCGTTCTTTCCTTGCCATGATGACCATCCTCATCGGGGCGGTGATCAACATTGGGCTCGATCCCTTGTTCATCTTCGTCCTCGATATGGGCGTTGCTGGGGCCGCTTATGCGACGGTTATCTCCCAACTAGTTTCCTTCGTTTGGGTTTTGGCGACCTTCTTTTCAAAGAAAAGCCTCTTTCATTTCCGTTTCAAGGACATGCTTCTAAATGGGAAAGCCGTTTCCAGCATCCTTTCTTTGGGGCTTTCCCCTTTTGTGATGACCGCGACGGAGTGCCTTATCCAAATCGTCTTCAACATCAACCTCAATTGGGCTAGTGGCGGGAATAAAGACTACACGGCCGCGTTGACCATCATGCTGAGCGCCCTTCAGCTCATCTCTTTGCCTTTAAACGGCATTGGCTATGGGGTCCAGCCTTTCGTCAGCTACAACTATGGCAGAGGGGATTCCAAAAGGCTGAAGGAGGGGATAAAAGTCGTGATCATCGTCGCTTTTGCTTACGCCTTATTGACTTGGTCCATCTCTTTGGCTTTCCCTGAGATCTATTCCTACATGTTCTCCGCTAGCGAAGAGGTGGGTAAAATCGTCAAGACGTTCACGCCCTTCTTCTTGATGGGTAGCATCATGTTCTTTGTCCAGATGACTCTGCAAAACGTCAACGTCGCCTTGGGCCAAGCCAAAAGCGCCCTGTTTTTGGCGGTGTTGCGGAAAGTCGTAATCCTGATACCTTGCTGTTTCCTTTTGTCCCATTATCTAGGCTGCTATGGCGTCTATCTATCCGAAGGGATCGCCGATTGTATGGCCGGAGCCATCACTTCAATCACCTTCATCTTCCTCTTCCCCCGCGTTATGAAAAAGAGGGAAGAGGAGATTGCGCACGCTAAAGAAAGGGAAATCGACTCAGCTAGGCAATGAATTCGCCCTCCATTTCCTTTATACTTTCTCGCGATGAAAGAAGTGATTATCAACGGCGCTAACGCCGGGCAGAAGGCGGAGAAGTTCGTTAAGAAATACCTCTCCGAAGCCCCTCTTGGCTACATCTACAAAGCCTTCAGGAAAAAAGACATCAAGGCCAATGGCCATTGGATAAAAAAGGATTACGTCCTGCAGGAAGGGGATGTGCTGCGCATCTACGTCACCGATGCCCAACTCGAGGATTTCCGCAAACCCCGTCCCGCGGAGAAGAAGCCTTTTCCCTATCCCATTCTTTATGAGGATAAGAATGTTTTGATTGTCAGCAAGCCCAAAGGACTGCTGGTGTATGGAGACAAGACGGGGGTCAGGGAAACGCTTGGGAACGCGGTGCTCGATTATCTTTACCTTCAAGGGGAATACGACCCTAACGACAATAGTTTCACCCCCTCCCCGGCCCACCGGCTGGATAGGAATACCTCCGGGATCGTCGTCTATGGCAAAACCGACGCAGGGCTCAAGGCTTTGACGGATTTGTTCAAGACCAGGGTCGGCATCTCAAAACGTTATCTCGCCCTCGTCGTGGGGGACTTAGAAGGAGAAGGGGAGATTTCCAAGCCTTTGAAGAAAGACGAATTCTCCGGCAGGGTCTCCATCGCCCCATTATCTGCGGGAGGAAAAAGCGCCCTCACCCGTTACAAAGCCCTCGAACACCATGGCGATTACACGCTTGTTGAGTGCGATCTCGTGACTGGCAGGACCCATCAGCTCCGCGTCCACCTCGCCTCCATCGGCCATCCAATCGTGGGGGACGAAAAATACGGAGATTTCCAGGATTGCCGGAAGATGAAGAAGGCCTTTGGGCTTGAGAATCAATTTCTGCACGCCTACAAAATCAGCTTTGGAGAGCTCTCCGGGGCCCTAGAAGGGCTAAGCGAGAAAGAATTCGTCTGCCCGCTTCCGGAAGAGTCGAGAAAGATAATTGAGAAGCTTGATTAACTTTATTAAACTAGAGGTTAGGAGGTCATAAACATGGATATCGAAAAAGTCTATCAGGAATGGTTGTCTTCGCCTTTGCTAAGCGAAGAGGAAAAGGAAGAGCTACGCGCCATGAGCCAAGAGGAGAAGGAAGATGCCTTCTTCATGGAAGCCCCTTTCGGAACGGGAGGAATGCGCGGAAAACTCGGCATCGGGCTTAATAGGCTCAACCGTTTCACTGTCGGGAAAGCCGCATACGGGTTCGGCCTTTTCATCAAGAAGACCGTCCCTGGCGGAGCGTCCAAAGGCGTTTCCATCAGCCACGATAACCGCCTTTATTCCCGTGAATTCGCCTTGCTTTGCTCGGATATTCTCAACGCTTTGGGCGTTAATACCTACATTTTCGATGCCCTCCGCCCCGTCCCTGAGCTCAGCTATAGCGTTAGGAAGCTTGGCTGCGCGGGCGGCATCATGATCACCGCTTCCCATAACCCCAAGGAATACAACGGCTTCAAAGCCTATGACCAAGAAGGCTGCCAGCTGACCCCGGACTCCATCGCCCCTTTGCTGCAGATCCTTTCCGAATTAGGCAACCCGTTGACGCTTAAAAAGGAAGACGCTTCGACCTCTGGCCACCAAACCATCGTCGGCAAGGAAATCGATGATTCCTATTGCCAAGACGTCGAATCCATCCAATGCCATCCTGAACTCGACAAGTCCGATTTCAAAGTCGTTTATTCCCCTCAGCACGGGGCAAGCTACGAGAACGCGATGAGGGTGTTCTCCGATTTAGGCTATACGATCATCCCCGTCAAAGAGCAGTGTGTCCACGATCCTAATTTCGGCGCCACCAAATCGCCCAATCCTGAAATTGAATCGGCCTGGGAACTCAGCCTTGAATACGCGAAAAGATACGACGCTGACATCGCTGTCATGACCGATCCGGATGGCGATCGATGCGGAATCGCCTACAAGGACAAAGACCTCACCTACAAAAGACTCACCGGAAACCAATCCGGGGCCTTGCTCATCGATTACATCCTCTCTAGCAGAAAAGAAAAAGGGACTCTTCCCGAAGACGGAGTCATCTACGACACCATCGTTACTTCCACCCAAGGAAGGGAAGTGGCCGCTTCTTATGGGGTGAAAACCGAAAGCTTCCTCACTGGATTCAAATTCATCGGTTCCCGCATCGGGTATTATGAAAAGCTCGGCCATGGCCCCGAATTCTTGTTTGGATATGAGGAATCCTATGGTTGCTTAGTCGCCCCCTTCGTCAGGGACAAAGACGGCGTTCAGGCAATCCTGCTCTACACCGAGATGGCCCTTTACTACAAGAAGAAGGGCATGAGCCTAGGCGAGGCCTACGAAGCTTTGCAAAAAAGGCTCGGATACCACGATACCGATACCGTTTCCGTCTATTTCGAAGGCTTAAGCGGCCATGAGAAGATGGAAGCCTTGATGAAATCTCTCCGCGAAAAACCGCTCACCAAGATTAATGGCGTCGACATCGAGTGGACCCGCGATTACCTTAGCGACGTCGCCACAAACAAAAACGGGGAACGCCAACCCATCGTCGGGCTCCCCGCTTCCGATGTCGTCCAATACGCTTTGGCGGATTCTTCAACCGTTACCATCCGCCCCAGCGGAACCGAGCCGAAGATGAAGTTCTATATCGAAGCCGTCGCTTCAAGCAAAGAGCTTCTTGAGGGCAAAACAAAAGCGATCCTAGCCTCCCTTAAGCAGCAGCTTGGAATCTAAATCAGAAATATTTGCTCAGTTCATAGGCAACTCCCTCCTCGGAGTTGCCTTTTTCGGTTATGGGGAATTCCTCCAAAAGCCTTTTGGATTTGGAGTTTGCCATGGCGAAGGGATGGCCTGCTTGTAGTAGCATTTCATAATCATTGTCCGAATCCCCGAAGGCATAGATGTCTTCTTCGCTATATCCTAGTTCCTCGGCGATAAACGATAGGGCTTTTCCTTTGGATACCCCTTTTAGATGGAGTTCGGAATAGGGGGAGGCGGTCCAATGCCTCCATTCGATTCCTTCGTATTTGGAGACGATGGAATTGAATAAGTCGTCATTTCTTCCTTTTTCCTTGAACACGACGGAATAAGGGTCGATGGGCAGGCTTTTGGAGGGGCTAAGGACGAGTTTCATTCCTTTGCTAGGGAAGAAGTCTTCTAACTCATCGCTTAATCCAAAGCGATATATCGTCTCCTCGTTTTCGATTTGCCACCCTTGTAGATAAGGGGAAAGCTCTTCGAGGATATTCGACAAAACGCCTCTAGGGAAAGAGGATTTTTGCTGTTTGAGGTTGGAGGAGGGGGAGAAAACATGAGCCCCGTTATAACAAATTAGGGGCGAACGGCAATTTGTTTCTTCATAGATTTCCCTCATCGCTCGATAGGGGCGTCCAGAGGAAAGGACGATGCAAAAACCCTTTTCGTTCAGGCGTTTCAGAGTCTTTTTAGTATAAGGCAAAAGCTCATATTGCTGGCTCAGCAGCGTTCCGTCGATGTCGATGGCGATCAAAGGGTTCCTGGGCATGGGGGTATTCTACTATGCGGGTGGGGATATGTCCTTATTCAAGGCGCTCCAACACCCTTTTTCGCGCCCTTCAATTCCGTTTATACTTAAGGGGCCATGATTAAGATCTACACATCCCCCAGCTGCGCAAGCTGCCGCAAAGTAAAACAATGGTTCGAGGAACAGAAAATCCCCTACACGGATAGGAACATTTTCGCTGGCCTCACCCCCGATGAAATCAAAGACATCATCATCAAAACCGAGAATGGCACCGACGACATTATTTCTCCACGCTCAAAAATCGTGCAGGAACAGCATATCGACTTCGATTCGATGACTATCTCCGAGCTCATCGAATTCGTTAGGAAGAACCCTAGCGTCTTGAAGCGCCCCATCATCGTAGATGACCGCAGAATCCAAGTCGGCTATAACTCCGAAGAGATCCGCACTTTCATCCCCCGGGCCAGAAGAATGGTCGATGAGTGGTGCAAAAGCTGCCCCAAATATGATGACTGTGATGGCCATGATTGAGCTTTAAAACACTCTCATCCCATCTTGGCTCAGCCGCTTAAAAAAGGCTGGGCTTTTTATGAATCTGGTGAGTTAGATTAATCTCGTATTCACTTACCGAAATATCGAAAAACATCGATTATTGCTTTATAAAAGCAATTAACATTTTTGGTAGCGCTTTCTTTGAGCACTTCCCTTGTAGGTACCGTGTTAATACTCTTTAATTCCCTTGTACAAAGGAGAATACCTCATGATCGAATCGAAAGCGTGGACCGGATTTAACGGCCGCAAATGGAAAGAAGATTGCGATGTTCGTGACTTCATCCAGAACAACTACACCCCTTATGATGGGGATGAGAGTTTCTTAGCCGGCCCGAGTCAGGCCACCGCGAAACTTTGGGACGAATTGCAGAAGCTTCAAAAGGAAGAAAGGGCCAAGGGCGGTGTCCTCGATATGGAAACCTCCGTCGTCTCTTCTCTCACCGCTTATGGTCCTGGCTATTTGGACAAGGACCTCGAGAAAGTCGTCGGCCTTCAGACCGATAAGCCTTTGAAGAGGGCTTTCATGCCTTATGGCGGCATCAAGATGGCCGAGACCGCTTGCTCCACCTATGGCTACACCGTTGATCCTGAAATCCACAAAGCCTTCCATCTTTATAAGAAAACCCACAACGACGGCGTCTTCGACGCTTACACCCCGGAGATGATGAAATGCCGTCACAACAAGATCCTCACCGGTCTTCCCGATACCTATGGCCGCGGCAGGATCGTCGGTGACTATCGCCGCGTTGCCCTTTATGGCATTGACCAGCTCATTGCTTGGAAAGAAGAAGACAAAGCCAACTGCGGCGATGGCACGATGACCGATGACGTCATCCGCCTCCGCGAAGAGCTCTCTGAGCAAATCAGGGCCCTCCAAGGCATGAAAGAGATGGCCGCCGCCTATGGCTTCGACATCTCTAAGCCCGCCAACAACGCCAAAGAGGCCGTCCAATGGCTTTACTTCGGCTATCTCGCCGCCATCAAGACCCAGAACGGCGCCGCCATGAGCGTTGGCCGCATCTCCACCTTCCTCGACATCTACATCAACCGCGACCTCGCTTCTGGCGAGCTCACCGAAGAAGGCGCCCAGGAGCTCATCGACCATCTCGTCATGAAGTTCCGCATGGTCAAATTCGCCCGTATTCCTTCCTATAACGCCCTCTTCTCTGGCGACCCCGTCTGGGCCACCCTCGAAGTCGCTGGTATGGGACAAGACGGCAGGAGCATGGTGACCAAGTCCGATTACCGCTTCCTCCACACCCTCGAGAACATGGGTCCCTCCCCGGAGCCGAACCTCACCGTTCTCTGGAGCTCCCGTTTGCCCGAGACCTTCAAGAAATACGCCGCCAAGATCTCCATCACGACCTCTTCCATTCAATACGAGAACGATGATGTGATGCGCCCGATCTGGACCGATGACTATTCCATCTGCTGCTGCGTCTCCGCGACTCAGACCGGCAAGGAAATGCAGTTCTTCGGCGCCAGGGCCAACCTCGCCAAGTGCCTCCTTTACGCCATAAACGGTGGCAAAGACGAGAAGAGCTTCCAACAAGTCGGCCCCGAATACACCCCCGTTACCTCCGAATACCTCGATTATGATGAGATCCTCCACAAATTCGATCTCATGATGGACTGGCTCGCTGGCATCTACGTCAACACCCTCAACCTCATCCAATACATGCACGACAAGTATTACTATGAGGCCGCAGAGATGGCTCTTATCGACACCGATGTCCGCCGCACCTTCGCCACCGGCATCGCCGGATTCTCCCACGTCGTCGATTCTCTCTCCGCCATCAAATACGCCAAAGTCAAAGCCATCCGCAACGAGCAAGGCATCACCACCGACTTCGAAATCGAAGGTGACTTCCCCCGTTATGGCAATGATGACGACAGGGCCGATGAGATCGCCGTCAACGTGCTCAAAGCCTTCATGGGCAAGATCGCCAAGCATCACACCTATCGCGATTCCGAGCCGACCACCTCGATCCTCACCATCACTTCCAACGTCGTTTACGGCAAAGCCACTGGGACCCTCCCCGATGGCCGCAAAGCCGGTGAGCCTCTCTCTCCTGGCGCCAACCCCTCCTATGGGGCTGAGCAAAACGGCTTGCTTGCTTCTCTCAACTCCGTCGCCAAGCTCCCTTACGAATATGCCCTCGACGGCATCTCCAACACCCAGACCATCGCTCCCGATGCTCTTGGCCACAGTGAGCAGGAGAAGAAGGACAACCTCTCCCAGGTCCTCGACGGATACTTCGATCAAGGCGCGCACCATCTCAACGTCAACGTCTTCGGAACCGAGAAGCTCATCGATGCGATGAACCACCCCGAGAAGCCTGAATACGCCAACTTCACCATCCGCGTTTCCGGATACGCGGTCAAGTTCATCGATTTGACCAAAGAGCAGCAGCTCGACGTCATCTCCAGAACCTGCCATCACGCTTTATAAGGAATATGGGGACGTTAGGTTATTATCAAAGCATAGAATCTTTCGCCCTCGTGGACGGGCCGGGTGTCCGGTCCGTCCTTTTCCTGCAAGGCTGCCCATTCCGTTGCCTTTTCTGCCATAACCCCGATACTTGGCCCTTCCTTAAAACTAACCCCATTACCCCGGAAGAGGCTTTTAAGAAAATGAGTCGGTTCAAGCCTTATTGGAAAGACCATGGCGGCATCACGGTCTCTGGGGGAGAACCCCTTTCCCAGATCGACTTCCTGCTGGAATTTGCTAAGCTATGCCGCCAAAACGGCGTTTCCTTAGCCATCGACACCGCTGGAGGGCCCTTCAACAGGAATCCTGAGTGGCTTAAGAAATTCGATGAATTGCTCACTTATTGCGACCTCTTCCTTTTGGATATGAAGGTTATCGACCCCGAGGTTCATAAGAAGCTCGTCGGCGCGGACAACAAAAACGTGCTCGACCTATTTTCTTACCTTTCGGAGAAATCCTTCCCTATCTGGATCAGGCGCGTCCTGGTTCCGGGGTGGAACGATCAACCCGAGATTCTAAAGAAAGAAGGGGAGTTCTTCGCTTCTTTGAACAATATCAAAAGAATCGAAATCCTCCCTTATCACACCTTAGGCACCTTCAAATACGAAAAACTTGGCATTCCTTATCCCTTAAAAGGCGTCAATCCGCCGAGTAAAGAAGCGGTGGAACAAGCTAAAGTCCTGCTGAAAGTTGCTGAGCTTTCCAAAGAATAAATAAAGTCGCTGCATTTTGCCCTTCATCAAAGAAGGGCTTTTTGCATAGAAAAACCGCCTTAGGCATCGCCAAGGCGGTTAATTTTTGATATTTACTTTATTAAGTCCTCAAGCAAACTGACGTAACATTCAAGACCCTTGATTTTTTCTTTGCAGGCATCTTTGTCCTTGCCTTCGAGAAGATAGGCGACCTTCGTCCAGTAAGATAGGGTAGCAAAGCAAGAGAGCGTTCCTTTGACGTTGGTTTTCTTTTCTTCTTCGCCCCATTCTTTCTTTTCCTCTTCAAAAAGGGTGGCCTTCAAAGCCAAAGCGGCTTGGAAGGATTCTTTGCTGATGGAGAGGAAGGCGGCTTTGCCTTTCTCCTCATCGTTGCAATAAGGAAGAGAGGCGTTGCCAGAAAGCAATAGGGCAAGCACGGAGGCGATTGAATCGCCGTTTCCATTCATGGCTCCTTTTGCTTTGCAGAGGGCGCATTCCCCTTGGGTGGGGGAAGAGAGGAGGTCGAAGTATTTGCCGATAGCGGCTTTGGCCTCATCGGTGTATTTCATGCCGGAGAATATCGAGACGGTGATGGCTTTGAAATTGGTATCGAGTTCTTTGGAAAGGGTGGTCAAGGCGTCTTTGTTTCCGAATAAGGCTTCGGACAAGCCTTGCAAAGTCTCGTCCATGAATTCGTATTCGAAAGAGTCGTTGGAAAGGTAATAAAGAGCAAAGGAGACTTTCTTGGCTTGGGTGTTAAGCGTCTCGATCGCCTCTTTCTTGAATTCGTCTCCGTTTATGGCGACACCATCGTGGTTGATCTCGGCGTTCCTGGCCATGTCTTTGGCTAAGGCCTTTTCAAAGGATTCCGTCCTGTTTTTCTTGACGGAGTTGCCGATGCTTTTGCCAAATTTCTTGAAGACGTTCTCTTTCTCGCTGACTTCGACTTCCTTGTTGTCCTCGATGCCTTTGTTGATAGCTGCGACGTCTAACTGCAAGCGATAAAGCTCGGCTTGAAGGAGCAAGGCTTCCTTCACGGATTTTTCTTTTAGTGATTCGTTCATTTCTAATTCCTCAGGCCGTATTTTAGTCTAGATGTTTGGTTTTGGCGTATTTATTCGTTTCTAAGCAAAAGAAAACCCTTGGTTTGCCCAAGGGTGGATGACTTAGAGGTGGAAGACCCTGCCTTCTTCGCTTTTTGGATGAGCGAGGTTCTTGCTTTCGTCGGGGTAGCCAAGGATCAGGTTGCCGATGCCTTCGTAATCCCCTTCGATGCCGGCTTGTTTGAGGATGGCTTTTCCTTCTTCGGTGGAGAAGACCTCCTTCGCGCGGTGGATCCAACAGGAAGCGACGCCCAGCGAATCGGCCTCAAGCATCATATACGCCATGGCGATCGACCCGTCGTAGACCTTGGTGGCTACCTCCTCAGCAGCCAAGACCACGACCACGGATTTGGCACCGTAGAAAGGGTCTCCGTTGGGATTGCCGGTGAATGAGGCATTAAGATGAGATAATCTTTTGATGAGGGCTTCATCTTCGATATCGAGGAAGATCGTCTTTTGACGGTTCATCCCCGTGGGGGCGAAAACGCCGGCCTCGATGATTTTGCTGACCTTATCTGCTTCGACCTTCTTATCGGTGTAGGCACGGCAGGAACGCCTGTTCTTGATCGCGTTTAGAATTGTGTCGTTGTCCATATCTGTTGCCTCCTTGGACACCTCAATTATAGATCCGCTATAGAAATTTGAATGGGGATTCTAAGGCTTTTGGCCTCGTCGAATCACTCGTACGTTCTTCCTTATTACTAACTTTTTTCTATTGAAATAGACATGGCTAAGATATAATTACCATTATGACAACGCAGGAGGACAGCCAATGCTAGAAGTAAAAAACCTAAAACGCGTTTATAAGGTCAAAGGCGGCAAGCCGGTGTATGCCTTAAACGATGTAAGCCTTAAATTCCCTGAGACGGGATTAGTCTTTATCCTTGGCAAATCAGGCTCGGGCAAATCAACTTTGCTCAACGTCATGGGCGGCCTCGACAATGTCGACGATGGCGAGATCATCATTAACGGCAAATCCAGCAAAACTTTCACGAAAGTCGAGATGGATTCCTATAGAAACACCTATCTTGGCTTCATCTTCCAAGAATACAACATCCTCAGCGACTTCACCGTAAAGGAGAACATCGCTTTGGCATTGCAGCTGCAGCATAAGAAAGTCACCGATGAGGTCATCAACAATATACTTGAAGAGGTTGATCTTGTTGGATATGGCAAACGCAAACCCAACGAGCTCTCTGGCGGCCAAAAGCAAAGGGTCGCCATCGCTAGGGCTTTGGTGAAAGAGCCGAAGATCATCTTCGGCGATGAACCGACCGGGGCGCTTGATAGCAACACCGGGAAACAGGTTTTCGAGACATTAAAGAAACTATCCCAGACCCGCCTCGTCGTCATCGTTTCTCACGATAGGGATTTCGCTGAGCATTTCGGTGACCGCGTTATTGAATTAAAGGATGGCCAGGTCATCTCCGATATCACCAAGACCGCCGTAATCAGCGAGAAAACCAACGACGGCCTTGCCTTCGTTGGCGATAACATCATCCGATTGGATAAGAACCGCCCCTTGAAAGAGGAAGACCTCCCTTTGATTAACAAAGCCATCGCCAATAGCGAAAAAGAGGTTTACATCGTCGCCGATGCCCACGTCAACAACGCTCTCTGCGAAGCGGCTAAGATCGATAAAGATGGCAACCGCGAGGAATTCGTTGATACAGACCCCGATCAAATCAAAATGGGGGATGATACTTTCAAGCCAATCAAAAGCCGCTTCTCGTTGGGCAGGGCTTTCAGAATGGGCGCCAAATCGCTCAGGGTCAAGCCTTTCCGTTTGGTCATGACCGTTCTTCTCTCCACCGTGGCGTTCACCTTGTTCGGGTCCAGCCTCACGCTTTCTTTCTTCAATAGCAAAAGCGCGGTTACATCAACCATCAGCAAAAACGAGATTACCTCCCTTTCCTTTTCTATATCTGACGAAAAAAATCTAGGCCTCACCGATGAGAGAATTGCATCCATTGAAGCGGAAACCGGCGCAAAAATCACTTATCTTGACCCAATTTACGCCGATTTGAATATCCCTTCTTCCCAACAAGACCTTTTCCACGCCAGACAATATCGCGGCATGGTTCCTATAGACGATCAATCCTTAAGCAATCTAGGGTTTAGTCTCGTTGCAGGCGCTTTGCCTGCAAGCGAAAGCGAATGCGCGATATCCTTGTACGCCTATTATTCCTATAAGGATCTTGGCATTGGCAGCAACGCTTCCTCATCAAATTATGTCGCCCCTGAAAGCGTGGATTATTCCAAGGTCATCGGCACGCAAATAACTGTTTCTAATAGAAATGACGGCACCGCTAATTACTACACGGTCTCAGGCATCATCGACACCAAGCTTCCTGAAAATCTTGCCGCTTATCGCAATAAAATCGATAAGATTGACGGAACTTCCGATGATGGCAAATCCCTCTATTATCTGAGCTCAGGCTATCAAACCTCTCTTCATACCTCTATTTTCGTCAAGCAATCCTCTGCCCGTGAAAAGGATATCGTCATTAGCAGCGCGAGATTCGAACAAGGCGCAGACAAGGATTCCTGCAACATGGAAGTCGGTTATTACCCGACCCACAAAGAGAATTTCTTCTTCTTTGATTCAAGTAAGACCGAGCTCGAAAAAGGCGAAGCCCTCTATTCCTATGACGCTGCGACTTACGTTTATCAAACCAATGAGACGCCGACTTCAGGTACTTTGGCTTATGCCTTGTATGAAATTCAAACCCAGGAAATGAGCGAGAAGCAAAGCTACGTTGATGCCCATTACAAGGAATATTACGAAAAATACAAAGACAAAGAGGGATTCTCATGCCTAGACTGCGGCACTTCCCCTGACGAAGAAACCATCAAGGATGCCGTCATGCGGTCCCTCTTCATGGCTTCCGAAGGCGCGCAGACGGATGAATACAAAACCTTCTTTAAATCCTTCATCGCAAAGGAAAAGGAAATCCTTTCGAAAGTGAGCGATTATTCCTCCTTAGCCAAAATATCCGGCACCCTCCCAACGAAATCGAATGGCGATCTATCGGGTGGAGAAAGCGACATCAGGGAGACTTGGAATTTCACCCTTGCCGGAATCGATTTGACTCCGAGTGTTTATTCGTCTCCTTATGTTTGCTTAAATAAAGCCGAATTGAATGAAATCGACGCAAAACTTGTAGCAAACGGTTATTCTAGCGCTTTGGCCCTATCCTCTAGGGTCGGCTTTGCCACTTGGGGTGGCAACCCTTCGACGCTAAGCAAACTTCTCGATAGCTACTTTAATAGGAAGAACGCGATGAAAGACGCCGGGTACGATTGGTCCAATCTCGAGTCAGGGTATTGGTATATGTCCATAACCGATTCGACGATTGCTATGGTGGAGACCACCTCGATGGTGATCGCCATCCTCACCCAAGTCTTCCTCTACATCGGTATCGCGATGGCCGTCTTCTCGATGCTGCTTTTCTACAATTTCATCTCTGTTTCCATCAACAACAAGAAACGTGAAATTGGCATCCTGCGCGCGGTTGGGGCCAAACGCATCGACGTGTTCAAAATCTTCTATTCCGAAGCCTTTATCATCGCCGTTGTGAACTTTCTTCTCTCAACCCTCTCCGTCTTCCTCATCTCCTATTCGGTCAATAAGGATTTGGCCAACAATTCCATGTTTGGATTCAATCTGATGAGCCCGGATATTCGAGTTGTCGGAGCTTTGTTCGCCGCGGCCATCGTGGCGAGCTTCATCTCTTCCTTCTTGCCTGTTATGAAGATTGCTAACAAGAAGCCCATCGACGCTATTCACAACAAATAAATCAACTGATTAAGCCCTTGCTTGTGAAAGCAGGGGCTTTTTTGTCCTATACCCGTTGAGCGCATATGGCCTAAGGACGCGAAAATAACCAATTAGAGATAGAGGCCCCATTAATGAATGGCTCCGACTTAAAATCTAGAAATCTTTGAGTTGGCTACATCGATTAAAACGATTTCATCGGACCAAAAAGCCAAATAATGCGACATTGTACTGGCAAGCTAAAAGTAGAGACGAAGAGGAAAATTTGCACACCGAAACCAATGAAGCAAAACTACGTCTCAAGAAGCTTGCTCTTCGAATTACTTAAGCAACATATTAAAGCAAGACGTTTATTTGAATGAGCGGATAAGCGCGACTTGCTTTTCTTTTGTATTTTCGCGGGAGAGCAATCTGGATTTTGGAAGAACGATTGTGCTTTCGAAAGATCCTTGGTAGTTCTTTTCGGCCATCGAAACGTTAATCAAACTCTTTTTGAACTGTGCGTGGTTGTTACTATTTCTTTGTGGTGGTGGCAGTGGACGCATTCGCAATCATAGGTGTTTTCGGTCATGCTTTCGTGGGTTTCGTACGTCCCGACGTAATCTTCATAGATATCCTCGCTGCCTTTGGCTTCCCCTAAAACCGTGCCGCGTTCATCGGAGATCGTATACGTCGTTTCTCTGGTTCCGATTTTCCTGGTTCTATCTTCAAAGCCGATTCCGGTTCCAAGGTCGGTGTATTTAGAATCGATGAGCGTCTTGTTGCATCTGCCGTGGCATTTCTCGCATCTTTTGGCGTCGATGGAGCAGAAGTCGATCGCGGAGAGGAAGGCGATGATGCCGAAGAGGACGCAGCAATGGATGTAATAGACAAGGGATATCCCAAGGACGTCGAGGTAGAAATAGGCCAAGGCGAACCCTCCGCCCAGCAATGCGAGGAAAGTGAATTCGAGGTAACGATTCGTCCTTAAGGGGGCGGTAAGGTTGAAAAGGAGATTGATGAATATCCCGCCGAGGATGCCGTACATATAAAACAGCACATATTCCATCCAAATGTCGATGGGGTTAAGGATGTCGTTGAAGTAATATCCGGCGAAATAGAAAATCGCGGCCAGATAAATCAAAAGCACAAACCATTTAACGTACATCAAAGGAGAAGGGACTTTGAAGACTTGGGGCGGCGTTTCTTTCTTGCGAGCAGTCGCCAAGCTCGGTTTTTTCTTTTTTCTAGCATTGAAGGGGCTTACCAATAATGAGATGAGAAAGAGAATAGCGACGAACCCCAAGCATCCGCCTAAAAGGAAGATGCCAGGGATGCGGAAAAGAGCTAGACCCTCATTTTCCTGGCTTTGGTAAATGAAAAGGGAAATTTGCTGATAGAAGGGATAAGAAAAAAATTTTTGCTCGCCTCCGAGGAAGAAATAGACAAGAGTGCAAAGGATGGTCAATATCAAAGATATGGCGCTTAATATGCCAATAAGCAAGATTGGTGTTTTGCTGTGATTATCCATGGTGATTCCCCTCAATAAACAGTCGGTTCTCCGTCGACGTAGTGCCAATAACGTCCCTCTTCTGTAGGCGTTTCCTCGGAGTAGAAATAGACGACGTTGTCTAATCGCCCGTCAAGATCCAAATCGGTTTTCTCCCCTTTGAAGAAGATGTGCTCGAGAGTGGTGGTTTCGTACTTTTCGTTTCTAGGGAAAGAAAGCAAACTCAGGCTTTTTAGCGAAGCGGGAAGAACGAGGTTTTTAAGTTGCGAGCACCCATAGAATGCATCGTAACCAATGGATTGAATGGTTTCCGGGAGCGAAACGTCGCTAAGCCAGATGCAATTCGAGAAGCACATATCGGGAATCTCCTCGATTTGGGCTTGCTCAAGTGAGATAGATTTAAGGGACTTGCTGTTTATAAACGCCCCAAATCCAATGCTTTGCAAGTTTTCCCCGATTGTTATTTCTTTAAAGGAGGATTCTTCAAAGCCATAGCTCTCGATTGTTACAAGATTAGGAAAGAACTGTTTCTCGGTGAATTGCATGCCCATTTGGTAGAAACCATGCGTTTTTACAGTTTTTATGGTAGATGGGATGACTGCGGGGGATTTTGGGAGAGAGGCTGTTTTGTCCTGTTCCTCATAAAAGGCGTTCTTTGCGATGCAAATGATTTCTTCTCCTGCATAAGTCGAGGGGATGTCATAAAGCCTATCGATGGTCCTTTCCTGGGTGACGATGTGACCGTTGATGTCATAGCCTGTCGTCATCTTCTGATAACCCGTTATTGCCATCCCGTCCTCGGTTTGGCTGAAACTGAGGCGGTCGTAGCTCATTCGGTAACCGCATCGACAAACGTAGTCATAGTAGTGGACGATGTAATCCGTTCGGAATGTTTTCGTTTCTTCGTAGGCGGGAACCATTTTGTCGAACATGTGGCCTTGAAAGCCGACTTTTTGTCCATTATTCAGCCAATAATGACCTTCTTTTTCATAGACCAATCCGAAGCTTTGGTCGAAGAGGTTTATCTTGCCTTCGCAAGAAGCAAGACACAGCAAGGAAACGACCGGCAATAGACGTTTAGTGAGATTTTTCATACTGACCATTGTAGAAAAATAAGCGCCAACAAAACGCCAATTAAAACCATCTAGCCATAATAAAAACCCGGGACGACGGGCATCCCGGGCGTAGGCAGCCAATCAATGAGAATCGGAGAGATTGAGCAAGCTCTCGCAGGGCAATCCAACGGCTTTTTCGCCATGGAGCTCTTCGAGGTTGATGATCGTAAGGCAAGCCACGGCTTCTCCTCCGGCCAAGGAGATGAGCTCTTTCAAAGCGGCGAAGGTGCCTCCGGTGGCCATCAGGTCATCGATCATCAGGACCCTGTCTCCTTTTTTGAAGGAGGAAGCGGGGATTTCCATCGTCGCCGTTCCATATTCGAGCTGATAGGAGACTTTCATCGTGACGCCGGGAAGCTTGCCAGCCTTCCTTGCCATGACGAAGCCGATTCCCATCTTGTAAGCCAGGGCGGAACCGAAGATGAAGCCTCTTGATTCCGGGCCGATGATGACGTCGGGATGGTATTTCTCAGCGATCTTGGCGAGTTGGTCGATGGCTTCTTTGAAAGCCGCGGGGTCCCTTAGCAAAGGGGAGACGTCTTTGAAAGAGATGCCTTTCTTGGGAAAATCGGGAGTGACGCCGATGTAATCTTCTAGATTCATGATTCAATGTGCCTTTCGTGACGATTCATTATAAACGGGGACGCCCGAGATGGACGCCCCCGTTTCTGGTTTTTTATGAGATTTCTATCAAGCGATGCCGGTCGCGTATTTGACGATGTAGATAACGGCGAAGGCAACCGCGCAGCAAGCCACGGCGAGGTCTTCTTTCTTGAAGCGACCAGCGCAGAGGGTCATCAAAGTATAGGCGATGAAGCCCCAAGCGATGCCGTCGCTGATGGAGTAGGAGACGCACATGACGATGACGGTGAGGAAGCCGCTTCCGACGGCGATCCAATCGTGCCATTCAAGCTTTTCGAGGTTCTTGAACATGCAAACGCCAACGTAGACCAACGCAAGACCGGTGACGGCGCTGTTGGAGAAGGCGCTCAAGCCCGGATAGATGACGAGGCTCAAACCGAAGAGGAGACCGGTGACGACGGCGGCAAGGCCCGTGCGGGCACCTGCAGCGACGCCGGTGGTGGATTCGACGAAGGAAGTGACGGTGGTGGTGCCGCAAATGGAGCCGAAGACGGTTCCGACGGCGTCAACGATCATCGCAGGGCGATCATCGACGGTGATGCGGCCTTCGTCATCGACCATGCCAGCGCCGGCTTCGACGCCGACGAGGGTTCCGGTGGTATCGAAGAAGTCAACAAACAGAAGCGAGAAGGTGAAAGCGTAAGCCATCGGCTGGGCGAAGACGTCGAAGCCGAAGAAGGCTGCGCCGAAGAGTTTGCCGAAGTTGCCGATGGAAGCGATCGAATAATCGGGGTCATAGAAGCCGGAGAAGCCTTCGACTTTGCAAGAACCCAAGGTTCCGCAGATGATGGCCATGACGACGATGGCGATGATGACGGCGAATTTGTTGACCCAGAAGCCGAGTTTGGTCTTTTGGGGAAGAGCGGACAAAGCCAAGACGATGACAACGCCGAGCAAGCCAAGGAGAACCGGGAGACTTTTGAAGTTTCCAAGGCCAACCAAGGTGGCGCTGTTGTCGGCGATGATGCCCATGTTCTGGAAGCCGATGAAGCAGATGAAGAAGCCGATGCCCGCGGAGATTGCGAATTTCAAAGACTTCGGAATGTGTCTAACGATCCAACCTCTAAGAGGAGTGATGGAGATGATGAGGAAGAGAACACCGTCGACCATGACAAGGCACATGGCCTGGGAGAAGTTCCAGCCCATGCCGAGCATGACATTGAAGGCGACGAGGGAATTTAGGCCAAGACCAGAAGCAAGACCAACGGGCAATTTGCCGTAGAAACCCATGAAAACAGTGGTGACGGCGGCAGAGATCGCGGTGGCGGCGAAGACAGCGGCGCGCACATCGCTGACGCTAGCCCACAAATCGCCATAGATGAGGATTTGAGTAACCCCACCGACTTCCCTGACGTTGGCTGTACCAATGCCAAGAGCCGCGCCCGCCCAGTTGCTGGAGAGCATGTTGGCGTTTAGCGGAAGGATGTAGAACATCGCTAAGAAGATGACGAGCCCGCCAATGAGCTCTTTCAGGATCGAGGATCCCCTAGTGGAAATTCCGAAGTAGTTGTCCATCCACCTTCCGAATTTCGTTTTCGGGTTCCATCCACCCGGTTGGTTGCTCTCTGGCGAGGTTTCAACAGCGGAGACTGCTTCTGCCATAGTCTTTTCCTCCTTATTAATGATTAAGACTTGCCGTTAGGAGGTTCGATTGCCAGAGGGGAGTGATGCCGAAACAAAGGGTTAAAAATGCAAAAACGAGAGCTGTTTTTTGCCTCTTGAACTTCTTTGCTTCCTTTCTTTTGAGTTCGTAGTGCCTGACTTTAGGGATCAGGCGTAGAAACTGTCGGACCACATCTCCAACATATACGACCTATCGACGGATTAAATATACGGATAAAAAAAGGTCTATCCACATGAAAGCGGTTTATTGCAAGAATTCCGTTTTATCTATTTTTGTTTCCTTGGTCCATTGATACAATAATGGGCTAGAAAGAAGGTTTAACCCCTATGGATTTGTCCGTTTATCCAAACGTCGTTTTGCTTGAGCACCCTTTGCTCAAACATAAAATCTCCATACTTCGCAACAAGCTCACGCCTACTAGTGAGTTCCGCCCCGTCGTCAAGGAAATCGCGATGATGGAGGCCTATGAGGCGCTCCGCGACATCCCCACCGTCAACGTCGAGATCGAAACCCCCATCGAGAAAACGGTTCAGCCGATGGTCGTTGGTCATAATCTCTGCTTCGTCCCCATCCTTCGTGCGGGCATGGGCATGGTGGATGGCTTCACCGAGCTTATCCCGACCGCTCACGTGGGCCACATTGGCTTATATCGTGACGAAGAGACCCATGAGCCCCACGAATATTATTGCAAACTCCCCAAAGGTCTTGAGGAAATGGACGTCTACCTCCTCGATCCGATGCTCGCTACCGGGGGAAGCGCCATCGACGCCATCAAAATGCTCCGCAAACACGGCGCGAAACGCATCCATTTCGTTTGCATCATCGCCGCTCCCGAAGGCGTTGAAGCCTTTTGCAAAGCCAATCCGGACGTTCCTCTTTACATCGGTTCGCTTGACCGTCAGCTTAACGAGAATGCCTACATCTGCCCGGGTTTAGGCGATGCTGGAGATCGTATCTTCGGAACCCAAAACTAATAAAACGGTTTTATAGACAATAAAAAAAGGCCGCTTCCAAGCCCAACTTGCCGTTGGGCTTTTCTAGTGGCCGATAAGACGTCTAGGCTTTACGCGACTTTTGAATTATCTTCGTCAAGGAGGGCGTCCATTTCCTGGATGTCCTTTTCCTCGGGGACGTAGACGTAGGGGATTTGACGATCAAGTTCCCTATAATCCAATCCAAAGCCGATGAGGAATTTGTTTTCTTCGAGCACCATCCCGGTAAAATCGGGCTTGATGTCCTCTTTCCTCATGGCCTGTTTGTCGAACAGGGCGACGATGAGAATGCGCTTGGGCTTGTAATGAGCTTTGAGGTAGTCGACGAGGTAGCGCATCGACAACCCGGTATCGACGACATCCTCAACAATGACCAAGGTCCTGCCTTCAGGGTTGATGCTGAGGTCTTTGGTCAAGGTGACGGTTCCAGTGGATTGGGTGCCTTCATAAGAGGAGGTTTCCACGAAATCGGTCATGATCCTCATTTTGACGTTGGGAACTAAGGCGTAGAAGAAATTGAGGGCCCCTTTCATTACACCGACGAAAAGGGGAATCTTTTCCTCGTGGGCCAATTCCTGGGTCAATTGATTCCCAAGTTTTTGGCATGTGGCGGCGATTTGTTGCTCGGACATCACCAATTCTTTCATGGTTTCTTCTCCTATTTTTGGGCGGCTTTTGGTATTGGACAATCCTAACAACCCCGCTTTGACTAGGCAACCTGAAAAAGCGAAAAGAGGGAAAGAAAGCGCTATTATCCAATCTCGTATGAGGAAGAATTATTCTTCTAAGAACTTTCGCTCGAACTCGACGAACTGTTTGAAGCGAGGTAACGCGAAATCGATTTCGCCTCGTTCCTTTGAGATAATCAGTCCTTTGTCTAGAAGCCTTCTTTTGTAGGTTTGCAGATTTCCATTGCTCATGCCTAACAAGGAGCATATCTGTTTCTGGGATGAGGTTTCCGCTAGTGCGAAAAGGATGCTTTTTTCCTTGGGGGTTAGCTTTTCCCAAGTGAGGGAATAAGAATTCTTAGCTAGGCTTCGGTCATAATCCTCTAGAATGTCTGCTTCTTTACCGTTTTTGTAAACGAGGGATCCGAGTAGTTGGTACCCATACGCGTATCCTTTTGTCAATTTGGCAAACTTGATGGCCTCATCTTCGTCGAGGCCGAGGAAGTCTTTGTAAGAGAAGACGATGTCGTAAAGATTAAGTGGCTCCAGAGTTAGTTTCGGAGCTCTGAGGAAAAAAGTCAGACTCCTGTTCCTTTCAATCTCGGACACGTTTTCATAAAGGCCGCTCATGAGCAGGAAAAGGTTGTAACGCTTTCGAATTAATTGCTGATAGGTATATGCAAAAGCCTGAATATTGGGATTGGCGGAGACGTCATCAATGGTTATCAAAACCCGCTTGTCCTTTTTCTGAAGATAATCGAGCATCACCTCAATCAAAGAAGCGACGTTTGTTATTTCGTTGGCTCCTTTCAAAGAGAAAGTGAATCCTTTGAACGAGAAGGAAAATTCGGGCTGCAGGAAAAGCTTTTTGAGTTTTCCTTTTTCGTAGAGCTTGGATGCAAATTGCTCGTGCAGATCAATGAAAGGGTTTAGATCCACGACGATATAGCCGTCTTTTTCGAAAGATTCGCTTAAAGCGGTTAGAAAAACAGTTTTTCCGCTCCCTCTGGGGCCGGAGATTATATATACCTTGGATTCGGGGCTGGGGTCGTTGAAAGCGTTTCTTACCGCCTCGAAGTCTTTTTCTCTTGGCACTACGCTTTTTGGCAATTCTCCAAAAGTGATGTTAAACGGATTGCTCATTTGTGCTGACCTCCGTCAACATCATAGCACAAAGGTCTTTGGTCATTGACTATAACTTTTGGTCATTCTTGGTCATTTCGTATTTTTTTGGTCATTCTTGGTCATTCTTGGTCATTCTCGGGAACGTTTCCCTTTTTAAGAACTTTGATTTAGGCGGGTTTAGATCCTGAAGCATGAACAAAACAAGGAAGTCCCAACTTTGGAATGTGGGATTGCATAATCCATCCC
>CAVGXP010000055.1:36156-43852 GCA_963633165.1 bacterium
AAATTTAAGGAAAAGAAAGCGCTACGAAGAAAACAAGGGCGGGAAGATGATATTATTTACTAATACAAATCCTGTTTTCGGAGGGCAAATATGAAACTGGAAAACATTCGTCTCGGGCTGACCTATGATGACCTTCTTTTAATTCCGCAAAAATCTGAAGTCGTTCCCGCTGAGGTTAATCTCGGCGCTTATTTGACTCCGAAGATTCATCTCAACGTCCCCATTGTCTCCGCGGCCATGGACACGGTCAGCGAGCATGAACTCGCGATTGCTTTGGCTCGGGTTGGCGGCATCGGCATGATTCACAAAAACATGTCCATTGAAAACCAAGCTCACGAAGTCGCCTTGGTTAAGCAAGCCGAGGTTGGCGAAAATCCAAATGCCGCCTTGGATGGCGAAGGCAGGCTCCTCGTCGGAGCGGCGGTAGGCGTAGGGGCCAACACTCTTGAAAGGGTGGCTGCTCTGCTTGAAGCTGGGGCCGATTTGATCACCGTCGATTCCGCCCACGGCCATTCCGCAAACATTCTTAAAGTCGTCAAATCGATGAGAGAAACCTATCCCGATCTTCAGATTATCGCCGGCAACATCGTCACCAAAGAAGCCGCCGAGGATTTGATTAAAGCTGGAGCTAACGCGGTTAAAGTTGGCATTGGCCCGGGCTCTATCTGCACGACGCGCGTCGTGTCCGGCGTCGGTATGCCTCAGGCCAGCGCTGTAGATGAAGTCGCCTCCTATTGCAAAGGGAAAGGCGTTTGCGTTATCGCTGACGGCGGACTCAAATATTCTGGCGACATCGTCAAGGCTCTTGCTCTTGGCGCTGATACCGTTATGCTCGGTTCTCTTTTAGCCGGCACGAAGGAAGCTCCGGGCGAGGTCAAGGAAATCAACGGGAAGAAATTCAAAACCTATGTCGGCATGGGGTCTCTAGCGGCCATGAAGAGAGGCTCCGCCGATCGCTATTTCCAAAAGACCACGACCGCGGTTGAAAAACTCGTTCCAGAAGGCATCGAGGCGAGAGTGCCTTATTCTGGAACCGTCGAAGAAAATGTCTATCAACTCTGCGGTGGTCTCCGCAGCGGGATGGGCTATTGCGGCGCGAAGGATTTAATGGCCCTCAGGGAGAACGTCCATTTCGTTCAAATCACGAATGCCGGACTTAAGGAATCGCATCCCCACGACGTTGACATGACTGTCGCCGCCCCCAATTACAAACACGGCGAATAAAATACCTCCACACACTAAGCGCAGCGTTGCTGCGCTTTTTCAGTTCGTTGAGCGATTTAACATAATAGTTTGTTTTTGCGGGGTTTTTGTAAAACTTGGTTGTTTAATTTTAACAACAGGCAACGGAAGATGCGGCGCCCCCTATGAAAGATAGAAGATTTCGGTGGTTTGTTTTCTTTTGCTAAATTTTTTGAAAAAATCATTAGAAATCGAATTCGAATGTCTATACAATCCCCGCGTTGCGAATTTAGTACAACTTCTTTACCGCAAGGAAGGTCAAGTTTCCGCTTAGGTAGCAATACAGTCTGGCTAGGAGGAAATTATATGGCCCAGAATGATTATTTACTGACGGAGAAACCTGGAAAATTGGTTTTCCGTTTCGCTTTGCCCTGCGTCCTTTCGCTGCTGCTTAGCGCTCTTTACAACATTGTCGATCAAATCTTCATCGGCAATTCGAACGTTGGGACAATCGGCAATACCGCGACTTCGATTGTCTTCCCTTTGACTTGCATCGCTTTGGCTTTTGGCTTGCTCATCGGCGATGGCTGCGCGGCCTATCTCTCCATTTGCCAAGGGAAGAAGGATACGAAAGATGTTTCCAAAGCCATCGCATCTGGGTTTATGTTCGCCTTAATCGTTTCGATTTTGATGCTGGTTATCTGCTTCCCTTTCATGGATCAGGTCCTTTCTTTCTTTGGGGCGAAGACGCCGGAGTCCCTCGCCGCTTCTAAGGAATACGCTTTTTGGATCATCATCGGTCTTCCTTTCTCTGTTCTCTCTAACGCTTTCGTTCCTTTGATCCGCGCCGATGGCTCGCCAAAAACGGCTATGGTTGCTACGGTTGCTGGGTGCTTGATTAACATTGTCCTTGATGCCGTTTTCATTTTCCCGCTCAACATGGGGCTAAATGGCGCTGCGCTAGCCACGACAATCGGCATTGTCGCCACGTTCTTAATTAGCTTCGTCTATCTTTTCAAACCCAAAACCTTCAAATTAAAGCTATCCGACTTCGTTCCGAATTTCCGTTTGCTTTGGAGAGTCTTAGTCGCCGGTTTCTCAAGTTTCCTCACCCAAATCTCCATCGTCATCATCTCCATCGTTTCGATGAACATGCTCGCCAAATACGGTGCGATGTCCAAATACGGGGCCAACGATCCTCAGGCCATCATCGGCGTGGTGATGAAAGTGTTCACGATTTTCGTCAACATCGCTGTTGGCATCGCCGCCGGAGCTCAGCCCATCATCGGTTACAACTTTGGGGCGAAGAACTACAAACGCGTCAAAGAAACTTACCTCTATGTCCTTATTTCGACCATCTGCGTGGGCGTCGTGGCGACAATCCTCTTCCAAACCATCCCTGGCTACATTATTAAAATCTTCGGCTCGAATTCGGCGAACCCCGAACTCTATATCGAATTTGGCGTGAAAGCCATCCGCGTTTATCTGATGCTAATCGTCTTCACCCTCGTCACCAAGACTTCCGCAATCTTCCTTCAATCGATTGGCTATGCTTTGGAAGCAACATTGCTCTCTTTGATCCGAGACGTCATCAGTTTTGTCCCCTTGACCGTCCTTCTTCCTTTGGGGTTAGGGCTAGATGGAGTCCTTTGGGCTGCCCCTTTCGCGGATATCTGCGGAATCGCCTTCGCTATATTGTTCCTTTGCCTAGCTTTCAAAAAGATGAAGAAAGTTGAAGGCCAAGAATCTCAGGCTTTGCAAAGCGAGGAGACATCCGCTTAAAGACCGTTTGACATAAAAAAGCGCCGCATTATTTAGTGCTGCGGCGCTTTTGTTTAGCGGAAGAATTTATTCGAGTTCGATGGTTGCGGGTGGTTTGCTGGTGAAGTCATAGACCACGCGGTTGACCCCATCGACTTCGTTAACGATCCTATCGCTGACGCGGGTGATGAAGGAGTAGGGCAATTCGACGGGCTTGGCGGTCATGAAGTCGTCGGTGGTGACGGCGCGGAGAACGATCGCGTAGTCGTAGGTTCTGCTATCCCCCATAACTCCAACAGAACGCATATTGGATAAAGCGGCGAAGAATTGCGAGGATTTCTTGTCAAAGCCTTCTTTTTTCATCTCTTCTCTGAAGATGGCGTCGGCCTCTTGGACGATCTTGACTTTCTCCTCATTGACCTCCCCGATGATGCGGATGCCTAATCCTGGGCCGGGGAAGGGCTGACGGAAGATCAAGTCTGCGGGCAAGCCAAGCAACAAGCCGACTTCTCTGACTTCGTCTTTGAAGAGGTCCTTCAAGGGCTCGATGATGCCCTCGAAGCCGGTGTCTTTAGGCAAACCGCCGACGTTGTGGTGGGATTTGATTTTCGCCGAGATGCCCAAGCCGCTTTCAATGCGGTCGGGATAGATGGTTCCTTGAGCGAGGTACTCGCAATGGGGGATGTTCTTCTGGACGTCGTTGAAGACGTCGATGAATGTCTTTCCGATGATCTTGCGTTTCTGCTCAGGCTCGGTCACGCCTTCTAAGCGATTCAAGAATATCGAAGACGCATTGACGGGAATAAAATTCAGATGGTATTTCTCTTTGTCACCGAAGATGGAGCAAACCTGTTTGGCCTCGTCTTTTCTTAATAAGCCATGATCGACGAAGACGCAGGTGAGGTTTTCTCCGATTGCTTTCTCTAAAATCGCGGCGGTGACGGAAGAATCGACGCCCCCGGAGAGCGCGCAGAGGACTTTCTTATCGCCAACTTGCGACCTGATTTGCTTAATCTGGGCATCGATGAAGGAAGTGGGCTGCCATTGCCCGTGGCATTGGCAGATTCCCAAAACGAAGTTCTCAATCATCTTCTGGCCATAGACGGTGTGTTCGACTTCAGGGTGAAACTGCGTGGCGTAGAGCTTTTTCTCTTCGTTTTCGAAGATCGCGTTCTCGCAGTCTTTGCTGCTGCCTGTTTTCTTGAAACCTTCCGGAAGGAGGGTGACCCTGTCGTTGTGGGACATGAAGACGTTGCTCTTGCTAGGAACGCCTTGTAAGAGAGGGGAAGAGGAGGAAAGTGTTATTTCGATGTTCCCGTATTCGGAATTGATGGTTGGCTCGACCTTGCCCCCGAGGGTGTAGGCCATCAGCTGAGCGCCATAGCAAATCCCTAAGATCGGCTTGCCCAATTGAAAGATTTTGGGATCGACGTGAGGGGAAGACTCTTCATAGGCGCTATTGGGGCCGCCGGTGAAGATGATGCCTTTGATCTCTTCGTCTTCAAGCTTATCCAAAGGCGTGGAGTAGGGGAGGACTTCGCTATAGACGCGGCATTGGCGGACCCTTCTGGCGATCAATTGGTTGTATTGCCCGCCGAAGTCGAGGACGATGATTTTTTCCATGAATTTTTACCTTTATAGAATTGTGCGGTATTTTCGTTCGCTTTGATAGAGGAAAACGCTTTCTCTTCCTTTTGGAAGAAGGGCCGAGGAATGGTAGGATACTTCCTATGGAACAAGGCAATCTTTTCGGAAAAGAAAACACCGAGCCCCTTGCCGCGAGGCTCCGCCCCGCTGACCTCGACGAATTCGTCGGGCAAAAGCATTTGCTGGGTGAGGGTAAGATCCTTAGGAAGCTCATCGAGGGAGACCAGGTCTCCTCCATGATTTTTTGGGGTCCACCGGGGGTAGGCAAGACCACGCTTGCCCAGATTATCGCCAATAGAACGAAGTCGACCTTCATCAATTTCTCCGCCGTCACCTCCGGGATTAAAGAAATTAAAGAGGTTATGGGGCAAGCGGAGAAAAATGCCCAATACGGAGAGAAGACGATCCTCTTCGTCGATGAAATCCATCGTTTCAACAAAGCTCAGCAAGATGCTTTCCTCCCTTATGTTGAGAAAGGATCCATCACCTTGATCGGAGCTACGACGGAGAATCCTTCATTTGAGGTGAATTCCGCTTTGCTTTCCCGCTGTAAGGTCTTTGTATTGAAGCCTTTGGAAGAAGAGGATCTGGTTGCTTTGCTAGAAAGAGCTGTGTCCTCTCCAAAGGGATTTGGGGGAAATAAGATTAGTTTTGAGGAAGCCGCGCTCGGATCCATCGCCTGTTTTGCTAACGGAGACGCCAGAAAAGCCCTCTCCACCTTGGAAATGGCCATCTTGAATGGAGATACCAAAGTCGATGGAAGCGTCTACGTCTCCAAAGAAGACGTCGCCCAATGCACCTCCAGGAAGTCTTTGCTTTACGATAAGAAAGGCGAGGAGCATTACAACCTCATCTCCGCCTTGCATAAATCCATGCGCAACAGCGACGCCGACGCCGCGATTTATTGGCTAGCGAGAATGCTTGAATCCGGAGAAGACCCCCTTTATATCGCTAGGCGCATTGTCCGTTTCTCTTCCGAAGACGTCGGCATGGCCGACCCTCACGCTCTCGAAATCGCCGTCGCCGCCTATCAAGCCTGCCATTTTATAGGCATGCCGGAATGCAACGTCAACCTTACCCAAGCCGTTGTCTATATGGCCTTGGCGCCTAAATCGAACGCGATGGAAGTCTCTTATATCGCCGCCTCAAAAGACGCGTTGGAGACGTTGGCCGAACCCGTGCCCATGGATATTCGCAACGCCCCGACTGGGCTTATGAAAGAACTTGGCTATGGGAAAGGGTATCAATACGCTCACGACGCCCCAGAAAAAGTGACCAATGAGGTGTGCTTACCCAACAAGCTTGCAGGGAAAGAGTATTACAAACCGACTGAGCAAGGGCTAGAAGCCCGCTATAAAGCCAGGAACGATCAAATCAAGAAATGGAAGGAAGAGCATCGCAGCAACTGAGGCGTGCTAGAATAACGCTTATGAGTGAAGAAATTAAACAAACCCCCAAAGTCATGCTGACCGGAGACCGTCCGACCGGAAGGCTTCATATCGGACACTATGTCGGCTCTTTAAGGCGTCGCGTTGAATTGCAGGAGGAGGGCGATTTCGATGAGATGTACATCATGATCGCCGATACGCAGGCCCTTACAGACAACGCGGGCAATCCCCAGAAAGTCAGGGATAACATCGTCGAGGTTGCTTTGGATTACCTTGCCGCGGGCATCGACCCGAACAAGGTTACGATCTTCGTTCAATCCCGTGTCCCCGAGCTATTTGAATTCACCTGCTATTTCCTGGATCTGGTTTCCTATTCTCGCCTTGTCAGGAACCCCACCGTCAAATCCGAGCTCGCCATGCGCAAGTTTGGGGATTCCATTCCCGTGGGTTTCATGACTTATCCGATCTCACAGGCCGCGGACATCTTGATGTTTGGCACGACCATTGTCCCCGTGGGCGAAGACCAAGAGCCGATGGTGGAGCAAACCAATGAAATTGCCCGCAAATTCAACTCCATTTACGGAAACGTCTTTCAAGAAGCAAAGATTTTGCTCCCGGATTCTGAAGCCGCAAAGCGCCTTCCCGGAACCGATGGCAAGGCCAAGATGAGCAAATCCTTGGGCAATTGCATCTATCTCAGCGACGACGCGAAGACGGTTGAAAAACAAGTCATGTCCATGTTCACCGACCCCACACATCTACAGGTCAACGATCCTGGCCACACCGAAGGGAACCCGGTGTTTACCTATCTCGATGCCTTTGCTAAAGACGACCATTTCGCCTCTTTCTTGCCTCAATACAGGAACCTCGATGAGCTAAAAGATCATTATAGGAGAGGCGGCCTTGGCGATGTCACGGTCAAGAGGTTTTTGGTCAACGTCATCAATTCCACCCTTGAGCCGATGCGCCTCAAACGCCATGAATTGGAGAAAAACATCCAAGACGTGTATGCGATTTTGGAGGAAGGAAGCAAAAAGGCCGAAGCGAAAGCTTCCTATATCGCCATGAAGGCAAGGCGGGCTATGGGGATCAATTATTTCGAGAACCGCAAGCTCATAGAGAAACAGCAGAAGGCCTATAACCGCGCCCATGAGCAGCAAAAGGCCCTTGAGGAATACCTTGCCAAAAGCAAAAAGCAATAGGGGTATCAATATTTCGTTTCGATAGTATTATTGGTTATCCGGCTTAGCCGGAATGAATATTGGCTTTCTTGAGTAGATGGTCCGCGTTAAGTGCTTGGGGATGGGAGGTCGCCCTAAGACGAAGGTGAAAACCGCGGTGGGCCATCGCTGCCGCTTGGATAGCCTTGCCTCCCCATGATGAAAGGATGTTTTTATGGGGAAATCTGATTCGCTTATTAGGCGCATGTGCACCGATGGCATGCTCGTTGGGCTTTTCGTTGTTCTGACGCTCGTCAACATCAAAATCGGCCCGATGATAAGGATTAGCTTCGGCTCCTTGCCTGTGGTTTTCGCTTCTTTGATTTTCGGGCCTGTCGACGGGCTGATAATCGCCGTTTTGGGGGAATTCATCACTCAGACAATCAATTACGGATTCAGCCTGACGACGCCTATTTGGGTGTTGGTCCCTGCTTTTAGGGCGCTTGTGGTCGGAGGGGTGTCGACTTTGTTTAAACATAAAGGGCAGTATTTAGAAAA
>CAVGXP010000055.1:44163-48501 GCA_963633165.1 bacterium
GATAGAGATATATTGCTTTTGGAATATAATCGAGAATGTTTTAAGGAGAAAAGATATGGAAGGAAAGGATTTCGCCAAAGAATGCCTAGGCTGCCCAAAGCCTCTTTGCCAGACGGGCTGCCCGGTGGGCAACCTTATTCGCGACTTCATTTCTGAGGTCAAAAATGACGACCTTGTGAAAGCTTCCTCCATCCTTTATTCGGTCAACCCTTTCCCGGAGATCACATCCGCCTTGTGCGACCACAAAAGGCAATGCCAGGGGCACTGCGTCAAAGGGATAAGGGGCAAGGCGGTTGAAATTCCTTCAATTGAGGGTTTCATTGCCGCTTCTTGTCCTAGAGATCTAAGCAGGAAAAATGCTAAAAACAAGACAATTGCAATCGTTGGGGCGGGAATTGCGGCCCTTTCTGCTGCATGGTTTCTTTCCAAGGAAGGCTATAAGGCTGAGATTTTCGAAAAAGAGGCAACGATAGGAGGGGCGATAACGACCGGAATCCCCGCCCATCGTTTCTCTAAGACGCCGCTTGAGAAGATTCAACGCGATTTGATTTCCTTAGGCGTCAACTTCCATTTCAACACAAGCATTGGGAAAGACGTCCCCCTGAATGAACTTAGGTCTAAATTCGATTCCGTTTTGCTTTGCCTTGGGGCAAGCAAAGAGAATCTGCCTTCTTTTGGCTGCTCAAAAGGTTTCGTCCCCGGGCTTGAGCTTCTTTATAACATCAACGTCAAAGGGGATTGCTATCCTCAATTCTCCTCCTGCGTGGTTTGGGGAGGAGGCAACGTCGCCATGGACTGTGCAAGAAGCCTTAAGAGGCTTGGTAAAGAAGTAACCCTTGTTTATCGCAGGTCTAGAGCTGAGATGCCCGCTAACGATTGCGAAATCGAAGAGGCGGCTAAAGAAGGCGTTAGATTCGCTTTCCTCAATAACGTCACTGGCTTGGTTCAAAACGAAAAAGACGAACTGCTGGGTGTAACTTTGGTGAAAATGGAGCTTGGGGAAAAAGATGCTTCAGGCCGGGCCTCTTTCCATGAAATTCCGGGATCCTCTTATACTTTCGACTGCAATCTCCTTGTACCCGCCATTGGCCAAAAGGCCGATTTCAGCTCTCTTGGCGAAGACATCCGTATTGAAGAAGGGCACCGCACGAACCTTGATGGGGTTTTCACTTCCGGGGATTGCTTCCTTGGACCAAAGAACATCGCTTCATGTATAAAAGACGGCCGTTTGGCCGCCTTTGAAATAATCGCCACGCTGGAATAATTTAGCGTTCGATTTCCTTTTTGATGTCAAAATGTTGGAAGGTCACCATGTCGGCCCCATCTTTGACCGCGTTAAATTGCTCAGGCGTTTCGATCGTCCAAACGTTGATGACGCCGCCGCGCTTTCTATAGTCTTGCACCTTCTTTTGATTGAGCAGGGCCTTATCGATGTCCACGCCGTCGTAATGGCGACGGAGCTTCCACGTCCATTCGTGTTCTTTGCAGACGAGGAGCTGACGCTGGAAGCGTTTGCCAATGCCAAGCAAGGCCCTGGGGTCAAAGGAGATAAGAACGATTGAACTGCTGTTTTTAATGGAGGCAAGCTCTTCCATCACCTTTGTCTTAAGGGGTTTGTAATTGCCTTTATGGACTTTGAGCTCGACGATAATGGGAACTCTCTCCTCGTTCAAAGCGAGGACTTCCGAAAGCAAAGGCACACTCTCTCCATCGAGCAGACGATAGGAATCTCGAATTGTCTTACTATCTAGCTCCTCAATGATGCCTTCTTTTCCTGTGGTGCGAAGCAAAGAATCGTCATGGCAGACGATGAGTTTGCCATCAAGAGTCAAATGGACGTCCAATTCAAAGGCCATATTTGCCTCAACGGCCTTTTGAAAGGCCCTCATTCCGTTTTCGGTGATCCCTTCACCGTGAAGCCCTCTATGGCATATGCCTCCAAAAACGCGTGGGTCATAGTTGTTGAGGCGAGATTTTCTATCCATATTTCCTAACCTGATTTGAAATAGATTGTAATTCTTTTCGCATGGATAACAATTGTTCTATGAAGAAAAGAAACTCCTATTTTTTAAAAAACGCGAACTTGGTCGACGTTGATAACGGAAGAGTCCTTTGTAACGCATGCTTGAGAATAGAAGAGGGTGCAATCGCCTCCTTTGGCGAAGGCCTAAGTCCAAATAAAGGGGAGAAAATCATCGATCTCAAAGGAGGTTTCCTCGCTCCGGGGTTAATCGACGCGCATTGCCATCTTTTCGGCAATGGTGTTCCTAAAAAAGCCATCGCCAGCAAAGGCAAAAGCCAGGAAAGACTTGTGAAGATCATCCCCACGGTATTTGGCAAGATATACCTTCATTACGCAGCCAAAGCCTCCTGCAAGCAAGCGTTAAGGAGCGGCGTAACGACGATACGTTGCCTCGGTGACATCCGCTATTCCGATATTTGGGTGCGCGATCAAATTCGGGATGGCAAGTTCCTTGGTCCCACGGTTTTGACCTCTGGCTATGCTTTGACCAGCCCGACGGGACATGGAGTAGGAACGATTTCCGTTGGCTGCGCCAATCAAGGGGAATACCTTTCTCAAATCGAAGAGAACATCAAACGGGGCTGCGATTGGATCAAGATCATGGCGACTTCTGGGGTTATGGACTCTTTAAGCGCGGATAATCCTTGCGATACTCGCATGAGCTATGAAGACATCGCTTTTGTCGTCAAGCAAGCCCATCAAAGAGGGCTGAAGGTTTCCTCACACACCGAAAATAGCGAAGCGGTGTGGCTTTGTTTGCAAGCCGGCGTGGATACGATCGAACACGGCGCCGCCTTGAATCAAGCAATGATTTCGAGGCTTTTAAACTCGAACAGCCGTATTGTCGCCACCTTTTCGCCCGCTTACCCCACCGTGGCTTTGCCAACAGAGGATTCTAAATACAATCCAAGCCAAATCAAGGCGACCCAAATTGTTTATTCAGGCATCGCCTCAAGCGCGAAAACTTGCTATAGCCAAGGGATACCCGTTGGGTTAGGCACCGACGCCTCTTGCCCCTTTGCGTTGCATTCGACGATGTGGAGGGAACTCATCTTCTATAAGAAAGCGGTGGGTTGCTCCAATCTAGAGGCCTTGCGGGCGGGCACTTTAGGCAACGCTGAGGTTTTGGGCATCGCCAAGCAAAAGGGCTCGATCACCGTTGGGAAGGACGCCGACTTGGTCGTTTATAAGCGCAATCCGCTTGAAGACCTCAAAGCGTTAAATGAAGTGAAATTGGTTTTTGCAAAAGGACGTATTTCCAAGAAAAAACGTAAATATTTCCGCAAAACCGAGATGCTTTTAGACGGATTACTCTGAAACTTATTTTTCTTCAACGGCTTTTGACCAAGATTCCTTGGCTTTTTCGATGATGTTCTTTTTCTTCGCGTCTTTTTTGACTTGGCGATAAGAGGAGTCCATTTTTTCGGCGATTTCGCTTTCTTGCTTCGTCGCTTTTTGGCGCCTGGGGTCAGGTGGATTGACCACGATTTGGTTATAGGGGATGAGAATGTCGTTTTTAACAAACATCTGATAGATTTCACGGTTGAGGTCGCGGGTGGTCTGGAAGCGGTTTTCTTCTTCGCATCTAGCGATGAAGAAATATTCTACGGCGGCGTTGTCGAAGGCTTTGATGCCACGATATTCGGGACCCATGGTAAGGGCGGGGATTTTCTCTTTTATCTTAGGTAATTCTTTGGCGATGATAGCTTCGACGTGCTCGACGTCTTCGTTATAGGAGGCTCCGATTGCGATTGTGATCAAACTCGGAGCACGAGTGAGGTTGGTAACGGTGGTGATGGTGGAGTTGTTGATGGCTTTGATGTTGCTGCCATCGTCTTCGAGCTTTGTCGACTTGAGGCCAATATCGACGACGACTCCGCGGAATCCGTCGATGATGACGATGTCGCCGACATCGTAGAAATCATCAATCACGATGAATAACCCTGCGACGACGTCGTTGATCAAGCTTTGGCATCCAAGGCCGATGATTAAAGTCAAAACGCCTAAACTTGCGACAATGGAGGCGACGTTGACGCCCCATGCCGTCAGGATGACGGCGATGGCGATGATGATGGCCACATAACGGACCAAGCTCTTGATCAAGGAGCCGATCGTTTTGCTACGTTTCCCTTTCCAAGTGAAGAGCCCGATTAGGAAGTTGCAAAGGAAGGTGATGAAGAAGGCTACGGCAATCGAAGAGAAAGTGACAAGCCAAGCTTGACCTCTGCTTGCGATCTTTTCAGCAAGGAATTCCCAGCCGTTAGAATAGATGCTTTCGCCGTCTTTTTTATAGCCAAACGCCCAAACGGCGCCAT
>CAVGXP010000055.1:49051-73727 GCA_963633165.1 bacterium
AAGGCTCCTCCGGCGGCGATGAGCAAGGTGGAGACGCTTATGGTGGCTACGCGGATGGCTTTCGATCTAGCGTAGGCGGTCTCTTTTCCGACTTCATAGACTCCCGGAGCGGAAAGCTCGTCGCTCAAGGCGAGGTTATCGGTGTTCAAATCGTTCCACTGCGATTCCATCGGTGCTTGTTATAACAAAGAAAAAGGGAGATTAGTAGCGTAAATGGGGGCAAAACAATATAATTCCGCCGTTATGGAAAAGACCGCGCTTATTTTTGATTTAGATGGAACCTTGTGGGACTCCACCCAAGCCGTCGCCGAGGCTTGGAGCGTCTGCGGGAAAAAATATTTTGGCGAAGATTTCGAATTAGATAAGGACTCCGTTCGGGCCCAAATGGGTTTGATGATGGAGCAAATCGCCGAAAACATCGCCAAATTAACGCCTAACCCCGAACTAGGAAAAATCTGGGCCAAAGAAGCCTTCGACTTCGAAATCGACTATCTTGCCACTCACCCCGGGAATCTTTTCGCCAATGAGGTCGAGACCCTTTCAAAGCTCAAGGAAAAAGGATATGTGCTGCTGATTATGTCGAATTGCCAAAAGGGGTATATCGAAGATTACCTCGCTTGTTTGGACAACAAAGACCTTTTCTCCGGCCATCTTTGCTATGGGGATACCAAAGCTCCGAAGAACGTTTCCATTCGCCTTTTGATGGAGAGACAAGGAGTCAAAAGAGCGGCTTATATCGGAGATACCGCTGGAGACGAAGAACAAACCCGTATCGCGGGTATACCCTTCATCCATGCCGCATACGGTTTTGGGAAAGCGAAATCCCCCGATGCATCGGTCTATCGTTTCGAGGAACTTTTGGCTGTTGTGGAAACGATTCTTCCTCTTTGAGGAAGGCCAATCTTGATTGTATTCGCGCTTGCCCTAAAATGAGGGCGAGGAGGTCCTTGATTATGGATAATGATGAAAAGAAGGAAGCCGTATCGCAATTCGTGCCGGAAGGATACCTATCCTCCGCTCAGATTGAAATCGTCCGTTCGAAAAGAGATGGCAATGGCTTGGGCGAGACTGAGCTTTTAGAACTCATCGATGGCTTCGTCCGTGCCAATGGCAAAGCCGACGCCAGGTATGAAGATCTTTTGAAGCAGGTCAGGGGTTGCCTATCTCTCTTGCAGAATGTTGGCGCTTATCCAGAAAGGATCTCGAGCAGTTTCCTTTTCGCCTATGGGATTCTTTTTGGCGATTACCTCTATCTCGTCGGCGCCTTCGACGAAGATGATATTGAAGAAGCCAAAACTAAGGCCTTCGGAGGCTCTAATGTTGGTATGCCTAATCCTTGGGGGAATAAAGCCTGAGCATCGATATCGTTGCAAAACTTGAACGAATCCTTCTAAAGTGGGAAAATTGACAAACGAAGATGGAAAGCAAAAGGAACGCGGAAGAAAAGAAGATCGAACGTGAGCAATCCTTCAATCTTTCCTGTGCGAATTTGGATGCGGAACTAAGCAAAACCCTTATGGAAACCGCCCATAAACAGGCTCTTATCCTCGAGACATTAAAACGCGAAGTGAATCTAATCGAGGAAATCGGGACCATCGAGAAAACCAAAGCCTCCGCTTACAGTGACGAAAAAGCGACCCGGTCATTGGCTTTTGCCTATCGCACGCTTGATTTAGGAGACACACGATGAAAAAATCCGTTCTCCTCGGCACCATGGAAGACCGCAACGCCCTTATTGAAAAAACTTGCCAAGAAATCGCGACTATTAGGGCGGAACAGTTAAGGAGTTTGGCCAGTTCGCTTTCTTACGAATTCGAGAATAGACGCAGCGAGCTTCTTTTCGATATCGCCAAATTAGAGGAGGGTGGTAAACATGGACTCTGATATCCAAAACCTGCTTCCCTCATCTTTGGTTTCGGAAAAGGACGAATCGCTTTCTGTTTTTAATCCCGATATTTCTTTTTCGCAAACCGAGAACGCCCTTGCGCTTCTAGCTAGACAGAATGAGGAAATGGGGAGGCTTAAAAAACGTCTGGCGTCCTCTAAAAGGCTTAAGACGGCTAGTGACAAGTCCCTTTATGAAATCATGGCCTATGAAGGCGGGTGGGAAGAGGCCTTTAGGAAAATACAATCGTTGGTCGACGAGGAACGTTATAAGGACGCCATCGATTTCATTTCCCATTACCGTCCCAACTCGATCCCCCATCGTGGCCATTTCGAGCTCCAAGTCGAGAAAGAAGCCGACCTCATTCGACCGTGGCTAATTTGCCGTCTCACTTCTATATATGGGCGTAAGCTCGAAGAGACGGGTGAGCATCTAAATAAAGAAGAAGGGGAAAGGCATTACCAACGTTGCTTGGCCCTTCCTTCGGGGCTAGAAAAGGAATCCTATAAAGATTTCCTTATTGATGAGGCCAAAGGCTTCCTGTATGGACTTTCCGCCGCGGATGTCTCCAAACGCCCGATTAGCATCGGTACTTTCCTTTCTTATTTGCCTTACTGGAGGCTTGCGCTGGTTGAGGATGAAAAAGAAAGCCCATCTACCGCTGAGAAAAAGGCACGTTTCTTGTCTTCTCTTTTGCCTTGCTACGATGATTTGGGGCGCATGAGCTTCGTCAAGGAAAGATCGATGGAAGACGCTTTGACCCTCTTTAGGTTGCGCGATCTTTTTCCCAGGGAGAAGATTTCCTTCATCCCCTTCCGCTTTGCCTATGACGAGAACGAGATGAAGCTTTATTTCTGCGAATCCGAGGCCATCGAAAGCGGCGAAGAGGAATATAAGAATTCGGTTAAGGATTACGTTGAGAAAATAAAACAGGGCGATGAATTCCATTTCCTCGTCATGTCGCATTTGCTTTCTTTGCCGGGCTTAGACCAAGAGAGGTTTAACATCGCCGCCAGCGCGACGAAAACGCTGGATTTCGAAAATAAGGTCCACCTTCTTGCCTCCTCCATCGCTTTGGGCATGGAACCTAGGCGCATTCGCGTTATGCTGGATAATCTGAGCAAAACCCGCGGCAAGAAAGGGAATCTCGACGCCATGAGCAAGCCTCTTCTGTTTATAAAAGAGCATTTAAACGAGCCCCTTGCTCTTCGCTATGCGCCGCTTCTTCAAGATCTCCTTCGTTCCCCGAAAGCCCATAAAATCGCCGTCAAGAGCCCCGATGCCTCGCTTCGCCGCCTCTTCGGCGAAAGCCCTCAATCTTTCCTTCCTCCTCTAGGCGAGAAAATGAAAAACACCAAAATCCGCGCTTGGGGAGAGAAGGCGTGGTTCTCTTATTTGATCTTCGGCATCGCTTTGCCCGTTGTTCTAATCCTGTTTGCGTTCGTCTTCTTTTATTGCCACGCGGGCATTGGGGCCACTCACGCTTCCTTTTATAACCTTATCCCATTCGCTGCGGCCATCGCGTTAGTCAACGTTCACGTTTGCCTTTGGTTCGGGCGCGACGAAAGGGGTTCAGCCAACGCAAGAAGCATCCTTTTGGGGGACGCCGTTTGGAAGGCCGCTTTGGCCGTGGCCTATTTCGCCTCCCCTAAGCTTTTTCCTGGCTTGGACCGCTTCAGATACACTTTCATCATTGTCGCTGCCGTGGAGGCTTTATTCGAGTTCTTCTTCTTAAAGCCAACGAAAAAAAGCGCAATTCTTGATTATTTCCTTTTTGGAATCAATTTCGTTCTATGCGTGATCGCGATTGTGTTCGTCGTGTTGGATATGATGGCGGGCTTACTTTAATCGGAATCGAGCTCATCGTATTTCTTTGAGCTTCCCTTGCATTTCTCAACGGGGTATTTCTCCTCGTTTTTCTTATATTTCTCCAAGACGATTTCATCCGGATCAAGGCCATAGCAATCCGCCATCATGTAGCAATAAGAAAGCACGTCGGCGAGTTCTTCTTTCACCTTGTCGATGGATTTAGGTTCATGATCCCATTGGAAGACTTCCAGCAGTTCCCCGGATTCGATGGCGATCGATTTAGCGAGGTTCTCCCCGGTGTGGAATTTGTCCCAATCTCTTTCCCGGTTCATTTTTCTTATTTCTTCGATGACTTTTTTATTCATGAGAGCATTATCCTCCCTCTCAAGTTTATGTGGCGAATTCTTTATAATGAAATCAATAAGGAGGCACCTCAATGGCTGATTCTTCCTACACCCTCTTCGGCTACGACTTCGGCGACAACCCCGAGCAAAGGGAGCTTATCCGTCTTATCCGCCTCGATCCAAAGCTTCTCCCGGTCGTCTATTGCCTTGGTGAGGCCGGCACGGGGAAGACGTTTGCCGCTTTGGCCTGCGCTCTTTCGCTAGTTCGAGGCAAAGGGGCGAGCAAGAAATACAAAACGGTTTATTACGTCAGAGAACCGGTGGAAGTGGGGCACCGGCTTGGCTATTTAAAAGGGACCGAACAAGATAAATACGCGCCTTATTTAGGGCCGCTTTTGGATAATTATTCTCGCCTGATGGAGAAAACGCGCCAAGAGAAAGGGCCGTCCCAAAGGGAGCTTAGAAGCAAGAAAGAGGTCAGTCCTTTTCTAGACGACCTTCCTTATGCCTATCAGCATTTGCCAAGCGACATCGTCCCTTTGGCTCCCGAATTCCTTAGGGGCCGCAGCTTTAGCGATTGCCTGATTCTTGTCGATGAGGCACAGAACATGGATTTCGATGAGCTTCACACTTTGCTCACCCGCATCGGGCAGCGATGCAAGATGGTGCTTCTTGGGTCGCCAAATCAAATAGACGTCCCCAGCCAAAGCAAAGAAAACAACGATTTTTGGTTTTCGTATAAGGCGTTAGAAACTACGGGCTTGGTGGGCTTAGTGACCTTGAAGAAAAGCATGCGCAGCGGCTTCACCGCGGAATTCGATCGTCTGCTTAGCGAGGCAAAAGAAAAGCGCCGAGGCCATTGAGCGTCTTTCTACTATGTAGAAAAGATGGCGTGGGAAGAGGGGCTGTGGCATAATGTCAAGGTTTCATGGACAGCCTTTTTGACAGTATCAACGACAAGATGTTCTCCGTCCTCACCTCCGAGGACAAACGGGGCAATTTCGAATTGCTGCGCATCCTTTACCATTTGTCGGGGTCCCTAGATTATGGGGATTTCATTCCCAAGGAAGAAGCCGTCGGCGCTTTGGTCGCCTTTTTGGAAGACCATAGCGGCGAGGTCAAAGACGATGGGGAAGGCGGGGACATTTCCAAAAGAAGCGCCAGGGACAAGGCCCAGGTCAAACTCCGCCAGTTCCGAAGCTTTGGCTGGATTAACGAGGAATCCTTAGGCGGGTACAACGCCCTTGTTTCCTTCACTTCCGCCGGCAAGGCGACGATGGAATTTTTGGTCAACTACACCGAAAGAGCCGAGAAGCCTCTTGAATACACGGGTTACGTCTACGTCATCTATTCGACTTTGAAAAGCTTCGACATCACCAAATCGACCGCCATTTTGCAACAGGTCTATCGCCTTACCAAGGAGCTCATGAATTCCCTCTCCCGCCTCTCCAGCGAGATCAAAGAATTCCTCGATGCCCTCATGGACAACCCCGAGCTTTCTCCTAGGGAGATCTTATCAACCCTTGTTGGAAAGTACCAAAACCAAGTTATTCTCCGCGTCTTCAATAACCTCAGGATGAGAGACAACCCTTCCCGTTATTCCTCCCAGATCATCGCCATCCTCCGCGATTTGCTCCGCGACCACATGGAGGAGATGGTGGCAAACTCCGTCGTCACCGAAGACGTCAAAGACCTCACCAAAGAACGCTACCAAGCCATTGAAAACGAGATTAGAGATGAAGCGGGGTACGTTATTTCCTCTTTTGAAGGCATCGAGAAATACCTTGACGTCCTCGACGCCCAAAACGCCAAATACCTCTCTTCGACGAAAGCCCGTTTGGATTTCTTGCTGACTTCCACAAAAGACGTCACCGGACGCATCAACGATTGCCTCAAAGCCATCGCCGATATCCCCGAGGATTACCCTTTTGAGGATTTGGTGAAGATTCAATCCTCGGGAATCATCGACGCAAGGAGCCTTTCTACTCCGCGCTTCCAAAGAGATAAGCCGGTCGCCGTGGAAATTCCGGTTCCTGAAGGGGATGCGGGGGAAGTCGCCAACGGACTTGATCGCATCTTCGGGGAAGATCCCTATTCCAAAGACAACATCAACGCCAAGGCCCTCGCCTTGCTTGGCGAAAACGGGGAGATGCCCTCAACCGAAATCCCCACCGAGAACCAAGCCGACCTTATCATGCTTATGATGATGCAGCTCATCAGCCAGGATCGCCGCTTGGATTACGCCCTTGATTTCAAAGAAGACCGTTACATGAGAATCGGTCACGAACTTGAGGAATTCCGTTTGAAGAAGAAGGAGAAACATCATGGCAGATAAAAATGAAATCGCCGAATCCTTTGTCGGCGAATACAAACGCATGGGCGATGGTGAGAAGCAGGAATTCGCCCGCGTGGTTTCGAAATTCCTCAATGATACTTTCATCCTGAAGAACAAGAAGACCGATGCCTACGATTTCTATTTCGTGCAAGAGAGAAGGAGCCTGTTCTCTTCCTATTTCGCTTTGACCGATTACGAGCTTGAATTCGACCAAGAACGCGGGTTTTTCTATATTTCCACCGAAGAAGACCGTTCAAGGGTTAGACTCAACAAATTCGAGACGGTTTTGCTCCTCCTCCTTCGCTTGAAATATTACGAGAACTCAAAGACCGCCGCTTCTGCCGATGACAACACTATCACGGTCGAAGAGCTCGTTGAGAAGGTCAACCAAACAAACATCTTCCACCCCATCAAGCGCATGACCGAATACGATCTCTCGCTTAAAAAGCTCCGCAGAAGCAAAGTCGTCGAATTCAAAGGAACCAAACTTGAGGCTTCGACGCGCATGATCATCTTGCCGACGATTCTGGTGGTCCTTGGACAAAATGACATCGATTTGATCGCGGCTGAGCTTGCCGCTTTCAGCAAGAAGGAAGAAGGAGGCAAAGACAATGCAGAAGCTTAATAAAATCAAGCTCATCAATTGGCAGAGCTTCTATGACAATACCGTCCCCGTTTATGGGAACATCCTCGTCACCGGGGAAAACGGCGCGGGGAAATCCTCCATGCTCGACGCTTTGTATTTCGTCTTGGCCGGAGGGAGCAGCAAATTCAACCTCGCCGCCACGGACGAAACTTCCCGCTCCGTCGAAACGTATATGCGCGGAACCATCGGCGCTGAAGGCCGCGAGTGCCTCCGCCCGGGCCCCAACCTCATCTCTCACGTCGCCTTGGAGTTTGCCGACCCCAATGGGAATAGCCTTGTTTTAGGCTGCGCGCTTGAGATTCGTGACGCCGCCCCCAAAGCCGATCAATCCTTCTATTTGATCCGTGGTGGCCATATCGAGGATGAACTCTATTTCGTCTTGGACGGGGAAAAGAAAAAGGCCGTCAACGCCAAACTCCTCCAGGAGAGGTCCTCTTTGCTTTTCGGGGAACGCTCTTTCACCGCCGTCAAAGGCACCAAAACCGAGATAAAAACCCAAATCGCTAGAGCTTTGGGTTTGGCTAGCAACAAATATTACGAACTCTTGCCAAAGGCGATCGCCTTCAAGCCGATCAGGGAAGTCAATGACTTCGTCTTCGACTTCCTTTTGCCTGAGCACAACGTTGACATCGCCTCTATCCGTGCTTCCATCCATTCTTACATGGAGATCCGCAAAGACGTCGAAATCGATGAGAAGAAGAAAGAACAGCTCGAATCCATCGTGAACATGAATTCGGATTATGAAGAGAAATCTTTGCAGAAATCCCTCCTTCAAGCGCTAAACGTGCGTAAAAACAAGATTACATGCGAGAAGAAAATAGCCTCATTGCAGGCTTTGATTAAGACGAACACCGCTTTGATCGGGGATGAGGCGGACAAGCGCGGCCTCATCGTTTCCCAGATCGAGGAAGTCCAGCAGAAGATGTTCGCTCTCTCTGGGCAAGATTGGTATAAAGCGCTTGAGGAAAACCAACGCGCCTATGAGGACAACCAAAAAGCCATCGACGCCTTGATGCCTAGCCTGTCCAAATTCAACCGTTCGATTTTGGAGGAAAGCGAGCTTGCCCGCTCTTTGTCTTTGAAAGGGGATTTTGCTTCCTTCATCAAATCAGAGGATTTCTCGGGCTTCCAATCCGCTTTGTCTACCTATGACGAAGCTTTTGAAAATAGAAGGGATGCCTTAAACGATGCGATGGGGCTTCGCTGGGCTCAGCTAAGCGAGGCCAAGCAGAAGCAACAGGGCTTGCAAAGCAAGCTCGATGCCCTCCGCCGCGGCTTGCCCCAATATGATTACAACGCCACAACCCTAATGAAATTGATTCATAGGGGCTTCGTTGAAGAAGAAGGGCACGATATTGAGGTGCACCCGTTCTGCGAACTCATCGATATTGCCCCTGGGGAAGAGGGGTGGAGGAACGCTGTCGAAGGTTATCTCAACACCCGCCGCTTCGACCTCTTCGTCAAAGAGGAATATTACGACAAGGCCCTTTCGATTTACGAAAGAAACAAAAAAGAATATCACATCCACTCCATCGGTTTGGTCAACGTCGCAAAACTCGATGAAAGGCAGGCCAAACCCAATTCCTTGGCCAGCAAAGTCGTCACCGACGACCCCGATGCGCAGCGTTACGTCAACTATGTTTTGGGCGACATCATCTGCGTGGATTCTGAACAAGAGCTCAAATATTACGAGGCTTCCATCACTCGGAGCGTGATGGTCTACCGCAACAAAGCCGCCCGTTCCACTCGCCCCGAGATCTACGCCACACCCTATATTGGTAAAGGGGCATATTCGGCTCAGCTTTCCTCCCTTTCCGAGGAATTGAAGAAATCAAACGAACTCGTCAATGAGCTCAATTCCAATGTCGCTGAGGTTCGCGCCAAACTGAATAAGGCCTCCGATTCGAAGAGGAAACAGCTCCTCGACTCGCCGAACTATTGGAGGCAGTACGCCGAATTGCTCAAACGAAGCGATGCCCTCTCCATCGAAAAAGAGAAGCTTGAACTCGCTTCCAAAGAAGGCGGTCATGGTTCTAACGAAAATTATGCCGCTGAGAAAGCTGAGCTTGAAAGGCAACGCGATGAATCCTTGACCCGCCAAGCAAGGCTCAACGCCGACATCGATTTGGCAAAACGCCAAATCTCCGATCTTGAGGCGCAGCTTAAAGACAGCCAAGAAGAACTGTCCAGCAAAATCAATGACCCCAAAGTCGCTGAAAAACTGGAAGAATTCGCCAAGAAAAACGGTTCTCTGTCCCCGATGGAAGTCAACCGTCAGGTGATGTCGCTCAATCCTCAGATCGCCTCTTTGGAAAGAGCAATCATCTCGGCCATGGCGACTTACATCAACGAATTCCGTTTCGATTCCGCGGCGTCTTTGGAAAACATCGGAGACTTCCTTTCCGAGCACAACAAAGTCGTTGGACGTGAACTTGGGCAATTTAAGAAAGATCTTGAAAGAGCTCAAGCCGAATGCGCGACGGCCTTCAAAGAGAACTACATCGCCCAGATCCGCAAACACATCCTGGATGAAAGAGCCAATATCCGCAAACTCAACAAGGTCCTCGCGGACAAGCCTTTCGGAAACGATGGGGAAGTTTATCAGTTCGTGGTCGCTAGGAGCAAAGATCCCTCTTTCGGCCCTTATTACGACATATTCACCTCTAAAGAAGATATCTCTTCCAAAGATCTCTTCCTCGATTCCCTCGACTCGAATGATTCGGCTTTGATGAAAGACCTCTTCAACCGTTTAACCGCGACTCCGGGCGACGAAAAGCAAGAGAAACTTCTAAGGCTTTACACCGACTATCGCATGTTCATGAACTACGATATTCAAATCACTAACCGCGAAGGAGAAATATCCTTCTTCTCGAAAATCTCCCGCGGCAAATCCGGGGGAGAGACGCAGACGCCTTTCTACGTTATCATCGCCGCTTCTTTCGACCAGATTGTCCATGAGGGCAGCTTCGACAAAGAAGCTGGCTGCATCGTCATCCTCGACGAGGCCTTCAACAAAATGGACGCCTCCCGTATTTCGGCGACGATGTCTTACTTCAATGACCTCTCCATCCAACTTATCATCGGTTTGCCTAGCAACAACGCGAAGATTTTGATGCCTTACGTCGATACCACGATCGGCATCGTGAAGAGCCGCGACAGAAGCTATATCAGAACCGATACGCGAAAAGAAGCGCAAAACTGACATTATTCCAGCCTTGCGGCGAAGTCAAACGCATTGGTAATTAAATCCATTTAAAAGCACAGCTGCAAACGGAATCGTTTCTGAATGCGGTTGTGCTTTTCATTAGATATTGTAAAGTAAGACTTGTTGCCGTTTGAGGATCGTTTTTATCGTTGCGAGAGTATCAAAAATACCCTGAAATAAGGGTGAATATCGATTTCATTAATGATTCTATTTCTCTGGTTTTTCAAGAATGCTTTTGCGCAAATTAATTTGCTACAAATGGAATCGCACAAAATATGCCGCATTAAAGAAAGAAGTTCTTTCTGGCAAGCACCCCTTATTCTTTTTCGGTGATTTCTTGAATCTTCTTGGCGTAGCGGATTAAGGCGTAGCAAATAAGCCAAAGGACAACCAAACAGCCTAAGGCATAGAGGAGGGTGAGCCACCAGGAGTTTTCTTGGAAATCAAAGAAGGGATAGGGCGGGGTGACAACTTGGTTTGCCGAAAGAGGGATCAATATCGCGCCATAAAGGGCGGGAGGAATCATCCCGAAACCTCCATCAACGAATTTGTAATCCGATTTTCCCAAGAAGAAGTAGTGGTTCCCAATGGCCAAAAGAGGGCAAAGCAAATGTAAGAAAGCGAAGCTCCCTTCATATAGCGTCCCTACGCCTTGGAACCAGACCAAATACAAACAGGAGATAAGGAGAACCAAAACTTCGCAGACGGTTCCGACGTAATGGAGAACGAAGGCCCATCTGGAGATTTGCTTATTTTTAACCAAGGCATGTATTTGGGCGATGAGGACTACGAAAGCGATGAAGGCATAGATAACGTTGCTGATGTTGGTAAAAAACAGATAAGGCTTTTCCTGAATAAGAAAGGCAATGGACAAGCCAAAGGCTTCTCCAATTAAGGATGCGATGAGGATGGCTATTGAGGCTTTTTTCTTGGTTAGTGGGCTCATGGAGTTGATTATATGCCATTGCCGCCTTTTCGTCTTCGCGCTTAAGCATATAATCGTAATGTATGAAGATCGCTTTGGTTGCTTTGCCAAATATGCTTAAGGAAAGGGAAAAGGCCTTACTCTCGGTGCTCTCCCGCTTACCTTACGCCGCCAAAGCGGGTTGCGAGGCCATTTTCTTTCCTTTGGATGTCCTTAGCGACGACTCCGGGAACGCAAATTATCCACTCGCTTTGTTTCAGGCAAGAAGCAAAGCCTATGGGGTCGTTATCGGCTTGGGCTACAACAAAGGAGGAGATAGGGGATATATGATTTTCGATCCCGCCCCGAAATTTGTTTCCTTTGCAGAAACCCGCTCTTTCGTTGAAAACGGGAAGGAATGGGAGATTCTTCTTTCCACCGACGAACGTTCGATCGGACATTATTCGCTTTGCTTTTCAAATCAGGTTGAATTGAAGGACATCTGTCTTAATCCTTACGAGAAGAAGGACTGCTTTTATTTTGGGAATAACGGCAAAGATTTCATCGCTGGTGTGTTTAGAAACGGATCCTTGCTTTGCACCCTCCCTCTTAACCAGGAGGCGATGCTGATCAAGGATGTGGATCTATGACGTTAAAAGAAAAAGAAGAGCTTAAAGCGCGGAAGCAAGAAAGGCGTTTGGTCAAGGGGAAACCCTTGGATTTGCTTTGGGAATACGGTTCGGATATTTTGCTTTCCCCGTCTTTTCAAAAAGAGAAAGAATTCGCCCAACATGGCTCCTATTCTGTTTATGACCATTCCTTGGCGGTTGCTTTGCTATGCCTAATCAAAGCTAAGCAAAGGCATTGGAAGGTCGATGTGAGGAGTTTGGTAAGAGCGGCATTGCTTCACGATTATTTTCTCTACGATTGGCATATTAAACCCCACCCTAAGCACCACGCTAATCTCCACGCCGAATACGCTTTATCTAACGCGATGCGCGATTTCTCTTTGAACGTGTTGGAAAAGGAAGCCATCCGTTGCCATATGTGGCCGTTTCACTTTTTTAGTTTCCCTTCCACTAAAGAAGCGATGATCCTCAATCTTTGCGACACCCATAGCGCCCTGAAAGAAACTTTGGGCAAACGATGGTTCAAAAAGGAAATCGCGATGCTAGAAGAGAGAATCGCCCTTAGTAAAACGGGCGATAACCCGTCTTCTTTCTAACGAGGATTTTATACATTTTGACGTGGGGTACACCTTCTTCGAGAACGACTTCCCCGTCCCCGTACTCCCGGAAGCCGATTTTCTTGTAGAAATCAACTTTATCGAGCTGGGAATAGAGGACGACTTTCCTCGCCCCTAACGTTTTTGCCTTCGTGCAGAGGAATTTGACCGTGTAGGTTCCAACACTATTTCCCCGAAATAGCTTCCTGACGGCTACCCTCCCGATTTGATAGGTCTCAGGATCGATTTCCTGCAATCGCCCCGTTGAAATCGGAGTTTGATCCAAAAACAGCACCAAATGCCAGCAAAGGGGATCGATTTCGTCGAATTCGTTTTTGAATCCCTGCTCTTTTACGAAGACTTCTTCGCGGATGGCTTTTGCTTCTAAGGGCAGGGAATGTTGGAAAAGAGGTTTAATCATAGAGGATTGCCTAAATTAGGTTTAACATACGCCCATGAGCAAAAACAAGATTTTAGCCGTAAGCTTCCTCTCTCTGGCCTGCCTCTGTTTTTTCGGCTATTACGTCTACGCCGAAATCACGACTTCCTTTACCTATTTCAGGACGGCAAATTGGCTGACTACGCTTTATTTCGTTGTAGACGCGGTAATGTATCTTATCTTGCTTTCGGCCAACATCAGAAACGATGATTTCGCTTATACCGGCATCGCCCTTTTCGTTTCCATGGAGACCTTCTCTTTCCTCCAACGCTTCTTCTATGGCCAATTCTCCTTTATAACCATCCTCTCTAGCGGGATGCCTTTGGCGATCGTCTTCGAAATCTTCTACATGCTTTTCCTTTTGGGCGAAGCCGGGGTTGGCATCGCCCTTTATGTCTTCGTCGTCCTCTATCAAAGGGGTTTCCCTCATTTTAAGCCCATCAGGATTTTAGGGATATTGTTCGCATGCTTCGTCAGCATGACCCTTTTCTCCTATTTTGCCTTGATGGCCAGCGTCGGCTCCTATTCTTTCTCCACCTTGCTGCCTTTGATCCTTTTGCCTTTGGCCGAATCCTCCGCTAGTGTAGGCATCGTCTTCACCTTGGAGCGGTTGAAAAGAATTTAAATTCTTTTGCGTGGTTGTGTTAAGATAACCGCGCAAAGGGGAGTAGCGTTTAGCCGTTTCTCCGACATCCCGGCGGCTTCCCGCCCGGTAAACGGCTGCTATCACTGCTATTAGCATCGCAAGACCTTTCCAAAGACAAATAGGGAGGTCTTTTTATGTACGAAGACAAAACGAAGGAAAGCATCCTTCAGCAGCTCGACACCAATGTCGAGACGGGCTTAACGCAGCAAGAAGCAGAAAAAAGGCTGCAAAAAGACGGCAAAAACAAACTCAAGGAAAAACCGGCCGATCCTTGGTACAAGATCTTTTGGGGCAACATCGCCGATCCGATGACTTTGATTCTTGCCATCGCCGCGCTCATTTCTTTGGCCCTTGGCATTGTCAACATCGTCCAAGGGAAGGCGGAGAAAGGCAAGGAATGGCTCGACTTCGTTGACGTCATCATTATCTTCGGCGTCGTCATCATCAACGCCATCATCGGCACCATCCAGGAGATGAAGGCCGAAAAGGCATTAGAGGCCCTTAAGCAGATGTCCTCTCCTAGCGCCACCGTTCGGCGCGATGGGAAAATCATCACCATCAAAGCCGAAGACGTCGTTGTTGGGGATATCGTTATTCTTGAAGAAGGAAGAACCGTCCCCGCCGACATTCGCCTTATCAAAGGCTTCTCGCTTAAAGCCAACGAATCTTCTCTCACCGGGGAATCCTTGCCTTGCCAAAAGGATCCGGATTTTGTTTGTGAGGGAGAAACTGGCGTCGGCGATCGCTGCAATGAGGTCTTCATGTCCACCCCAATCGTCTACGGCCATGGTGAAGGCGTCGTCATCGGAACGGGAATGAAAACCGAGATTGGCAAAATCGCCGGCATGCTTTCTGAGGGCGAGGAAGAGGATACGCCGTTGCAAAAGAAACTCGCTCAGCTCTCCAAATTCCTTGGTTATCTCACCATCGGCATCGTCATTTTGATGCTCGTGGTCAAAATCGTTTACCTTCTTGTCAATGGGGGTATCGCCGAAGGCTGGCCGCAGGCCTTGCTCGATTCTGTCGCTTTGGCCGTCGCCGCCATCCCCGAAGGTTTGACCGCCGTCGTTACCATCGTCTTGGCCATGGGCATGTCCAAAATGGTCAAAGTCAATTCCATCGTCAGGAGGCTGGCCTCCGTTGAAACGCTTGGCGCCGTTTCCTATATTTGTTCCGACAAAACCGGCACCCTCACCCAAAACAAAATGACTGTCGTCTCGGCTTTCGAAGATGGGACTATCTATGAAGGTGAATCCTTGCAAAACGAGGGTCTCTCCGTTTTAGCCAAGGGCATGTGCCTTTGCTCCGACGCCAAAATCGAAGGCGGGACTTACGGGGATCCCACCGAGATCGCCTTGGTCGAATTCGCCGATAAATTGGGCATGGCCAAAAGCGCGCTGGAAGAACAGACCCCGCGTATCGATGAACTTCCCTTCGACTCCGTCAGGAAGATGATGTCGACAAAACACAAGACAGCGGAAGGCTCCTTGGTTTACACCAAAGGCGCGATGGATCAAATCCTCGAACGCTCAAACACCATCCTTATTAAAGGCAGGGTCGAGCCATTGACGAAAGAATGGGTCGGTAAAATCGAAGAAGCCGCCTCTTTCTTCGCCTCGAAAGCCCTTCGTGTTTTAGCTCTTGCCATCTCCACGCCTGAAGAAGGCGCCCAGATTGAAGAGAAGAACCTCTGCTTCGTCGGCCTCGTCGGGATGGTTGATCCCCCTCGCCCTGAATGCAAGCAAGCCGTCGCCACCCTTAAAGACGCGGGCATCACGACCGTGATGATTACCGGCGACCACAAAGATACCGCTCTTGCCATCGCTACAGAGCTTGGCATCGCCGATGACTCCAGCCAAGCCATGACCGGAGCGGAGATCGATGCTTGCAGCAAAGAAGAGCTCAAAGAAAAAGTGGAGACCGTGCGCGTGTTCGCCCGCGTTTCCCCGGAAAATAAAGTCCAAATCGTCGAAGCGATTAAAGAAAACGGCCATGTCGCCGCGATGACTGGCGATGGCGTCAATGACGCGCCTTCGCTAAAGCAAGCCGACATTGGCATCGCGATGGGCATCACCGGGACCGACGTTGCTAAAGGCGCAGCGGATATGGTGCTTGCCGACGACAACTTCGCTTCCATTGAAAAAGCCGTCGAGGAGGGCAGGGGTATCTACGCCAACATCAAGAAGACCATCCTCTTCTTGCTCTCTAGCAACATCGGTGAGGTCGTTTGCATGCTTATCGGCGCCCTCGTTGGCTTGCCTTCGCCTCTTATCGCCATTCACCTTCTCTGGGTCAACCTCATCACCGATTCTCTTCCTGCGGTTGCTTTAGGCGCGGATAAGAAGCCTGATGACATCATGCGTGACGCTCCTCGTGATCCTAAAGAATCCTTATTCTCTAAAGGCGGATATGGTATTACGTTCGGCTATGGGGCTTTGATTGGCGTCATTACCTTGATCGCTTTCTTAGTCAACGCCTGGCAGGCTGGCTGCTTCACTCTCGATGCGATTCAGGTTTATTTCGAAGACGAAATCCATCTTGAGGTCGCCCAATCGATGGCCTTCTGCGTCCTTTCCTTCTCCGAACTCTTCCATATGCTTGGCATGACCAATACAAAGAAATCCTTCGTCAACGTCTTCAAAGACAAGAATCCCCTGTTGTGGATTTCCTTCTTCCTCGGTTTCGCCTTGCAGCTGTTCGTCATCGAGACCCCTTACGTCAATGAGGTCTTCAAGGTTTATCCGCTTTCCCACGACCCCATTGATTACGCTTGGGTCTTCGGGCTCGCCGTCATGCCTCTTGTTGTTCATGAGATCGTCGCTTTTGTCTTGTTCCTCAAGAGGAAGGTTTCCAAGTAATTAACTAAGAAAAATGGTCGGCGATTCAGCCGACCTTTTTCTTTGCCCTCAAATTAGATTGAGGATTTCCTCAAACTTGTTTATCGGATGGTCCGTTTTACTATAAGAAGAGGCTTCCCCAATGCCAATGGAAACGAAACCTCCCGCTTTGGCGGCGTCGATTCCGCTTTTGGCGTCTTCGACGACAAAACATTCTTCTGGCTTCAAGCCGAGCTTTTCCGCGGCGAGGAGAAAGACCTCCGGATCTGGCTTGGAATGAATGATTTGATTTCCATCGCTTACCGCGTCGAAATAATCCCCAATCTCAAGTTTAGAAAGTATCTTCGGCGTGTTCTTTGAACTTGAGCCCACAGCGAGGAGAAATCCCTTCTCTTTCAAAGTAGAGAGAGTATCTCTGACTTCTTTTGAGCAATCCAAAGGCCCCATTTTATCTAAGTAGGACACGTAGATGGCGTTCTTATAATCGCATAAGGCTTCTTTTTCCGTCTCACTGTATTCCTTGTTTGCCTTTTGGAGAATTATCTCTAACGAGGCTTTTCTGGACACGCCTCTAAGAAGGTTGTTGACTTGCCTGTCGAAGGGGATTCCCTCCTTATCTGCGAGCTTCTTCCACGCCAAATAATGATATTCATCGGTGGAGGTTAACACGCCGTCTAGATCAAAGATGAATGCTTTCATATTTCTTCTCCGCTTACGCTTTCATCATATAACGATAAACAGAAGCCTTCTAGCGACGCTTTTTCTTGATGAAGGAGGCGGGAGCGACTATATTAATACCGCGCCGACATGGCTCAGTTGGTAGAGCAATTCACTCGTAATGAATAGGTCGCAGGTTCGATTCCCGCTGTCGGCACCATAGTTTAACATTTGGATTGATGCGTTATGCATCAGTCCTTTTTTCATTAGACTTTATCGACATTTTTTGATTTGTGGTCAAAAGCTCGAACCAACGGAAAAACAGCAAAATGCACTCATAATAGGATAAAATGGCAGTTTCACTAGAGGTCTATTGCGCGAAATAGGGGTATCTATTGTACGTTAATCGCATTTGTGCTGATTTTATCGATGGTTTTGGTGGAGCTCATTGGTAGGAGGATTGCTGGTGATGATGCTGATTATGCCGTGATTGCTGAAAAGATGAATGGTGTGATGGTACTGAGTTGCGTATTAAGGGCGAAAATGATGTGGTTTGAATCCCGTTATTCTCAGGTTTGGCGAAATCTAGATAATATTGCACTCATATTTAAGAAAAACTTGAAATTTCCGAGGGGGGGGGTATCGTTAAAGAGTAACCATACACAAACGCATAGGTTTTAGACATAGGAGGTTCTAGTTTGAGCGGAGCAAAAAGAATGATAGAAAAATCTCAGTCGCTTGAAATGTCGACTAAATCTTTTTTAATTGAAAATAAATATATAGAAGAGGCCTTAAATGGCCATCTTTGCGCACGAACATACTCAGATAATAGTGAGGTATACATTAAGGCGAATGCGTATTATAAAAAGCACAAATTAAGTGAGGATTTTTCTTTAGTTGAATTTCGTGATGAAATAAAACATGTTTTAGATATTTCTGAATTCGTTGATCCCTTTGAATATGATTTAAAAAGAATTAAGTAAAAGGATTTTTGTTATGAAAAGAATGTTTAAAATTTTAATTACTTTAGGTTTTTCAGTCCCACTAATTGCTGGTTGTGACTCACACGAGCATACGTTCAGTAGGTCGTGGGACAAAGATAGCAATTATCACTGGCACGAGGCGACCTGCGGTCACGATGTAGCAAGTGACAAAGATGTACATAACTTTAGGGATTTGGTCATCCCGGCAACTTATGAAAGTGGTGGTTATACTACCCACACTTGTACCGTTTGCGGGTATTCATATAAAGATAACGAGACTGGTAAATTAGTTCATAAATACACCATCACATGGAAAAACTACGACGGAACAATCCTGGAAATAGATGATGATGTTGAAGAAGGTGCGTTGCCTACCTACGATGGAGCAACCCCAACAAAACCCGTTGATGGAACATGTACATACTCCTTTGCTGGTTGGACTCCTGAGGTAACTGTTGCTTCAATGGATCAAACCTATACCGCAACATATTCTTCTAATATCTTAAGTTTTTTTACTGTTACTTTTGATTCTAATGGTGGATCTTCTGTTGAAAATCAAGTTGTAGAAAAAGGGGAGAAGGTTAAAAAACCTGATGATCCAATTAGATTAGGATACACATTCTTGGGCTGGTATGATTTAAGCACAGATGAAAAGTGGTCTTTTAGTGGTTTTGCTGTGACACAAGATGTAACACTTACCGCTAAATGGGAAATCGTTACATATTTTATTCAATACAACTTAGATGGGGGATATCTTGCTAAGGGAGACAATAATCCAACATCGTATACTGTCGAAGATGCGATAACTTTAAGCGCACCTTTAAAGGCTGGCTACGCATTCCAAGGCTGGCGTTTGGATGATGGCTCTCTTATTACATCAATCAATAAAGGCACTGTCGGGAACTTAATTCTTACCGCTGTTTGGTTCGCCAACAAAAATAATTTATCGGTCACTAGCGAAGACACATCTAAAGGCACAGTATCTATTGATTCGGGAGTCGGATATTCAAATGAATCTATAACTGTTACTGCCACTCCGATTAATGATTGCGTCTTCAAAGGTTGGTACAACGGAACAACGAAAGTCAGTGATGATGCAACCTACACTTTCACAATGCCCACTAACGATTATTCCTTAGTGGCTCGTTTCTTCACGAAAGCAGAAGAAGAAGAACGCAAAAAGAATCTAGGCATTATACCGGTGTTTGATGAAGAGAATAAAACTGTAACTTATGGCTTATATCCACAGACTCATGTTAGCGATGCCGATACAATCACTGTCTTGAACGCTTTGACATCAGCTGAAAACAATGGCTGGTATTTATACAATGACGAATATTACGCCAAGAAAACCACCGATCCAATTGATTCAGAATCAGAATATAGTTCAGGTTATACATTTGATGACGACACAAAAATTAAATCAGGCACATCATATTGGTTTAAGTGTGATCCAATCGAATGGAAGATCCTAACATCTAGCGATGGCACATATTCCTTGGTTTCGACGGTTTTATTGGATGCGCATAGATATGATGATAGCTCTAGTAATTACAAGTATTCAGAGATTAGAGAATGGCTTAATGATGACTTTTTAAAGACAGCATTTAACCTTGATTCATCATTAATTCAAACTACGATTGTTGATAATTCGGCATCGACAACAGGTAATTCAAGTAATCCTTATGCCTGCGCTGATACTGAAGACAAGGTTTATTTATTAAGCGTTGAAGATTACGTAAATGCTGATTACGGATTCTTGACAAGCGAAGACTCGACAACGACAAGGACATGTAAGCCAACTGATTATGCTCTTGCTAATTCTTGTTATAAAAATAATGGCAACGGCTTGTACTGGACTCGCTCGCCTCTTAGTTATCATCGGCACAGTAACTACTGCTACGACGCGGTGATTGTCCACGACGAAGGCAATCTCGACGCCTACTGCGTCAACAGGATTTGGTGCGGCGTCCGCCCAGCTTTGACGATTTCCATTCAATGAGAACGCGAATTGATTTTGTTTAGCATGTGCAACGAATGCTTGTTACATAGCCAGGTGGCGGGCATGGCAAGACATATTTCGATCGACGATGATATAGTCCTTTCGCTGTATGGTTTCGTTTTCAGCGATCTATCGGACAAATGCCAGGCGGCTTCGAATCGTGCTTATAGGGATTTGGCAAGGACGATTAATTTTCCTGGCGGCATAAGCAAAAGCTGCAAAAACGACCTTAAAAAGGGGGTTGCCCGACTTTTCAAGTCAAAAATTGGCGAGCTACTCAAAAAAAGCGGAAATAGACAAAGGAAATTTCGATCGGTGGCATCGGCCTGTTTGCCTAAGGGTTATTGAAATTTGTGCAAAGGGTGGCGTTGTCCTTAATTACGGTGGCTCAACACGACAATGAAATACCTATATTGCCTGCAGGAAGGGGATTTCTCAAAGGCAATGCCTTTTTTGCATGTGCCGATCGACAAGTATATTTTGAAGATAGCCCGCAATGAATTGGGATTGGCCGAGCCGAATAAACCCTGGGGCAAATGGGGCGAAGGCGAATACCTTAAGTACCAAAACAAATTGACGGAAAAAATAGAGAAAAATGGTTATGTGCCTTTTGAATGGGAGCTGCGCAGCTGGCTAAGAGAGGCTAGAAACTTCAGCGATAATGACAATGATTGACGCTACACCCCGATAAACGATGAGGGGCTTTCGCTTCTTTGCGGGCCACCGATATTCCTATCTGAGGCCCGAAGCCTGTTTTGGCTACAAACAAGCCGTTGCTTTTCTGAGCGATTGCCTGAACGACTTTGACTTGATCGAATGGAGCATCAGATGTTTGAAAAGAAGCGCTTGGCGACAATTCCCTTTAGCCAAAGCCATGTGGAAGGATATGAAAGAGCATCCATTTAAGTTTCCTGAAGCATAGTTTGAAAGCAACAAATTTATGTCTCTTGTGATTTATCACAAGTATTGGTTCTCGTTTTTCAATTATTTTGGCTTGTCTTATTTGCTCGATTTATACACACCGAAATACAACTTGGCTTGCCCCGAAAAAGGTCAAGCCTTTTTTCTTTTAGTGATAGAGTGCTGTGCTCTTCTTGTCAAATGCACAACGCTTACTCTATATCTTTACTACTTTTATGCCCGTAATCGGCCTGGGGCTTTGTTCGCAAAAATCCGATTTCAAACGGTGGCCTATTTTAAATTCAACGAATCGACCCAACTCGTTACCTGGCTTGCGCTTACATTCGAAGGGAATCTCTGCGGCGAGAGCCATGTGACGTTGCTGTCATCTTCCGTTAGAGGTGTGAGGTTATTCAAGTTGAAGCTGGAGGATGCACTTGTTCCGAATGGTATTATGACCTTGTTTGAGAAATCGTTGTCCGACACAAAGTTTTCGATGACCCAACTCAGCTGCTGCCACCAAACGGGAGCGCCCAAGAAGACGTAATCAGCATCGGCGAATTCATTGAATTTGGTGTTCTTAAGTTCGACATTGACCCTTTCTCCGGATTGGGCCATTAGATGCTCTTTGACCACTCTGCTATCTTGATTGCCGTAATTGAGATCGCTGCTTGTATAAGGGTTTGTGGGCTCTAATTCGTATATCGGGGAATCGATAGAGTCAGCGATCGTTTCGGCCACGGCTTTGGTGTGGCTAGTGGCTGAGAAATAAACGACCAGCGATTTCCCTTTCGTTTTGTTCGAAGAGGAATTGCTTGATGATGACGTTGCACTTTCTAAAGAAGCATCGTTTGAAATCGATGGCTCGTTTTGACTGGTCGAACATCCCAAAAGTAACGATAGACTTGAAGATATGACGAGTATAGCAGTGCCTTTTCTCATTTGATTACCTCTCAATAAGTTTGTTTTCCCGATTATTTCATTTTGCGTCTTTCTAGGATTAACTTTCCAAACCATTCGACCATCGCGGGATCTTGATGAGAGAAGAAAGACGATTTCGTTTCATCAAGCGTCTCTATAAGAGCCATATCGTCCGCGTCAAGAGCGAAGGAATAGATGTCGAAGTTCTCCTTGATTCGGCTCTCGTGGGTCGATTTGGCTAGTGAGACTATTCCTCTTTGATAGAGCCAGCGTAAGATTACCTGCGCAACGCTTCGTCCATGTTTTGCGGCGATTTTAAGCAAAACATCGTTATGGAACATATTGTTCCTTCCTTCCGCAAACGGGGCCCAGGCCTCCAATACGACACCATATTTATCTGCCCATTTTTTGGCTTCGATTTGCTGATTGAAGACGTTTGTCTCTATTTGATTAACCATCGGCTTAATGGTTGAAAACTGGCAAATGTCAACGAGCCTGTCTGGATAGAAATTGGATATGCCGATCGCTCTGGCTTTTCCTTCTTTGTATAGCTTTTCCAAATCCCTATAGGCTCCGTAATAATCGGAGAAGGGCTGATGAAGAAGAAGCAAATCGACGTAGTCGGTTTTTAGTTTTTCCAAGGAGCCCATCACCGAAGCGTAGGTTTTCCCTTCGCCATAATTGTCGATCCAAACCTTTGTGGTCAAGAAGATGTCCTTCCTATCAATGCTCGATTCCACAATCGCCTCTCCGACTTGCTCCTCATTGAAATAGGATTGGGCGGTGTCGATGTGGCGATATCCCGCCTTGAGCGCTGATAAAACGGTTTCTTTGCAGTTTTCTTTCGAGACCTGGTAAACACCGAAACCGTTTGCGGGAATCTCGACGCCGTTATATAGCTTGAATGTGTTCATTGTTATCTCTCCTCGCTAATAAACGCGATATGCTCTTTCACCGTTTTGTTCAATAAGCCTTCTTTGATGTTTGCCTTTGGATTCAATTTCTTTAAATCCTCATAACTATTGACCATGTACTGGGGATCGTTTGAGTAGCTGTTTGCAAAAATTACTACCTTGCCTTGGTAACCTTCTAGATTTGTTTTGATGAAAGTTGCGACTGGCATCGGGATCGTGTACCACCAGATCGGGAAAAACAGGAGCAGCCTGTCGTATGAAAAAAGATCTGTGTCGAATCCCTTTATTTCCGGCAAAGCCCTCTTCTCCCATTCCTCTTTTGCCTCGACATATGCGCATTGATGATAGTCAGATGAATAAGGGAGCTTCCTCTCGATTCTGATGGTGTCATAGCCAAAAGACTTGTTGATTTCTTCTACAAGCTTCTTGGTATTGTTTGACCAACTGAAGTATGCGATTAACGTTTTCATGTTTTTCCTCCGAGGGGATTTTATGTTTGCAAAAATTGAAATAGTTATATCGATTCACTATTCTGCTATACTTAAAACGTATAGTAGGAATAGAAGATGATCGACAATTATTTATTGGAATATTTCTTGGCTTTCCAGGAAGAAGGCTCACTTCTTAAGGCAAGCGAAAGGCTACATGTATCCCAGCCATCTTTAAGCAGAGCGATGCAAAGGCTTGAATCAGAGCTAGACATCACCCTTTTTGAACGAAACGCCAACAGAATCGCCTTGAACGAAAACGGGAAAATCCTGATAGATTACGCAAGAGACATTCTCGCCCTTGATAATCTCCTTGAACAAAAAGCCAGGGAATTGAAGAAGAAGGATTCCTTGATTCGCGTTTCGATGACCGGGCCGGGCATGATGTGTTTCTATCCTTATTTCTTTTATAACAACCCAGAAAAATACACGAATAAGATCTGCGATGCCAAAACCTGCCTAAAAGAGGTAAAAGAAGGGCTGGTCGATTTGACTTTTATCAATGAAAGAATCGAGGATGAAACTTTGATTTGTGAAAAAGTAACCGATGAAAAATTATACGTTTGTCTTCCGCAAGAGCACTTTCTCGCAGACAAAAAATCGGTCACATACAAAGAGCTTGACGGTCAGTCGTTCCTTCTTGGAACCGATTTGGGGATATGGGACGATATAGTGAAGAGGAAACTACCAAAATCGAAATTTATCAAGTTGGAGCGTGAAAGTTTAGGAGAGGTGGCTAAATATTCCTCAATCCCGAGTTTTCAGACCAATATCAGCATGAAGCTTGATAGCCGCGAGGGCAAAGTCAGAATCCCGATCATCGATGATGAAGCAACGTTGCCTTTTTATGCCTTATATCGACCAAGCAAGAAGAAAATATACGATTTCATAAAGCTCACAAGGTGATGACCGTTTTGCGATTTCCGCTCTTAAAATATATAAAATTCAACATTTTGAAATGTACCCTTAATTCTGGACAAAAACAGTTCTTTAAATGAATAAGAACAATCGTTTATCCCCACAAATTCGGTTTGCTTTGGTAGAAAGCGGTTGAATCGCGACCTCAGTTGGTTGCTGATGAAGGCGAAATCACAAAGAGAATTCACTTTTTGCCAGTTTTCTATGTTAATTAATTTCACCTTTTAGCCATGTTTATAACCTAATTAATTTCACCTTTTTAGGATTTTCGTGTTTGCAAGTCTAGTGGCCAATCATCCAACCGCCCTCGGGAGGGCGGCGCGGTTGGGTTAGGACCAGTCTGCGTCATCTCCTTACCTTCGGTGTATACGTTTCCTCTCCCCGTGGCTACTTTTAGGTTACCTGTGCAGTACCCAGCAAGGCCGAAAGGCCGTTTTTAACAACGATTGCTTTCTTTACGCAGAACGTAAGTATATTAGGATTAGCCATAGCCCAAAGCGCGATTTAAATATACAACTGAAAAACCGCCAAACGTCGGATTGAAAAACCGCCAAACGTCGGATTAAAATAAAGCCAAATATCGGATTTAAAAAAATCCATTTATCGGAAAACGCTTCT
>CAVGXP010000056.1:0-5722 GCA_963633165.1 bacterium
AAAAGGTCGCACTGCCCTTTAAACCCTCCGACGAAAAGGAATTAAGCGGCGGAACTGGGAGCAAAACGGTTACAACATACGGCAGATCCATTAGCGTCACCTATTCCCAATCCATATCGGTTCAAAGCGGATCAACGAACATCGGCTATTACAGCGGATCTGAGGTCAAAACCTATAAGGATCATTTCAGCAAAAGCAAAGCGTCCGATTCCTACGAAATCGACTACGACAACATCACGCCGGCTGATCTATCGGAAATAACAACCGTCAGCGATAACGTAAAACAATATCTAAAAACGGACATCGACGAGTTGACGAGGAAAGGCGATTCCGCTTTGGTTCTAACGGGAAGCAACTTCATGGACTCGAGCAACTTAATCAAGGATGACGGTTATAACTTAATCGAAAAAGCCACTGTCGGTTCCTATTCGGGGGATTTGCTAATTCCGAGCAGATGTATCTGGGTTGCCCCAATCAAAGCCGGGAACTTCGAGATGGTTATTGTCAACGAGAAAGAAACCACCGCACGTTTGGCCGTTTGGAAAGTAAAACGAGTCACGCCAGGCGATTATTCAACCGGCTTCGTAAATATGTCCTACGACGTGGTCGGCGTCAACGTTCCTGCATATTCAGGATCGGGCGCATACGTCCCTTATTATTTCGGCATGAAAGTGAGCGAGGCGGACATCGCTGACGGCTATGAATTCGCAATTACGAAATACTTGTATAGTGCGAACGTCTACATCACCTACATCGATATCGGCGCGGATGGGAGCGATAGTGGAGACGTCCCTGAGGTCGTCCCCACCATCGACTTCGTTTACTATCAAAGCAATACCACGGACATCTTTAAAATCGATGCAACGGGGTATGTGAATTCGAAAATAACGTTCGCGGTAACTTCAGGGGTGACTTCGGTTTGCTTCTGGAGGGTCAACGACAATGGCACCGTTTCAATGTATTACTACTCCGCCACCACATCCTTGATAGGTGCAGAAGGAAGCGGCACCGCTTCTTTAGGCAGCGAAGAGGATTATACGAGCAACTAGCCAGGAATCAGTTCGTCGCCGAGGTTCATGGAGGTGAGCATCTCGGTTTTGGGATATTTGGCGACGATTTCTTTGTATTTGGCTTTCGTGTCTTTTTTCTTGAGGCCTTTGAAGCCGAGATCGCGGTACCTCGTCAAACACCATATCACGTATTCGCGGGTCGCTTGGGTCATGTAATATTGGGTTGAATGGTGCAGGAAATAGTTAAGCGTGGTCTCGGGCTTAAAGGTCTTGGGGTTGTAGTTTTTAGAAGCCGAGAGCATGTCGCAGACGTATTCGGTCGCGTAGATCCAAGGCATGGTCATGACGATGATCCTGCCGCAAAAGAAATCCGTCCAATATTCCCAATGGTGTTTGTTCCTTTTGGTGTGATGTTGGCAAATATAGGAGAAATACCCGTTCTGAAGCCTCTCTTCGTAAACGGGGGAATGATCGCCGACGTAATGGAGGGCGGAATTATGGAACTCTACGGGGGTGAATTTGGTGAGGTCATGCTTTAGGCAATGAAAGAAAATGCCGCAGTGAAAACCGTTGGAAATCACCATGTGGCGGTGATGCATGATGAGATGGAAATGACGGAAAGGATGGTAACCCGGTTTCATAATTCGACTCCTAGGATCTTGGTTAAAGCGGTAGAGACATCGCAACGAAAAACCAAATCAGCTTGATCATCGAGCGGGGTGGTTTCTTTGTTTACGATGATGGTTTTTCCTTTTTCGTGGTAAAGGGGCAAGGAAGCGATGGGCTGTACGCGCAAAGAGGTTCCCGCAATGATGAGGAGATCGGCTTCCTTGATTGCTTTAATCGCATCTTGAAGAAGAAACCCATCAAGGCATTCTCCGTATAATACGACATCCGGTTTGATGATGCCCCCGCAAGAACAAGTCGGCACGCCTTCGTGGGGAATTTGATCTAGGGTATAGGGACGATTGCAGTCCAGACAATGATAACGCCCGACGCTGCCGTGGACTTCCAGCACTCTTTTAGAGCCCGCCTTTTGATGGAGGCCATCGATATTCTGGGTGATGACCGTTATTTTATCAGGGTTCTTACGTTCAAATTCAGCTAGAGCCAAATGCGCGGGGTTGGGTTTAGCGGAGTCGTGCACCATGCTTTCCCAATAGAAGCGATAGAAGTTTTCCGTATGGCTATAAAAATAAGAGCTCGAGAGCATCTTCTCATAGCTGACCCCATATTTGGAGCGGACGTTGTATAGGCCATCCGGGGACCGGAAATCGGAGATGCCCGAATCCGTCGACACCCCTGCCCCGCCTAAAAAAACGATGGTCTTGCTGCTTTTGACGTAGCTATAAGCCGTCTGGAAATCAGAATCGGAAAGCGTGGAGATCATTTGTCCTTTCCCCTGAAGAGGCGGGCTAGCGTTTCCTCGGCGAATTCCTCCTCCCCGAGGATATGGCCTTTTTGGCCTTGCTGGGCGAGGATGAGCTCTTTCTTGAAGAGTTGGGCAAGGACATCAATGGCAAGGTTCTCGACCCCGTCGTTGTTGATGATGAGGTCGGCGTAGTTGGAGGAGGGTTTGACAACCTCCTCATACATCGGCTGCACGGTTGAGAAATATTGATGGACGATGCCCTCGAACGGGCGCCCCCTCTCTTTGGAGTCGCGGATTAAGCGGCGGAGGAACCTCCTTTCGGCAGAGGCCGAAATAAAGACCTTGAGGTCGCCCATTTGGCGAAGCTGTTTGTCCACCAAGGCCATGATGCCCTCGATGACGATAAGGCTGTTGGGTTGAATGAGTTCGACTTTGTCGCTGCGGGTGCGTTCAACGAAGTCGTAGACGGGTTTGGAGATGGTCTTTCCCTCTTTCAAGGCGGCGACTTGCTCGCGCATAAGCTTCCAATCGAAGGCTCTAGGGTGGTCATAATTGACCAAAAGGCGCTCCTCCATGGTCATCGCGGATTGGTCTTTGTAATAATCGTCTAGCGTCAGATGGGTGATTTGCTCTTCGCCAAGCTGCTTGATGACCTCTTTGGTCAAGTAGCTCTTGCCTGAGCTTGAGCCGCCCCCGATAAGAATGAGCCTAGGCATTGACGTCCCCTCCGATTTTCTTCAAAGCCGTTTCGACTTCTCCTAAGGTTTTGCAGACAATGGGATACCCCGCCCAACCCTCATGGATGAAGCCCGAGGAGATGTAGCCATTCAAGAGTTCGACGATGGGGCCATAGAATCCGTCAACGTCGATGAGGATCAGTTTCCCTTTTGCTTGGCCTAAGCCCAAATCGGTCATGACCTCGGAGATTTCGTCCAAGGTTCCGATTCCGCCAGGAAGGGCGATGAAGCAATCGGAGATATCGATCATCTTCTGCTTTCTCTCCGACATCGTCTCGGTCGGGATGAGCTCCGTGATGGAATCGGTGACGGCGCCTTGCTCTAGGAAGAACTTCGGCTCGATGGCGATGACCTTGCCCCCATTAGAGAAGCAGGCGTCAGAGACCTTGCCCATGAGCCCTTTCCTTGAACCTCCATAAACCAAGGTATCGCCCCGCTTGGCCAAAAGGGCGCCAAGCTCTTCGGCGATAGAGGCAAAACGAGGGTTGTTCCCCAAACTCGAACCACAGAAAACACACACTTTCATACGGCCATGATTCTTGCCCATTTTCTTCCATAATGGAAGAAGCAAAGTGCTTTCAACTCATCCTTGCCGTGGCTAGAATAGCCTTATGCAGCTTAAATCCAAGCAAACCTTCACGGGCGAAAGAGCCTGTTTCAAATCCCTGGACACCACTTTCGAGGAATGCCATTTCACCGACGGGGAATCCCCCTTGAAAGAAAGCCATGGCCTCAATTTCTTTAATTGCGTTTTCTCCTACAAATACCCCTTGTGGTATAGCTCCGATTTCAAAGTGAATGGAGGGGAGATGGAGAACACCGAGAGGGCTGGAATGTGGTATTCGTCTAGTTTCAGTTTCGAAAACGTCGTTATCGACGGACCGAAGAATTTCAGGCGTTGCCATGATTTCTCGCTTAAAGACATCGTTTTTTCTAACGCCCAAGAAACCCTTTGGTGGAACGCAAAGTTCTCTTTAAGCCACGTCGAAGTCAAAAACGGGGCCTATTTCGGAATGGGGAGTCACGACGCTGAAATCGAGGGCCTGACGTTAGAGGGCGACTACGCTTTCGATTCCAGCGAGAATCTCACCATAAGAAACAGCACCCTCCACACCAAAGACGCTTTCTGGAATTGCTGCAACATCACGCTTATCAATTGCACCATCATCGGGGAATACTTCGGATGGAATTCCGCCAACATTACCCTCATCAATTGCCACGTCGAATCCCATCAGGGCTTCTGCTACATGAAGGGGATAACCTTAAAAGATTGCGAAATCACCAATAGCGATCTCTGTTTTGAATATTGTTCTGACATCGACGCCACAATCCTCGCCGAATTCGAATCGATCAAGAACCCGATTTCCGGAAAAATAAAAGCAAAAGGCGTCAGAAAGGTCATTCGCGACGATGCGCGAATCGAATTGGAAGACACGGAGATAATCTTAGGATGAAGTATGACTTCGATACCCCCATCTCTAGAAGGAACGAAGATTCCGTCAAATGGGATTGCAAAGAAAACGAACTCCCGATGTGGGTGGCGGATATGGATTTTCCCATCGCCAAGCCAATTCTAGAGGCGATGATGGAAAGGCTCGATCACCCTTGTTTTGGCTATTCCACGATGCCCGATTCTTGGGCGGAGGCTTACGTGTCTTACTTTCATCGCCATTTCAAGGCGGAATTGAAGAAGGAGGCGCTGCTATTCAGCTTGGGGATAATCCCATCCTTGACCACGTGCATCCGCGCTTTCTCCCTTCCTGGGGATGAAGCCGTTCTCCTTAGCCCCGTCTACAACATCCTCGACCATTCTGCGGAGAACTCTTTCCGGAAAGTTGTCCGTTGCACTTTGAAAAACGATGGCGAATCCTATTCTATCGATTTCGAAGAACTCGAAAAACGACTTGAATCCGCAAAGGCTAAAATCCTGATTTTGTGCAACCCTCATAACCCCATAGGCAAAGTTTGGAGCAAAGAAGAGTTGACCCGTATCGCGATTTTGGCCAAAAAGCATCATGTTTTAGTGGTTTCCGATGAGGTCCATGGACCCATCAACGGAGGGGAGAAACCTTATGTCCCCTACTGCTCGATCCCTGAGGCGAAGGAAAACTCCGTTTGCCTATTTGCCCCAACGAAAGCCTATAACATCGCGGGGATTCAAACCTCCGCTTGCTACGTCGAGAACGCCGCTCTTAGAAGCAAACTAGCCTTCGAGTTGAACGCTGGAGAAGTCGCCGAAGGGAATTTCCTGTCTTGTCTCGTCTCCACCGCCGCCTTTAATGACGGAGATGAGTGGCTAGAGCAAATGAACGCATACGTGCATGCGAATTTCCTTTATTGCAAAAGCAAGTTAGAATCCGAGCTGCCCCAAATCAAAGTCGCCCCTTTAGAGGCTACTTACCTCATGTGGGCAGACATTTCCTTCTATAGTGAAGACGATGTCAAGTTTTGCAAATCCCTGCGTCAGAAAACGGGATTATGGATCACCCCAGGCTCAACCTACGGAATCGAAGGAAATGGACACGTTCGCATTAATTTGGCAACTCAAAGAACAAGAATAGAAGATGGAATTCTCCGCTTGATTTCCTTTTGCAAAGAAAAGA
>CAVGXP010000057.1:0-2316 GCA_963633165.1 bacterium
TCAACGCAGGAAAGAAGGTCGCGAGAATAGTCTCCGATCGGCGAAGGGTTCCAAACAGTGAACATCCCTTTGCTTTTGGCTTTCTTCAAGGCATAAGCAACGATGTCTGGCTTATTTTCGTATTGGGTGAAGAAAATATCATTTGCTTTCGCTTGACGCAAAAAATCATCAACATCCTTTTCTCCAACAGCGTAATTCGCTCCATGCTCGATAATGATTCGGTTGTCTCCTTGACTAAGCAAAATAACAGCCACGCCGGTGGGGTGGCTTTCATCTATCTGGATATCGGCGGTATTCAAACCGAATCCCTTAATTGTTTCTAGGGTCTCTTTGCCATAGCCGTCATCGCCGACTTTCGCTAGAAAAGAAACCTGATAGCCAGCTTTGGTGATCGCGATCGCTTGATTCGCCCCTTTTCCACCGAGGCTCACCTTAAGATTATTCCCATTAACCGTCTCACCTTTTTGGGGAAAGGTAGGGGCGCAAATGGAAACATCCATGTTAATGGAGCCGAGTTCATAAATCTTTCTCATTTTCACTATCTCCTTTGTAGGTGCGCAGTTCGCTTAAAAAAGCGTTCAGTTCTGCTTCGATTTTCGGGAAATCGTTGCTCAGCAGAAGATAAGAGGCACTCCCTTCTTCGCAAGCATGGAACTCACTGATGCCTTTAGGGGAAATTGAGATTTTTCCAGTAGAGGAAAAACGAAATCTTTCCTCGTTAAGTGAAACCATCGCTGTGAGAGGATCCCAACTTGGTCGACTCTTCAAAGAAGGGTTTTGAATGCTTTCGAAGAAGGCTTTCATGGATGAGCGGACAAACCCATCGGTAGAATCGATGTTCGTTTTGACGATTGCGCCCGTTTCAAAAGGGATGACCTTGATGGGGCGAGGAAAGGAGGCAAAAACGAATCGGGCGCTATCGATGTCTTGCTCGATGTTCCATTCTGGGAATGGAGCCCCTGACCCGAAATCGAACGCCCCGCCCATAAGGTAAAGGGTCCCGATTTTTTCTTTCGCTAAGCTAATTCCATCCAAGGAAGAGATATCATCCGTCTGACTTTTCAAAAAAGAGGCGATGTTGCAGAGCGGTCCGATGCAAATGATGTCGCATTTCTCGTTGCTAGATAAAACGGAGCGCATGAGCTTCGTTGCGTTTTCGACTTTGATGGGATTCTTTTTTGATAAGGCCTTCGCGTAATGGTCGAAACGATCGCAAGGTAATGGATTTCCTTTATATTGTCCAACAGGAATCGAGGCGAATCCCCGTTCTTTCAAAAGGGAAAGCGCGCAATTAGGGGCAAACTCGCGTCCAGTGCTTAAAGTAATTGCAAGCAACTCGCATTCCTTTTTTGAGCTTTTCCCCAATAAATAGGCAAGGGCGACCATGTCGTCGCAATCGGCTCCGATGTCGGTGTCGACGATGAATTTTTTCATTTTACAGCAACACCTTCCGGGCACTTCAAGCAGGTCTCTATCTGGCCTTTTTTATTCTCGTGACGGACCCATATGTCACCATAAGGGGTCGGTATGGTGCCCTCAACGAAACTCAGTCCGCATAAATGCGGTTCGACTTTAATCGATTTGTAGCCAGGTTCTATAGCGACGACCCCAAGAAGATAGGATGCGTAAAAATCAAGGAAACCCGTCGACCAGCCGTGGCACAGGCTATGACGCAGCCCTAAATAACAAAATTTTCCATAATCCGCATGGATGTTTTTGCGTTTAGCATATGGTAGCGCGGAAACGCCATCCGGATGGTCATTTAACCAATCGGCATCGAAATCTTCCCAGAATGTTGTCGCGCCCAGATCAAGCATCGCCCCATAGTATTCTTTGATAAGGCGAAGCGCCTCTTCGCCTTCGTTGGCTAAGCCTAGCGCTTCAACAATAGCGAAGCTAAGGAAGCAAGTCATACCCTTCGCGCCGCCCTCTTTCAATAAAGGCGCGGCCTCCTTGGGGTCGATTTTCCCAGCAAGCACCCCTAAGGCGGTCACTTGCTTAAAGGAAGACACCGGATAGGCATATTCATTAAGGTTCCTGACGATGCTATCCGCCAAAGACGCGTCTTCGCCTAAGGAGCTAAGAAGAACGCTCGCCCGTTTCATCGCATAAAGAAGAAGGTAACGCCAGCCGATTCCCGCCTCAGGGGTCGTGTGGGTTGGCCAATCAAGGAAAAGCTCATTCCCATCAAAGAAGCCAAGGGTGGAATTGGCGAAAGACACCTTCCCGCCGGGGAAAATAATCTTGGAGAATTCCTTTACGATGTCTTTTAAATAATGAAGCATCTTTTGCAGATAGGCTTCATTTCCACTTAGC
>CAVGXP010000057.1:2578-5194 GCA_963633165.1 bacterium
TTTTATCGCTTGAAAGGAATGACCCTCTTTTGGTAAGCCCGTTCTCACTTTCTTCGGCGTAAATAGAGGTTACATCCACTTTCTCTTCGCCTAAAACGTCGATCCGCACGAAACGGAAGCCGGTCTCGCTTGTAGAGAAATCGCTCCAAAAGACCACGGGATATATAGCGTCCCTCAACGAATGGTGATTCCCGGCGTTCTTCTCATTGAGCTCCGCGCAGGTTTCGGCAACGCTCTCCCCGGTCCTGATTCTGATTTTTGAATTTCCCGAGAAGCCGAAGACCACATGGACCCTTCCGCAAATCTCCTTGCCGAAATCTAGGATCAAATAACCGCCCTTTTGGATGGAGCAAACCGGGGCGACGAAAATATGCTGTCCGGAGGCAAAGTTCATGGATAATATATCCACGTCCTTCGCCAAATGACTATCAATGACCTTTGTGTAATTGCACTTTCTCATGATTTCAGCCCCCTTTCGTCTAGCCAGACAATCTCTTTTCCCTTCAAGGAAACGTTCTTCAAATTTCCTTGCAGGTCGTAGTAACTTGTCGCGACTTCTTTTTCAGAATCGTTGTACAAAGCGTACATCCTCTTCTCTTCATAATAGAAAACATCCACGGAGCTCGCTAACGCATAAAGCCTCTTTGTCTCGTCTTCTTTCTTCATCGCCCAAAGGAAAGCGCGATATAAGAGACGAATGGTCTCGTCGTTGCAGGTGATTCCAGAAAGATAAACGCTTCTTCCTTTTCCATACTCATTGACCGCGAAATGCACGTTCGCGGCATTTTGCTGGCCTTCTGGATATTCCCAATCGAATTCGTTGGCCAAAACCGTCGCAGTGAGGGGGTAAACGTTTCTTTGGAAACGGTTATAACCAACCAAAGACATATCCACGCCCTCCTTAATCCAGTGATTTTCCAACGTTTTGAATGGGTCGCGTTTCTCAAAATGGGTGAACTCGCATTCCTTCTCTACGCCGAGCACGTCGCTTAACTGGAAAAACCTTCCCTGATATTGGCTGGCGGTGGGCTCGCCGGCGCCAAAGAAGGCGCCCCCTTCGTGCACATATCTCCTAATATTGGAAACAAGCTCAGGGTTCTCCCATGCCTTGCCGCCGGCGAAGCTCGTATTCGGCACCCCGCAAGAAAGAAGGCAGTCGTATGTGCTTAAATCCCTTGTTGAGGCTTCTTCGAAGGAAATGAACTCGACCTCAAAAGGCAAAACCGCCAAAGCGTCAAAAAGGGAATGGTAGTAGCAGCCCCCTTGCCTCGCGTCGTCGACGAACGTCCCGTTCATCATCCAGGAATCGCGCCTGCCTCGGTAACTGAGCACGGCGATCCTCCCTTTGCTAAAGCAAGAGGAATGGCCAAGAGCATCCGCGATGCCCCTGAATTCGTCACATACGTCCTTAATGGCCGCAGTCAGCAAAGGGTAGTTTTCGATTTGCTTGAGGTATCCCCCAAAGCCAATGCGATCAATGGATTTCTTCAGCAGCCCCCTCCGCATGTTGTTCCAGCAAGAAAGAAGGATTTGCTTCCCTTTCTCGTCGCTAGGGCATTCATTCGGAAAGAAATAAGGATTCAGCCTGCCTTCGGTGAATTTCACGCCTTTGATGTTCGCGACTTGGCTGATGTAGATGGCTCCGCTTGGAGCCCCCACCACCCCGTCTAGCCCAATCGAGGGGAAATAAGGAGAATAAGGTTCCACGCCAATGCGATGATCCCCGTCGAACATCAAGGCTTTCTTGTTGTATTTATGGCATAGATCGACGAATTGCTTTGCCCAGGCGACGCATTTTTCTTCCACGAAGTCTTCATACGCCAGCTGTTTTTTGCTGGGGATAACGAAGCGGTTGGAATAATAGCCCCCGCCGATTAGATCCTCCAGGCTCATTTCAACGCCTTTTTCTTTTTTGAATAATTCAAACATCGCGGGGGAGGCGCTCATCGCATAGCAGTGCCAGTCCCAAATGCGTTGCTTGGTACCGGTGACGTTCACGATGAAGAAGTTATAGAAAAAAGTGGTAAAACGGACCACCGTCACATCGGGATTCGCCTTGAGCCATAGTTCCATTCTTTCAAGCATATGGTGAAGCGCTTCCGGATATACCGGATCAAGATCGATGTCTTTGGGGCAAGTCCAATTGTTCACGTGATAGTTGTAGATTTGCACGGGGTCCCAGGTGTTTCTGGCAAAGAAGTTCACCGTGTATTCGTGGTAAGGGAGGCAGTTATTGATGCGGACTTTCCCTGAGCCTAGGTAGTCGTAGTCTTCGTGGACGCGGCCCGTCGTCCGGTCGATGACTTGCCACCACTTGCGGTAATCCGTCTCGTTGGGCTCAAGGGCGTCTTTGAACGTGTTCTCCAGCAAATCGATGATCAGCTCGCTTCCATAAGCGATCTTCCTTTGACTCATCAAAGCGACGTTCTGCCAATATTCCTTATGCTTCAAGGCATAATCGTGGTCTTCCCTTACGATGAAATAAGCCTTATAGACGTCTGTGCCGAATTGCTTTACGTCTTTAGGCAAACTGACCCCGTCACAATCTCTCACCGCATCGGCGCCCCAAAGCTCGATATATTTTTTCGTCCCCTCGACGTAAGTGGAATCGGTGGG
>CAVGXP010000058.1:0-7870 GCA_963633165.1 bacterium
GCGCGCTTGATGAAGGAGACGGAGAAGTCGAAGCGCACGCATTTGCCCAAGGCTTCCTTCAAACGAGAAAGAAAAGTCGGGCAAGAGGAGTTGGAATAGAAGCTGTGTTTGCTCATCAAAGCTAATGGTACCAGGCTTGCTGATGGCTTCACAGATCCTTTATGAGTACAAAAGCAAAAAGAGTTAACCCGTGTATTAAAATAATTGAATTTGGTACCTCTTTTTATTGCTTATGTGGTGGTACCATTAAATCAAATGCAAGACAAAGAATATCTCTCAATCCTCCTCTCCGTATCCAAGACCTTCTCCTATAGCGAGTACCATACGGATTCCATCATCAAGGCTTCCGATGACAGCATCTATTACACGCCTTTTTCCTTTATTCAGAGAATCACCATCGATAACCAGATGGACAAGGACTATCCTCTCCTTATTTTGAAATTCTCTTTCTCTAGCCCCATTTTCTCCTCCTCGGAGATGCTGGTTTATGACGTCAAGAAAAGAACCAAGCAGATTGTTCATGTTGACCCTAGGATCCGCGTCGACCAAGAAAAGCTCTATAAGCAAAGCGGCGTGGAGGTATGCCAAGTTCAGGTGGACGTCTATGAAAAGGATTCTGATGAGATCCTTTGCTCGGAAACCAAGGTCGTCAAGATTTTGCCTTTCTCTCAGGCTTCCTCCGAATTCAATGAGATTGGGGCTCAATTGCTCAGCAAATACTGCGTCACCGGCTTCCCCGAACTCGACCAGATTCATATGGACGCGGTTTCTCTTAACGATGGCAATCCGTTGCTTGGGTATCAAAACGAGAACAAGAACCAGATGGTCCATGAGCTCAGTTTGCTTTACCAAGCTTTGCATAAATACGGGATCATCTATTCCAACCCTCCCCACAGCACGGAGAAAATGCAAAACGTGAGGTTGCCCCAAGAGGTGCTTAGTTCGCGCTTAGGCACTTGCTTGGATCTCTCCATTTTGTTCTGCTCTCTGCTTTTGTCCGTGGGTTATCATCCGATTCTGATCCTTACTTACAACCACGCTTTCTGCGGGGTGTTCTTGGAAGAGAATGGTTTCTATTCTTTCATGACGAATAAGCCAAGCCTCGTTTATAGCGACGCCACGGGGAACACCAAGAAAATCCTCCTGTTCGAGGCGACTTCGGTCTGCGCCTCCAATTCCACCTCCTTCTCCGAGGCGATAAGCCAAGGGCAAGAGAACCTCCGTGGCTATAGGGGAAGCTTCTTCGCTGTCGACGTCAATTTCTGCCAAAAGACATACTATAAACCCCTTCCGATGCCTAAAGAGGGCGGTGAGGTGGACTATTCCATCTCCCCGGCTAAGCTCAACGAAGAGGAACTTGAGGAAATAAAGGACTACGCTTTCAATCCTATATTGGACAATGAGGACAAGGATCGTTTCTCCACTTGGGAGAAGAAGCTCCTCGACCTTAACGTGGGCAATAGGCTCGTCAACTTCAAAGCCAACGCGGATAACCATTGCCCTTTGGCCATCCCAAGCGGGGTGGAGTTCTACGATTTCCTCCGGAACAACACCAAGGGCAGTTTCAAGCTGAAATGTCTTGATTATCTGCTCACCGACGATGCCGGCAGGGTGTCCAAACTTGATCTCACCGCGGCGAGGATGTTGGGGCTAGAGATATTCAAAAAAGGCTCTTTGCTTGGAATGGGGAAGACCGCTACGGTGAAGAAGCTGCTCAAAACGGATAAGTCCGCCCGCGAGGAAACCGGGAGCCCAACCCTCTATTTGGCTTTAGGCATGCTGACGGGGAATGATTCCGGACGTTATCTTTCCGCTCCCTTTTTGCTATTGCCCATCGCTTTGAGCAAGGATAGATACGGGGATGAATTCACCGCGACCTACGATTTCGATTCGCTGATGATAAACCTCACCTTCTTTGAATATTACAAACTCAAGAAGGGGGCTGATTTCTCCCCGCTTTACGCCATCGATGGGACCTATCAATATAGGGATATCGTCGCTTCGCTGCAAAACATCCGAATCGGGGATGTGTCCGTGGATCCGGACAAAGCCTATCTGGCCAACTTCTCTTTCTCCCATTACGTAATGTGGCAAGACATCAAGAAGAGGAAAGACGTCTTATCCGATCACCCCGTCATCGCATCTTTGCTCAAGAATCAGTCTCTTATCGAGAATAAGTCCTCGACCGAGGGGAAGAACGCGGATGAGATCGATACGATGAAGGGTTTCGCCGCCCCCTTGCCCTATGATTCCACGCAGCTGAAAGCCATCTTGGAAGCCGGAGAGAAGAATTCCTTTATTCTCGATGGGCCGCCGGGGACGGGGAAGAGCCAGACGATTGTCAACATGATCGTCAATGCCTTCTACCAAGGGAAGACCGTCCTTTTCGTCGCGGAGAAGCAAGCCGCTTTGGATGTGGTCAGGAATAGGCTAAAGACCCTTGGCCTGGACCGTTTTGCTTTGCAGCTATATTCGCCGAAAGAGAGCAAACAGTCGCTTTTCAAGCAGCTTGGCACTTCCATGGATTTAGGGAAGCAGAGCGGGCAAGGGGATTTCGCCTCTAATTGTGAAGCCATCGAAAAAGAGAAAATCGCGATTAATGAGGAACTTAAGAAGCTCCATCAGCATAACGGCCATTTCTATTCCCTCTATGAGGCGATTGTCAGAAGGCTATCCGCGGAGAAAGGGGAGGGGTATCTGAATTTCGATTTGGATTTCGTCGAATCCTATAACGCCGATATCGATCAGCAGATCCGCTCCGCTTTATCTAGCGTTATTTCGTTAGCCGCCTCTATCCCCGATTTAGGTAAATCGCCTTTGATGGCCCTTCGCATCAAGCGCTTTGGCTATGAGGACCAAGAATCGATAGCCCCGATTTTCGATGTTTTGCTGCAAGCAAGGAAGGATCTAGATGCTTCCTTCGCCCGCTTCGCCTCTTATTTCCATTTGCCTAATGGGAATCAAGACAAGCTTTATGACGTCGCGGAAATATACGACCTCATTCTTTCTAAAGGAGCTAAGACGGAGAAAACCGGCAATCTCCCTTTCTCTAGCGCCTATCTCTCCGCTTTCCTTTGCCTAAAGCGCGGCGGCGGGGATCTAGGCAAAGAAGAGAAGGTTTCCTTGAAGATGGATTTCGGCGCGAGCATGAAAGACAGGCTTCTGGCCTTATTCAAGGAAGAATCCCTCCCTCAGCTCGATTTGGAGTTTTTGAGTGAATGCGCGGAGAAGAAAGGGCTTTTCAAATTCATCTATAAGAAAAAGGCTCTTAAGTATCTTGCCCCATATCGCCTTGATCCAAAGGAGCCTTTAACCTGTTCTTTGCCCGATGTCGTCACCGCTTTAAGGGAATACCGCAGATTCCTCAAGGAAGAAGCGAAAACGTTAGAGGGCATCTCCGCTTTCTTTGAAAAGGATCCCTTTGATGTGTATAAGGACAAAGAGGCTTGCTTCGATGTCTATAAAGCCACCGAAGAGCTTTCGCTTCGCCTTCAAGCCTACAAGGTTCCGACGTTTGGGGAGAGCGATCCTTTCGCGGAGGGTTTCCACCAATCTTATGCGACTTTATCTTCTCTACCTAAAGGGGAATATCCCCAGGCTAAAGGCGAAGTCGACGCTTTGCTTGCTTCTTTCTCTAATTTTGAGGAAAAAGAGAAGCTCACCCAAGCCCGCTTCCCCTTCAAAATGGATAAGGAAGGCTATACGGCTAAGCTTGATGAACTGGTCTCCTGCATCCATAAAAGCGAGAACCTTGCGATCATCCATCGCTTAGCTTTGCTAGAAAAAGAAGGGGAACGCCTATCTTCTTTAGGGCTATCTTCTTTCTATGAATCCATTCGTTCGGGGGAGATTGCTTTAGACGTCGTTGAGGATGCTTACGATTACGCCTTGGCCAATGCCTATATCCGCAAATACTTCGTCTCCGATTCCTATAACGACGAATTCTCCGTTTCCGCCTATGAGGCGAGGATAACTTCCTACCAAGAGCTGATCCGCCGCTATTCCGCTTTGTGCGTCGAACAGGCCGTGGAGAAGGTTTCTTCTTCTTTCCCTTCTAGCAAAACTAGCTACAGCGCATCTAGCCCTATCGGCGAGCTGAGGAAGCTCGTGATGAGCTCAGGAAGAGGGATTTCCATCCGCAACGCCTTAAGCAAATACGAGACCTATTTCCGTTCCTATTTCCCCTGTTTCTTGATGTCTCCTCTTTCCGTTGCCCAATATCTTGATGTCTCCTCCAAACGCTTCGACCTCGTCATCTTCGATGAGGCTTCGCAGATTCCTACCGCCGAGGCCGTCGGCCCCATCGCTAGGGGCGATGCCCTTATCGTCTCTGGCGATCCAGAGCAGATGCCCCCATCGGACTATTTCTCCGTCTCTTTGTCCCAAGAGGAGGATCAAATGGGGAATCAGGCTTCTTTGGAGGACGCCGATTCTTTGCTCGATGATTGTCTTTCCATCGAGATGCCGCGCATCCGCCTGGCTTTCCATTATCGTTCCCGTCATGAATCTTTGATCTCTTTCTCCAACCTCAATTTCTATGGCGGGGATCTCTACACCTTCCCTAGCGTGGATAACCTCACAAGCCATATCTGCTTCAAGGAAGTGCGCCCAGCCTCCAAAACCAACAGCGCCATTTCCAAGGAGGAGATATCCGCGGTGCTTGAGACTTTGGAAGAGATCTACGAAAACCCCAAAACGAAAGGCAAATCCACGGGCATCATCGTCTTCAACTCCACCCAGCAGGACAAACTCTCCGACGCGATAGAGGACTTCATGGTCGATCATCCCGTCATCGCCACGCTTTCTCACTATAACGAAGATGAGAATCCCAACCGCCTTTTCGTGAAGAACCTCGAAAACGTCCAAGGCGATGAAAGGGACGTCATCATCCTCTGCGTGGGCTTTGGCAAGAGCAAATCCGGCAAAGCCGAACTTGGCGGCCCGTTGATGAGAAATAACGGCGAAAGAAGGCTCAATGTCGCCTGCTCCCGTTCTAAAGAATACATGATCGTCATCTCGACGATATCTCCTTCTGACATCGACGAGGCCCGTTACAGGAACCTCGGGGCCAAACGGCTTAAGCAATTCTTAAGCTACGCGCAGGGTTCTTCTGCCTCTAATGGTGGCTTCTCTAGAAGCGCGGGCAATAACGTCTTGGCCTCTTCACTTAAGAAGGAACTTGAAAAGGAAGGATATGCCGTTGATTTGGGCGTTGGCTGCAGCGAGTTCAAAATTGACCTTGGCATTAGAAGCAAATCCGGGAACGGGTATGCTTTGGGCATCTTGCTTGATGAAAACCCCGTCAATCCCCACGTCTCCGTGCGTGACCGTTTCTACGTCGAGCCGACGGTTTTGACCTCTCTTTCTTGGAAATTGCTAAGGGTCTATACCTATAGCTTCCTCCGTTTCAAGAAGCAGACCGTCCTTTCCATCATCGAAAAGATCAACGAGGCCGATTCTAGCGCCCCGGGCGCCCCGGTGACGCAGACGTTCAAACCCGTCTTGCTGGACGCCAATGAAGAATTCGACTATCAAATCACTCCTTATATAGAGTCAAACGTGGCTCCCGGGTCGGTGTATTACAAAACTTTGTCCCCGGGGTTCTTCGATTCCTATTTTGGGGATGTGCTCCAAAAAATCGTCGAGGAGGAAGGGCCTATCGCCTATAACGTTTTAAAAGCCAGGGCCAAGGTGGCGTTAGGCATCAATCAGATGAAAGGAAGAGGAGAGGAAATCCTCTTGCATCATCTCGGTCGCCTTTCCTTCCCTAGAAGCGACGATTACCTCAACAACCAGTTCTATTGGCCTTATTCCAATTCGGAGCATCGCGTCGAGAGTTTCCGTTCTTCGGATAGGGATATCCTCGATATTCCAAAGGAAGAGATCCTCTGCCTCGCCAATCGGATCATCCTTTCCCAGGTGCAAATCAAAAAAGAGGACCTTCTGCGTTTGCTTTCGGAGAAGATGGGCATCAGCGTCATTTCTTCGAGGGTCCGCGGCAAATTGCTGCACGCGATAGAATACGGTAAGGAAAACGGGCTTCTGGAGAAAGGCTATTTGGAGGATTGATACCCCCATTTGATCTCCTTTTCCTCGTTGTTCCAGCTCTTATCCCAAGTTGATTTCTCTCCTGACAAAGGAGATTTGATCTTCAAAGCATCGTCTAACCAGAACGCGCCCGGGCCGATATAGTCTAAGGACTCGGGCAAGACGATGCTTTTTAAACTATGACAAGAAGAAAACCCCTCTCCTCCGATTTCCTTTAAGCTTTTAGGCAAGGATGCTTTTGTTAAAGCCCCGCAGTTATGGAAGGCTCTTTCTTTTATATATAACAAACCTTCGTTGAATTTCACTTGCCTTAGCCCTAAGCAACCACAAAATGCGTTCGCCCCGATTTCGATTAAAGACGAGGGGAAAACGATGCTCTCGATGTCTTGCTTCCCCATGAAAGCGTTAGGGGCGATTCTCTTTAGCGGCAATCCCTCCACGTTCTTGGGTAATTTCAACGCCCCTTTGGCGTCTTTTCCTGAAATAAGAACGGCTTCATTCTCGTTTAATAGATAGACAATCCCTTCGATTTGGATGGTTTTCTCCGCTTCCTCTTGTTTTGATAAAACAGGGTTATCGATGTCGGGGATTTCAAAAGGAATAGGATTGAATTCTTTTGCCTTAAAGTCGAAGCCCTCGACGTGATAAGTTTTCGTATTCTCGTAATGATTCTTGCCCGTTGGGGAAGTGTAGGAAATGAGGATCTGAAAGGTGAGGTCGGCCTCGTCTTTAGGGAAATAGGCAAGACGGTCGAATTCCTTTTTCTCTATGGACAAGAACGTGGATTCGCTTGTTTTTGAGGATTGAATGTCTTTATGAGAAGGAGGGCACGCTTCGAATATCCTTTTCGCATGTTTTTGAAATTCCTTTTCTTTGTAGAGGTTTTCCATTTTCAGGGCATAGGGCTCTTCCAATTTATAAGCATTGGCCTTAGCCAAGGAGTCGATGTCGCTTTGGTCGAATTCCTTTTTGCTTTTGCAAACAATCTCCACGAGGACATTGTGGCTATAGTCTAGGTTGGGTTTGATCTCCTGCTTGAGCTTCTTTAACGCGTATATCCGCCTGGAATTGGAAACGACTCTTTTTGCTTGATGGCTCGAACGAAGCAATAGGCAAAAGACCATCGCCAAAATAAAGGCGGTGGTTAGGGAGACGGCGATGATCGCGATATCCATGTTGAGGATATTATACGTAATTAAGTTTTTATTTCGAACATAAAAAGGGAAGTTATTTTATTGTTTTGCTAGGGGTGAAATGCATCTGTTAGAGGACTTAGAAGTTCTAAAAGCAACAATAGAAGCGAACTAAAAATAGAGGCTAAATGCCTTAACGGTCCATGTTTTATTTAGAAAATGCTACTATTGGGCCTTAATTTCATTTAGAAAATGCTACTATTTGGCCTTAATCTCATTTAGAAAATGCTACTTTTCCGGTGAAATCTCATTTAGAAAACATGACGATAAATCAAAGACTCGCACTTTGAATATCTATGGATCGATGTCCCCCCTCTCTTAAATCGTGGTCGGTGAGGATGAAGGCGAATAATCGAACCCCCCAGTTGAAGTTCAATAAAATAGTGATCTCTCCTAAAACGTTAAGTTGTGATGGGGACACAATGTATTTGCCAATATACATGACTTTCGTGCTGTGATTATTTTGGAAGAGCCCTGCATTCGTCGTTTGCTGTAAGGCCGTTTCGGGCATGGTTCACGGACTTAGAAGTTTTGGAAGAAATACTAGAAGTGATATTGAATCATCCTTTATTGACGACTTCTCTTCATATCATTTTTAACTGCGTGACGATACAATTGGAACGTCATGA
>CAVGXP010000059.1:0-3017 GCA_963633165.1 bacterium
ATCGCCATCGTTTAGCTTAGTGGCAATGAAATACGTGGTTCCGTCTTGGTGGAGGACAATATCATCCCTTCTTTCATCGTTGATCTCGATATGATCGAATTCGACGACCGTGTCTTCGGGATCCGCCTTTTTGGTAAGCGGGATGTAGCACAAGGAAGAATTGTAGATCGGGGTAGAGGCAAGGCCAGCGGGGTTGCCGTCATCTTTGATGTCGTAATCTTCCGCTTCAATCGTCGTGGTGATCGTCTCGTCGTCGCAAGTCACGGTGACGCCGTCTTGGTAATAAAGGGTGCAGGTATTGCCGTAAAGGAAGGCGGCCAAGAACGAAAGCGTGACTTTCGCCCCATCGAAGTAGAAGCCATAACGGCCATCCAGGCCCATGGTATCGTCATATTTTCCCAAACTTGCCTGCGTAAAATCATCGACGTTGTTGCGGATAATCGCTTCGGTTTGGCTCGCATCGTTTTGCTTGAAGAACAAAAGGGAATAATAATTGCCGGTCTGGAACATGTAAGAGAGGCGTTCCTGGCAATAATCTTCCCATTTACCAGCTCCAGAATCAGCGTCATAGGTTGTCCTGAAAATATCGGAGAAGGTCTTATATTCCCCATAATCATAGGAAAGGTCGACGGTCGAGATGTCGTTGACAAAGATGCCGCCTTTATCCAAATCGGCAGTATCGTAACTTACCTCATCAAAAATATAAGCGAAACGCGACGTTTCATATGTCGTTCTCGCTTTGTCAAAAGCTATATAGAAAGGAGCGCCATCGCTTTCGATGCGGTAATGGTTCCGCATGTTGATGGTTAGAGCATGATAAGAGCTATCTGTATCCTCTGCAGCAGCAACCCGATTCGCCCCCACCACTTGGGTCAGAGGCAATACGAAGGAGGCAAGGGCAATCATCGTCAAATAAGTGTGTCGGCGCATGGATAAGCTCCTTTCCATTCACCCATCCGAAAATGGGCAAAAACTATTTGCGATGTTATTTTAAATCTACTTAAATAAATATAGCAATAAGATTTTTAAAGCGCTTTCACAAAGTGCTAAGATACCAAAGGAATATGATCAAACAAAAAGACGCGAACAATCGAAATAAGCTCCGAATCAACAATCAGGCGCAAGTCATCTCTTTGCTTAGAAGAAACGGGAGCCTGCCCATTTCATCGATCTCCGAGAAACTCAACGTTTCCTTCGTGGCCGCCACCGCCATCGTGGACGAATTGGTCGAACACGGGCTACTCTCCGCCAGTAAAGACCAAAACAGCAAATCCAAAAAAGGACGCACTCCAGCGCTTTTCTCCATCAATGAAAATCTCGGGGTTACGGCATCCATCGACCTTTCATCAAGTTCCTTGTCCGTCGCCTTATTCGACCTAAAGGACAAGCTATTATGCCTAGGCGAAATCCCCCACGTCGATTTCATCGAGGAGAAGCATTTCCAAGAATTGGCCAACCTCCTTTCTTCTTTATTAAATAGGAAAGAAATCCGCGGAAGAAAACTGCTTGGCATCGCCATCGCCAGCCCCGGCATGATCAACTCTTTAACAGGCGAATACGCGATGGTCTACCGTGTAAAAGATTATCTGAAGTTAAACCCCCGCACCTATTTCGCCAATCTCTATAACGTTCCGACGAAGCTCTATAACGACGTCCGCGTCGCCTCAATCGCCGAAAAGGTCTTCGCCCCATCCTTTTGCATGAAGAACTTCCTTTTCCTCCACATCGGAGCAAGTTCAGGCATGTCCATCTTCCTCAATGACGAACTCTATGTCGGGGCCCACGGTTATAGCGGCGAAGTCTCCATCTATAACCCCGTCGACGAGATAAGCGCGAATGTCCGCCACAACAAGCTGTATTCGTTAGGGCGTCTGTATCGGAAAATCACCGAGGCAAAAGGCCTTAGGCCAAAGGAAGAAATGAACGTCGACGAGATCGTCGCTTGGCAAAAAGAAGGCGATCCCGTGGCGATGAAATACATCGACGAGAGCGCGCGGTATAACGCGATCGCCATCATCGGCTACGCCGACTTGCTCGATTTAGAAGGCGTAATCTTAGAGGGGCCGATTGTCGCCTTGGGAGAAAGCTATCGAAACCTGCTCCTTAAATACATCAATCTCTATGACGCCCACGAAGTCCGCGTCCGTTTATACTTCTCACAACTCAAACAAAACAACACCCTCCTCGGCGGGGCCCATTTGGCCAACAATCGCTTCTTCCTCTCCTCCATTGAAGAAATCACGAGGAAAAGGCTCTCCTTCGAACCCGATGATCCACAGTTGCAGATAACCGCCTCTTTGGTTTGCTGACAATCGAAAAAAGCCTCGCCCTCAAGCTAAACGTTGGAAGGTGAGGCTAAAAAGAATCGTTTCGCCAAACATCAAAGCTTTTCGTTTTAAACGAAATAACAGTACACTCCTATTTAGTATTTTTTCGCTTTTACGCATTTTTACTAAATACCATTATCGTTATCCTTGTAAGTTTCAAATGCTGTTTTTGTTATTTGGGCAAGCATTCAGGGATTTAGAAGCGCCTCGTCAACGCAGGCCAGATTAACCCGTTTTGTGGCTACGCCATCTATGTCATCAGTCTCTGACGAACTTGATCATGCCGTTTTACCTTCGCTCTATCAACCGATTTAGATGCAGGTCTCGCCTGATTTGTTCCGTAATCTCACACTCTTTATTTCGGGAAAATGCAAATTGTTGCAATTTCCCGTAATGGTATTGCGCATGCAGCCAAAGCCTGTATCAATATCGCTCATTTTTCCTATTTACGCTTTTTTGCTGAATACCGATTAACGGCGACATCGAAAAACCTCTGGCATTCGTCGGCGGCCTTAGCCCTTCGTCAAATGGCAGGGGCTTTTGCTAAATGTCGATTTGAAGAAACGAAAAAGGCCCGGAATAAGCCGCAAATACAATCCTCCCTAGGCCTTTGGCTATTGGCAGAAAGAAAAATCTCCCCCATTTCATCTTACCCAACTTGGGCAAAATTTTGGGGGAAATTTCAATTTC
>CAVGXP010000060.1:0-27716 GCA_963633165.1 bacterium
ATTATAATCTCTTCTTCTTTCCCCTTCCATACCTCATTAAGACTAGGCCGTGGGCTGATGGCGAAATTTCGAATTTTGTTCTTGAAACGGGGCACGGGGCTTTCTATAATAGCGAAGCCCTGAGGGCAAATGCAGGTGTAGTTCAATGGTAGAACACGACCTTGCCAAGGTCGATACGCGGGTTCGATTCCCGTCACTTGCTCCAGAAGAAAGAACGTCCCGTCGATTCGGGACTTTTTTTGTCCTCTTTTCACCTAACTTCTCGTTTAACAATCGTTTCTTTTCCTTTGCCTCCCCAATTCAAGGTGGCATAATCTCTCTATGATTGAACTCCATTGCCACCTTGATGGCTCCTTAAGCCGAGAAGACGTCGCCTATTTATGCCAACTAAACCACCGCGACGTCGATTTAGACAAGGTGAACCTCTCCGCGGGAAAAGGGATAAAAGACCTCACGCGGTACATTTCCTGTTTTGAGCTCCCCATTTCCCTTTTGCAAACCTATGAATCCATCTGCTACGCGACCTATTCCTTATATAGGCGGTTAGCAAAACAAGGCATCTTATATGCCGAAGTCCGGTTCGCCCCCTGCCAGTCCACCCGTCAGGGATTAAGCCAAGAGCAAGCGGTTCAGGCTTCTTTAAAAGGTCTCGAGATGGCCAAAAAGGAGGTCGGAATTGCGGGGAAAATCCTCCTTTGCTGCATGCGCGGCGAGAACACGCATTCTCAAAATTACGAGACCGTCGACGTCGCGCAGGCGTATTTAGATAAAGGCGTCGCGGGACTAGATTTAGCGGGCCCCGAGCTTCCTTTTCCTACCTCTGAATACGAAAAGGAATTCCGCTTGGCTAGGGACAAAGGCGTCCCCTTCACCATCCACGCGGGCGAAGCCAGCGGCCCTGCCTCGGTATGGGACGCCGTTAGGTTTGGGGCAAGGAGAATCGGACACGGCATTCACGCGATCGAGGACCCTCAGCTCCTCTCCTTCATCCAAGGAGCTAGAATTGGAATGGAGGTCTGCCCTACTTCAGAAACCGATACGGGCTGCATAGAAAAGTACGAGGATTGCCCCATCCCCCTCTTCCTTAAGAAGGATATCCTCTTCTGCCTTGGGGCGGATGACACGACCATTTCCTCAATAAGCCTCCCCGAAGAATTCCACAAAGCAAAACAAGCCTTCGCCTTAAGCGAAGACGATCACAAGAAGTTGCTTCTTAACGCCGTCGAGATGGCCTTCCTGAACCATGAAGAAAAGGACTTCCTCAAAGAAGAAGTCCTCAAAAAACTAGAGAATCAGAAGGACGAGTTCTAAAGCTCAGTCCTTTTTGTTTTTCTCTTCCTCGGAGGAAGATTCGCCCTCTTCTTGATCGAGACGCTTTTTCAGCTCATCCACGTCTTTTTTGAGCTGTTCGACGCCTTCGCTTTCAATTTCGCTTCTGGCTTTGCTTTCAGACAAAGAGAGTTCAGCTTGGTGAAGGGAGAATTTAAGGAAGGCCTTATTCTGTTTTTTCGCGATCTCATCCAATCCGAAAAAGAAATAAGGGAGATAAGGCGAAAGGAACAAGCAAGCGGAGATGAAGGCCAAGGCCAAGGCGAAGGTCAGGTTGTGCAAGAAGAAATAGCCAAGGAACGCTCCAAAGGCATAGCCGAAGAGGAAAAGAAGGATCCCGGGCCAATTGAACGAATAATAATCCTTATAGAACTCCCTTCTTATCTCGCGGAAGAAATTAGAGAAGAGAGCGTTAGCAAAGCGGGAAGGAGCCCCGCCTAGCAATGAACGGATATAAAGGTTAAGCGAATTCCTGCCGATCTCATGGACGAACCAATATCCCCCGATTCCAAAGCAGGAAAGAATGCTGACGCTTGAGAATTCAATAAGTTTGGGGGAAGAGGAAAAAGCTTCTGTGAGCTCATTGACGGTCGTATCTTGCTGAGACAAAAGCAAGGCGAACGCATCGACCTCGGAAGCAAATTGGGGCGAGATGGCCAAATAGGCATAATAAACAATAAAGCTCAGGGCAAAGAAGGCCAAGGTGAAAACCAAAATGGAACGAAGCAGGGAAATCCAAAAGCGATACACCCCAAAATAAAAGGTGTAGTAGAGTTTGAAGCCTTGCAGGGTTTGGGCGTTGGAGGGTCCTTCTTCCTTCTTCTCCCTAAGGCACATGAGTTGGAAGGAAAGCAAAGCGGGAAGAGCAACGGTAAGAACGCCGATAAGAGCAAAATCAATCCCGATAAAACCTAGGCAAAGCGCGGCCCCGGCAAGCAAAAAGAAAGAAAGGGTGAGCAGCAAAGAGTCGCCCAAATCTTTCTTATAATGATTTAAAGCCTTTTTGGCGATGGACTCATTTGTCTTTTCCATGGAGATTAAGCTCGGCAATATCTTTAGCGGCCACTTGAATGGCTTTGGGGTCCATCGGTGGGATGGGCAAGGATTCTTTTGAAGCGATGAAGCTTGGGAATTTCTTTAAAGAGACGACATAGCTGCTGTCGGAGGTGTTCTCGTATCCGTTCCAGAGACAATCATCATTGACTAAGACAACGGAGATGAAGAGCTTGCGGTTGAGCCCAGACATCAACGACATCATCTGAACGCGCATCTCATTGATTCGAAGGGGGTTTTGGATAGAGACCCCATCTTTGTGTTTGCGGTCGTAGAAAATCCAAGACGGATCCTCTTCTTTGGCTTTCATCGCGCCGGGATAGTAACGGTCGCGGATGCAATAGATGAATTTGTCCCCGATGAGAATATGGTCGATATGAAATTCATCCTCGTCCGCGGTTTTATTCGAAAAGGAGTTGATCAGATAGAAATCCTCATCAAGGGCCACCTTGTAGATTTTTTTGTAATACATCTGGATGGTCCATCTTTTGTAGAGGAACCCTTTGACGGCAGGGCCAAAAAACAGATATGTGAAAACAACTCCGGCGACAACGGCGGAGACGATGAATATGCAAAGTTCCACCGCGTAAGCCATATCTTAGAACTTATCAGCGACGGCGAGAGCCGTTTCGATCATGTCGGTGAGGTTCTTTTGCCTTTCCTCGGGAGAAAGCATCTCCGCGCCGAGGAAGGAATCGGAAACCGTAAGGATAGTCAAAGCCTTTTTGTGGTATTTGGCCGCGACGCAATAAAGGGCGTAGCTCTCCATCTCAACGCCAAGGACGCCCAAAGAGGCCCACTTCTTCCACTCGTTTGCGTCATAGGAATAGAAATGATCGGCCGCTAAAACATTGCCGACGTGGATTTTCTTCCCAAGGCGTTTGCCTTCTTCGTAAGCGCTCATCAAGAGGGAGAAATCAGCAATGCCGCTGAACACGCCGCCATGGAGGTCGTATTCGCCCATCCAGTTGGAGTCGGTGCAGCTGCCTTGAGCAAGGATAACATCCCCGACCGCGCATTCTTTTTGGTAGGTTCCGCAGGTGCCGATGCGGATGATGGCCTCAACGCCATATTCGGAGAACAATTCATTGGCATAAATGCCTAAACTCGGTTGGCCCATACCTGAAGCCATAACGGAAACGGGTTTCCCGTTTTTGGTTTTTCCGGTGTAGCCATAGACGTTTCTGACGCTGGTCACCAAAACGGGATCAACCAAGAAATTCTCGGCGATGAATTTGGCGCGCAAAGGATCGCCGGGCATCAAAACCAATTTGGCGAAATCACCTTTGTTAGCGGCGTTATGCGGTGTAGACATGCTTGTTTCCTCCTTATGATGTCAAAACGAAGTTATTTATCTTCCTTATCTTTGGGATAGTCGATGAGGGCCATGTAATCTTCGAAGACAGACAAGAACTCATCCGGTCCAACGGTCCTCAACTCGCCCTCATGAGCAATGGAGATGCGCCCCGTCTCTTCTGAGACGACGACCGTGACGGAATCGGTGGTCTCGCTAATGCCGATGGCCGCGCGATGGCGGGAACCGAATTTCCCCGTCAAAGGACGGGTGGTTGGAGTGTAATAGACGCTGGCGGCAACCATCATGTTGTTCCTGATGATAACGGCGCCGTCATGAAGCCTCGTGCCAGGATAAAAAATGGTTTGAATCAATTCGGCGCAAACCGGGGCGTCGATCCGCGTGCCGGACTTCATTACCTCATCGAGAGAGTCCCTTTTCTCGAAGGTGATGATGGCGCCGACTTTCTGCTTGCTCATCATTTTGACCGCGGTTTCGACTTTACGGTAAACCTCTTCGCGATCGAAGAGGGCTTCAGCACGGATTTTGTTGCGGCGGAAAGGATTGAATTTCTGGGCTTTTCCAACCATATTGTTGGCGATGTAGTCGCGATTTTCGTTAGGGTTGGCAAGGAAAAGCACTATCGTCTCCACGCCCAGAGCAACCAAGCAGCAAATCGCAGGAATCTGAAGGCCGAAGCCCCAGAACAAAATCATCGTAACTTCCGTCGCATAAAGCATGATTTTGGACAAAAGGCGACGGAAGAAGAACCAAAACACGACATCTAAAGAGGCGAACAAAAGAAGAATGAAAACCAAAGTAAGGTAATTTAAGGGCTGTGTTAGTTCAAAGAATGGGCATGACATATTCACATTTTAGGACGGTTTCCAACTACCGAGCAGAAAAAGTATAACAAGCCGCATTGTTCTTTAGAACAAAAAATGCGCCTATATGTGCGAAAATTTCGTCAAAAAGGGCGCCTCTAGAAGTAACGCTGAGACACCTTTTCATTTTCATCGGGATTTTGCGTAGAAATCGCGAAATTCGATCAAGGGAGCAAGGAATGACGCAATCCCCTATTTTCACCTTCGTAGAAGACCGCCAACGTTCCAGGGCCCACATGAGCGCCGGTGATGAGATCGTAGAAATAGACCTCAACGTTGCTAATGCCTTCTTTTGCGAGGTCTTCTTTCATAGCTTCGGCTTCTTCGGGGGCATCGCAATGAGTAATAAAGACCTTGCTGTTTTTATCGCTGATATTAGACACGACTTGGCCAACGAGTTTCTTGATGGCGGACTTGCGTCCAACCACTTTCTGCGTCACGACGATTTTGCCTTCTTCCGAGCCATAAAGGAGCGGCTTGATCATGAGGGCGCCGGCAAGGGCGGCTTTCAAGGTCGATACCCTTCCCGTGGCGGCGAGGTATTTTAAGGCATCCACAGTGAATTCGCTTCTAACACGTTCGACGTATTCCCTCGTTTTGGAGACGGCTTCTTCGAAATCCACTCCTTCCTTGGAAAGTTTTTCGGCGTAGATGGCAATCATCCCTTCGCCAAAGCCTGCGGTCTTGGAATCGATGGCTTCCATAACATGTTTGCCTTTTTCCTCGTTAAGGGCTTCGGCAATCAGCTTCCCGCTTTGGAACGATCCCGAAATTCCGCTGGATAAGGAGACGAAAATGACCGAATTTCCTTTTTCGACTTCCTCCCTGGCTTTCTCTTCAAGCAAACCAGGGCTAGGGAGAGAGGTCTTCACCTTCGCCCCGCCCCTCATCGCTTCGTAAACATGTTTAGAGAGGGCTTCAGCGTCGACACCGGATTCATAGCAAATGTATTCTTCTTCGCCTAAATGCAAAGGCATGGGTAAAACATAGATGTCGTAATGGTTTTTTTCGATGAAGGAAGAGAAGAGATTACTTCCCGCATCCGTGAAAATCGATATGCTCATAATGGCCTCCAAAACAAAGGACGTTCCTTTGCACAAGCATTCTAGTTTTGAATACTAGATTAATCAATATGCTTCTTATAGAGAAGGAATATTCCCAGTTGGATTCAACACTTCTAGATTGAAAGATGACTATTCTATCTTATTGAAAATGAGTGCAAATTCCTTTTCAAATCGCAGCTTTTGCATTTTAAGCCAAGTAGGCAGATTCCGCCTGTTTTTAGCGGTGTTATCCTTTGAATTTTCCACAGTAAACGAGAAGCCATCCGAGCAGAAACAAAAAGCCCGACGTCTTTACGCCGGGCCTTGCTTTTCATAATGGAGCACCCCGCGGGAATCGAACCCGTATATCCAGCTTGGGAAGCTAGTGTTCTACCACTAAACTAGGGGTGCAAATCGCCTTTCGGCGGTGTCTATTATACGAACGTCACCCACAAAGTCCATATTTTCTTTGACGAGGACGAGGCTTCTAGAACGGTTTATGGATTAATTTCGCCCTTCTTTTGCTTCTTTCAAGGCTTTCTTTTCGGCTAAAAGAGATTTGGCGTAAGCAACGGCTTCCTCTTTTGTATCGAAAACCTTGATTTGGCCATTCGAGCGAACCCTCCACTTACGGCCACCCGCATGGGCTTTGGAGGTCGAATTCCAAGGTTTTTCTTTTTCGGATTCCTTTTCCTCGAAACATTTCTCCTCGAGTTTAGGATAAGGCGACTGAATCATAGTTACAGCAGCAGCTTGTGTCTCGGGGAAATTCCCTTGAGCGGCTCTTTGGACCTCTTCGAGCATATCTTGCTTAGCCGGGCTGATTTTTGATTCTTTATTATCGTTGCCGTCTTCATTAGCGCGTTTTTCGACCGCGTTAAGGAGAGCGAAGAAGCGGTGATAAGCCACGAACGGCCCAATCAAAACCAAAACTCCAAAATAGGACCACAGCATAAAGGCCCCAGAAAGACGCGGGGAAGTGATCTTCTTTTCAAGGGCGGCCATCTGGATCTTATTGGCCATCTTGCAAACCCAAATCAAAGGGGCGAGGCCCAGCGTGATGAAGCCAAGAAGATAGGCCCAGACAAAAGGCATCTGTTTTCCGACGCCCTTCCCATCAAGGAGGGAGGACACTTCTTTCCTAACTTGCGACAATACGACAACGGGATATACCCCAAGCGTGATGATGCCTAAGAAAACGAAGGCGATTCCGGAACGATGAGTGTGCTTATAGGTCATGGTTTTCCACCTCGGGTCAATTCTAATACGAAATAGGGTTAAGGTAACGAAAAAAGCCACGGGCTGGTCCGTGGCCGAATTTCTCGCGTGGTGGGTGCTACAGGGATCGAACCTGTGACCTCCTGTACGTCAAACAGGTGCTCTCCCAGCTGAGCTAAACACCCATAAAGTCCTGCGAGGCCGCTTCAAACGGCTCGATTATTATAGGTAGGGTCCGAGATGGGTGCAAGAGGAAATTTCAAAATTTATCGAATCTGAAAATCGACGGTTTTTCAGTCAATTTAATGCGCTTTTTGCGGCCTTTTCGCCCGACATAGAGCTCATTAAAAGCGGCTTCGCGCGTTGAGCAACCAAATTCCAGGAGTTCGGGTAGAACCATCTCTTCTACGAGAAGGCGTATAATCCCCTCGGAAATTTCAAAGCTATGAAACTAACCGCCAGAACAACAAAGACCGCTTGCTTTATCGGCTACATCGTCCAGGCCATCGTTAACAATTTTGCTCCTTTGCTTTTCGTCACGTTTGAATCGACTTACCAAATCCCCCTTTCGAATATCACTTTGCTCATAACCATCAACTTCGCCATCCAGCTCTTAATTGATCTAACCTCGGCTTTCTTTGTTGATAAAATCGGTTATAGGACATCCGCCATCCTCGCGCATGTTTGCGTTGCTACGGGTTTAGTGGGTCTCACTTTTCTGCCCGATTTGCTTCCTTCACCTTTTTTGGGGATAACAATCGCGGTTGTCATTTACGCGATTGGGGGCGGTTTAATCGAAGTGCTCATAAGCCCAATTGTGGAATCGTGCCCCTTTGAAAATAAGCAGAAGACCATGAGCCTCCTGCACTCCTTCTATTGCTGGGGACACGTGGGTGTCGTTTTGCTCTCAACCGGTTTCTTCGCCGCCTTCGGCACGGCCAATTGGAAATTACTGACCTTAATTTGGACGACCATCCCTCTCCTCAATCTAACCCTTTTCATCTTCGTTCCGATTTATCCAATCACTGAGGAAGGAGAAAAAGGAGCCAGTTTGCTCGATTTAGCAAAACAGCCTGTCTTCTGGGTTCTGATGCTAATGATGTTTTGCTCAGGGGCCAGCGAATTGGCGATAAGCCAATGGGCATCGCTGTTCGCCGAACAAGGCTTAGGTGTATCAAAAACCATCGGAGATTTGGCGGGCCCGATGGCCTTCGCCTTCTTGATGGGGACATCGCGCCTAATCTATGGAAAATTTGGTGATCACTTGAATCTAGATCACTTCATGAAGGGAAGCGCCGTGCTTTGCGTTGCTTCCTACCTTCTCATCGCCTTGGTTCCCGTTCCTTGGATAAGTTTAGTCGGCTGCGCCATATGCGGCTTTTCCGTTGGCATCCTTTGGCCAGGAAGTTTCAGCAAAGCCTCCTCAACAATCAAAAACGGAGGAACGGCCCTCTTCGCAATGCTTGCTCTAGCCGGAGACCTCGGCGGATCTGGGGGACCAACGTTCGCAGGCTTCATGTCAGGCCTATTTGGCGGCGATCTCAAGATGGGCATTCTCTGCGCCATCGTATTCCCGATTTTGATGCTCATCGCCCTTTTCATCCCAACTAGGAACAAAAAAGCAGAAAATACCAACGACCTGAAACGGCAAGACCATTAGTCTTTTTCTTTGAGAAAATCCCAAAAGAGAATTGAACGCCCATCCGACCCTGGGCCTAAGGACGCAAGCGGAAAGCAAAACAGGGGGCAGCGTCCTACTGTTTTCCTCTAATTTTCTTTACGTTACGGTTCATGGCGTGACGCCCTATGTGGCGAAAAAGGAACGCTTTGAAAGGCGACATGACTTGATGGTGATCCTTTAGCAATTCATCAGGAGAATCGTAGACGCCAAAATCATCGACGATACCCTCGCTTTGGATAAAAGTATCGTTACGATTGAAATCAATAACCGGATTGCGGAAATCGGCGGTGGCGACGCCATAACCGCAAAATGCACCAACACAATCTGGGAATTTGTCCTGAAGTTTCCTCAAATAGGCTACATCCAAAATAAAGGCTTCGAGCTTATACCACCGCTCCTCGAAATAGACTTCGACCCAACTATGGAAAACCTTCGAAGGGGCGCTATGATACACCAAACCACTCATCGCTCCTTTTTGGAGTTTCTTATCGATGTTGAACCCGTGGATCCGGCAAGGCAAAGAGCAGGCTCGCAGAAGCGCCATGAAAAGGATTCCTTTCGTGTTGCACTGCCCATACCCATCTTCCAGGACTTTTGAAGCCGGGATGGCATCATCGACGTTATACCCGAAAAGAACCTCGTCGCGAACATAATTGTATATGGCCTTCAGACGTTCAAAAGGCGGCAAAGACAGCCATCCTCTAGCTTTGACAAGCATTTGGATGTTCTTGTTGGAATAATCAAGCAATCGAGTCTCTAGCAAGTAGTGTCCAAGGGTGTCGGCCATCCTTCAAATCCTTTCGTTGTTAATAGACTTTAACATAAAATAGAAGGAACGTAACCACGGAGATTGGAAAGCCCTTGATGTCTTTTTATGAATGCTTCTTCTCACATTCACTCCGGCGGGTACAATCTCGTATCTTTCGCCAAGGTTTTCCACGCGAAAACAAGAACGCTAAAAAGGGTGGTGCCTTGCAGCGCCACCCCATCCGAATCAACCTACGTTTTACAAGACTCTAGAAAGTCTCAAAAGCCTTTCTATTTGGAGAGCAAATCAGTCCCCGTTATAGAGTTCGTAACGATCTACTCTATCAAATTCGGCGGCGTATAAACCTTTACGAGACTTAATGATCTCGCTAAAAGTATTATTGTCGTAGATTTCCTTTGCTAAAGCCTTTTGAAGATTCTCGGTCTCTTCGCTCAATGTTCCTGCTGGAGTATACGTATTGTCGCCCCAGATCTTAAAGGCGGATTGCGGGTCTTCAGGATCGAAAGCGGCAGGATCGGCTTTAGTGTACCCGAATGAAATATAGTTATTTCCTTTAACGGTGATGGATTTGCAACCGCCAAGGTTAGAATTGCCCATAACCTTTGTGGCGTGTCCTATGTAATTTTCAAAAGAATTACCCGTGATCGACAAGCTATAGTCAGCGGTATTTGCCGAAAGGAAGATGCCGCCGTTCTTCGGATCCTGGAAAGTGTCTGAATACGCAAAGGATTCAGCTCTCTTCAAAGTGTTGTTTGTGAACTTGATATCCATGCCGTCGATTTTGTTTGTCGAAGCATAAATTTGTGATGCTTTGCAATTTTTAGCTTCGAACTCTTGGTCCGCGATAAAAAGCGATAACTTCTTCTCGACAGCCAAGCCATCGGCTACAAATTTCGAATCTGTTTTTGAAGGAAGGCTTCCATCCTGACCGCCATGATAACCAGCGGTGAAGTTTGTGAATTTCGCTCCCGCAGAGCCAATTAATCCAATGTTCTCTTTTCCATGGAAATAAAGCGAATAGTCGCCATATTCGCCCGGCGCAAAATAGACATCCGTATTATCTTCTAATGCAAAGGCGGTTGTTTCTGGCGTAACAACAACGGCGTCTTTCGTTGCGGCGTTGCCTTGGACGGCTTCGACGGAATACACCAATGAACAGGTTTTGTCCTGATATTCGTCGCCCGTCTCTTCCGGAAGCTCAATTTCGACGATAACAGTCCTGTCACCTTCTCCCGCTTCGACTTTTTCCCATTGGGTAACGGCGAGACCAGGGAATTCCTCCCCGTCGATCTTAATCTTCAAAGCCTCGGCTAGGCCAGTATCATCGGAGGTCGAAATCAAAGAGCGAATCTTGGTCGCAACGGTGCTCTCATCCGTGACATTGATGCTAAATTTGACGGCGTCACCCGGGACCATGTTGCTGAGGTTAACAGTGTTGCCCTCAATCGAAACCTTTCCGCCAAACATGGCATCTTTCCCATCGGTGAATTCGGTTTCATAGAGTTGTTTCGTTTGAATGGAAGTTTCTAAAACCTCGGATTTAACAGCAACTTTACCCGAGGTAACGGCGATGTCGGCCTCGGCCTCGCTGGTGAAGAGGGCGTAGGTCGTCCCGGCGGCGACCGCGCCGAAAGCCACCGCAGCTGCGGCGGAGAGGATGAGCGTCTTGTTGATCTTTCTCATAATTTTCCTTTTCTGGAAAAGAGTCTCCTTTACAATTGTTTCCCTTTTCCTATTTTGTTTCACTCTATCAAAAAAATCGAGGTTTACAAACTATTTCTTATTGAGTTTCGCGGTTTTTTTGCGCTGAAAAAATGTCAAAACCATGAAACTCTATATGCATATATATATATATGAAATCCTTGCAGAACCCGTCTATGATGTAACGGTTTTCTGACATTAAAAAGCCTCCATCGTTTCCTTTGGAGGCTATTTGTTAAACTAGATGCTTCGATTATTTGGCGTCTTTTTTGCGTTTGGCAATGATAGCCGCAATAACACCGGCCAGAATAAGTGCCGCTGCTCCAGCGCCGATTCCGACGACAAGGCCAACATTGTTGGTAGAATTGTCACCGCCATCGGTTTTTGAGTCAGTGGATGATGTGCCGCTATTTGATCCAGAAGATTGAGACGTCTCACTAGAGGAAGTAGGTTCCTCGCTAGAGGAAGGCTCTGGGGTAGGTGGAACGATTTCCGTTTCGTTCACTTCTATTCCTAGTTTCTTGAGAACAACCCAATCGGAGCCGCCCGAGGTGCAATCCCAAACGATTTTGACGTACAAGGTATCAACGCCTTCGTCGAAGGCCTTGGAATAATCAAGCGATACGGTCTCATCACCATCCACAAGGCTAGTCGGAGAATATTCCTTTAAGGCCTTCCAAGTGGCGTTATCGATCGAAGTATAGGCAACGAACTTGGCGTCATTGCCATAGTAATCGAAGATGCGGGCTAACCCTGAAAGCTTCACCTTGGTTATTTTCTTGCCTTCACTAGCAAGGAACTTGTAGGTGATATAGGTATCTAACCCCTCTTCTTCCTTCACTTTCGATAGGCCCGAGCCTGGAACTCCATCGCGCTTGATGCTGATGTTTGAATAGTCATAGGCTCTATCAGCGAAGCTGTAGTCATAACGATCCATCTCCGAGTAATTCTCTTCGACCTTCGTCGCGACGTTATTCGTAGTGTATGTTTCGACTTTAACCGTGTGGGCTTTCTTCTCGCTACCACTTAAGGTGAATCCGGCTGTTGGATCGACCAATACACCATCGACCAAGAGCTTCGCGATGCCTTTGCCAGATGCTGCAGTTATCGTGTAATTGATGGTTTCAGTATATTTTACCTTCGTAGGTAGTGTTTCCTTGCCATCGGCCGACAAAGTAACATCGTCAGGGATATCGTAGCTGATGTCATATTCGTTTTCGGCCCAACGGGCGTAAAGAACGATGTCCGTCGTAGCGGTTGTCGGATCGATGGTGGTTATCTTGTTCCCACCCGTTTCCGCATCATAGAACCCCAAGAATGTATAACCATCTTTGCTTAAATCGGTGAGATTTATGGTCTCTCCGCCTTCTTCGTAGGCGATTGGGTTCGTGTTAGTGGCTCCGTCTGCCCCAATATAGGTTATGGAATGAGAATTGCTTTCAAGTTCCCAAATTGCCGTAACGCTGAGCCCTTGCTTTAGAGAAGGATCGAAGGTTGTAACGATATTATTGTCACTGTCCTTCCAACCCTTAAATTCATACCCCGTTTTAGTCGGCGTCGGGAGCGTATACGTTTCGTCGTCTTCATAGAAAGCGTACTCACTGTCCTCGGGGAGAGTTCCTTCATCGAGGTTGTAGTCGATGAAATACGCCTTCCTTGAAGTGTAGGTAACTGATGTTTCAAACATCTTTGTTCCCCAGGCCGCTAATTCGACATTAGACAAAGCAAGGTAGTGCATCATTTGGAAACGGACATAGATATATTTCGTTTTCTTGCCAAGGCCGGTAATAAAGGAGGTGAGATCGACGGTTTGGGTATATTCATCGCTATTGCCGGCGTCAATCCAGCCTTCCTCGCTTCCATGTCTATATTTAGCGACTTCGGTGAAATCACTATCGTCTCCTGTTACAGAAGCTTTTACAAATAAACGATCGCCATTGTGGATATCGCCATTACCCATGTTGTTGAATTTCACCACAAACTTGAGGGATCCGCTTTGAAGAATGGCATTATCGACGCCAAGCTTATATTGAACCCATCCATTTTGGCCCTCTGTTACGCTTAAAGAACCGCCCCATGTCCCGACAATCGCGCCATGAGTAGTGTTTCCATCGCCTCCAAGGCCGTAAATGCTATCAGCATTGTATTTATTAGATGCCGGAACCGAACCTTCGGAGCCATTCCGCCAGTTGTCGCTGATGGTGTTTGTGATTGTGTCAGACGACGCCGGTTCTTCTTCTGTACCGGTGATTGTCATCTTGTTGAATATCGTCCAAGTTACGTCATAGCCGCAACCTGCGTTTTTTGGTGAAAAGCCAAAAGAGACATATACGACGGAGGTGTTCAAGGCTTTTACCGCATCGCTGAAATCATAGGTAATACTGGTTTTTGCCTCTCCGGTACCAGCGATTGTATAGGTTTTAGAAGACGGTAGAGTCTCGCTGTCGCTGACGTAGAAATCGAAGTAGTTGCCAAAGTCGCCGGCATAGTAAGCAAAGCGGCCATCGTTAAGGCTAATTTGCATCGAGTCAAAAACATTCGATGCGCTCTTGGTGGTCACCTTATATGTGATATGCGATGCAGCAGCGCCATCAGTTGGGCATACGCCGTAGTCATAATCGCCATCGCCGGTTTTGAGAGTGATATTGTTTGAGGCGGTAGCATCTTCAATACCGTCCGTTTTGAAATTTTTATCCAAATAAGTAAGCGAACCGCTTCCTGCGTTTCCCTTGATGGGCTTAAGGCCACTTACCGCTTGAAAGGATGCCGTTAGAGCACCTGCTGCTAAAACATATAGAATCTTTTTCTTTTTCATGGGATTCCTCCGATTTCTTTGATTATCGATAGTGATGTAAGGGCTTTCAAATAAGGTGGCGGAATTTAAAACCAAAGTATAATATTTTGCAACATCGCTAACGAAGAAAGCAGGTAACGAAACCGGAGTATAATCTAAGAAAACTTCGATATTACAGCGTTTTCTTATAATGAAGGCGTGAAACGACGAATCAATACGCTTCTTGCCACACTGCTAAGCCTAACGATGTTTTCGTGCGATTCATCGCTTTTCTCTAGCGGGTCTAGAGAATCTAAAAACGTCTCGTCATCTGAAGGGCCATCATCGATGTCCTCAGGCACGTCTTCAAGCCCCTCTTCCAATGAAGCAAACCCCTCTAGCGAAACCAAATCAAACGAAAGTTCGTCTACATATAAGGAACCAACCATGAAAGAAATTACTTTGCCGATGCTGCCGGATTTATCTAATGAGCAATTGCTGGCCTTCACTGGTAGCGATATCAAAAACGAAGACGGATCATGGAACAACGATGAGCACGATAACGGCATCGTCAATTCGCCTTATTTCACCATCAATATAGGCGGCAAGCAAATACAGACATACGGAGTGCGCACGACTATGGGCATGCACACACTTGCTTACATCGCGCTAAAAACGGGAGAGAAAGCAGAGTGCTATGTTTCCTATAAGGATAGAGGCACCATAACCTCATGCAAGGTGCTACCTTCCTCGCTTGGCACGAAAATCAATAAAGAGCCTACGCGCATCAATTTCTCGATGGATAATCACAGCTCTTACACCATTATTCTCAATGGCGACTATCAAAAAGCCATCACCATATTCGTCTACGATGAAATGGTGGCTTTAAGCACACGCAAACAGACCGTTTTAGAGCCGGGCGACCATGGTTCGATCGGTTTTGGCGAAGAAGGCAGTTCCTATCGTTTCAAAAAAGGCTTCCATTACGTCGACTATATCGCCTTCAAATCGAATTGCGACATCGTTCTTGATGACGGGGCCGTAATAATTGCCAACAAACCGAAAAACTACGAGACGCCAATCCTCAATCCCGATTGGGCTGGGCTACCCCACTACCGAGCCTTCTTTGATGCGGCTAATTGCGAGAACATCTCAATCAAAGGCCATGGGTTCATCGATTTCACCTCATTGCCCTGGCACGCAAGGGTCGGACTATATTTCTCAAACTGCAAAAACATAACATTGGACGGTTTTACGATGAATGGGGCCGGCGAGTGGACGCTTGAGTTGATGGGGTGTTCCTACGCTACCATCGAAAACGTCGCCATCTTCGGCTACCGCCAAAATAGCGATGCTTTCGCCATCGTCGATTCTGATCACGTCAATGTCTCGTCTTGCTTTGCTAGATCAGGGGACGATTTGTTCGAAGTGAAGACGATGGACCCGAACTTAAGTAACAAAGTCAGTTCGATAGAGTTTTCCTCGTGTGTTGCTTGGCCCGACAAATGTCGAGCATACGGCATTATCCATGAAACTAAACGCGATATAAGCGGCGTTCTCTATAGAGATGTATCCGTCATCAAATCCCCAGCCGATTGGATGGACGCCCTCGGTTGTCTTAACGTCATTGTCGCTAATGATTCTTCGATAAGCGACATTCGCTTTGAGAACGTCGAAATCAATGAATGCTCGTTTTATCCAATCAACGTCTCTTTGACCTCTTCTAGCGAGTTCGGTTCTATCAAAGACATAACATTTGCAAACGTTTCAATACCCAACGACCAACCGATACGCCTTCTTAATGCCACAAATAACGGAACCGTTTCGAATCTTACTTTTTCCAACATCTCTCGTAACGGGAAAAAAGTTTCTTCGCTAAGCGAGATGAACTTCAAAAAAGAAGGGACGATAGGTGACATCACCATTATTTGATTGCACTCCTATTTATAGTTTTACCGGTTCGAACGTATCAAAATAACGATTGGTGCAAATTAGTGCGTTTTTAATTTTTCTATTTATACAAAATTCTTAAAAACTAGCCCAGAATATAAAGAATCCGTCAAAGCGATTGTGTTGCATTACCATTAAACTGGAACGTTCTTGGCAAAAATAAAAGCAACAATGAGCGCGCATGAATATGGAAATCCAACTCATAGTGCACCTTTATCTCTATTTAAGACCAAAAGCCTATAGACTTTACAACAATCTTGGTTAATTCTGGCGTTTTTTCCGTTTTTCCAGTTAAGTACATGCGCTACAAAAGTATAATAAAGTGCAACATAAAAACGCTTACATGACCATATAATGGAGACAAGGGCAATGAAACTTTTACTTAACAAAAACCAATTCGTATACAACATCGCCCTTTATCAAGTCGGCTATGAAAAATGCTCATCGCTTCATAGTTACGGCCCGGTTGTACGCGATTTCTATGTCATGCACCTTCTTGTCTCAGGCTCAGGGTATCTTGAAAGCGAAGGGAAAAGAATCGCGCTCAAAAAAGGTGATCTCTTCCTCGTGCCTGTCGATAGATCGGTCCGTTACTACGCAAACAGAGAAGATCCTTACGAGTATTACTGGGTTGGATTCTATGGCACAAACGCGATGCAGCTAATGAACATCATCGGCTTTCTCAAGAACAACAAACTTGTCATTTCTAGTGGTGAATCCTTCGACAACGTTCGTTCCTTGTTTGAAAAAATGGCCGTCTATAACGATGGACGTTCCGTCAAAGAGAATCTCATCATGCTTGGCTACTTCTACCAGATTATCGGGGCCTTGACCCCTGGCGGCATCGAGACCGGTTCCTTAGATGAAAACGAGACCACGCTTAATAAACTTCTCCGCTACATCGAGTTCAATTACAACACCGATATCACGATGGAAACGCTTGAATCGGTGGCCTCGATGCATCGCTCGAATATCTATAAGCTCTTCAAGAAAACGCAAGGCGTCTCCCCTACCCAATACATCGCCAATTACCGATTGGATAAGGCGCTCTACCTTCTTAAGAACACCGATTACTCTCTAAAGAAAATCGCATCGCTTGTGGGATATAAGAATTCGGCCTATCTCTGTCGTATCTTCCATAAACGTCATAAGAAAACGCCGCTCGAGGCACGAAAACTGAATTAAAAAGAAAGGAATAAATTGAAAGGTAAAAAATTATGAAAAGGAAAGCAGCCAAATTATTGGTGCTAGGCGTTACAGCTTTATTCATCGCAAGTTGTGCCGAAAACACCGCGACCGAGCGCATCCCTTCATCGGATAAGGTGCTTGTGGTCGATCTCCACACCTGGATGCCGACCGGCTCTTCAACCGATGCCGATTTGGTCTCCATTACCGCAACGCAAGACATCGCCGACGAATTCAAGGAACTCACCGGCATCACCATCAAATGGTTCACTGGCAAAAGCTTGGACGGCGAGAGCGAAGAAGTAAGCGCCGACTACATTAAAGCCATTCAAAACGGCACAATGCCGGCAATCGGCTTCTCATGGAGCGCCTTTACTGACCGCGGCTACTACATGGATTTAACGGAGGCCATGAACGGCGTCAACGAATTCTTGAGCGAAGAAGATCAAGCCCTCTATCCAACTTGGAAGGATCAATTCCCATCTTATTTATGGACGCTTAAAGAGAACGTCGACAGCGAAGGTAAAATCATCGCCGTTCCTTTGACGCTTAATCCAGGACCTGCCACCGGATGGTTCTACAACAAAACGAGGTTTGAGGCGCAAGGGTATGAAATACCCACGAGCTGGAACGAATTCCGCGCATTGTGCAACGAAATCCAGACAAATACCGAAGCTGGACCCTATCCATATAAACAGACCATCTCCCTTGACAACTGGGAATTCAATTTCGCCGTTGGCCCCTCTTACGCGAACCTCCTCTCTAGCCTTCTAGATACCAATAACGACGGAACCGTGAGTGAAAAAGAACGCATGACCGGTGTAAAAAACGGCGTATTCTCCCCGGTAAAAGAAGAGAACCCAGATAACTATCAGATTGCCCAAGCCGCCTATTACACCATCAAGGATTTCTATAGCAACATGCTTCCTTCCAATTGGAAGACGGCCCAAAGCGCAACGGCATGGAGCAATGGAAAGGCGCTCTTACGCGAAAATGGTTTATGGGCAATTCGCGCCGAGAGAGGCAACGATAATACCCGTGATTGGAAATATGGCGTATTCCCAATGCCTCTGGTCAATAAAGATAGCAAATCCTTCTTAGAGAGTAAGGGTCTTAGTGTTGCCGCAAGCAAACTCGTCGACAACGCAAGCGTGAGCCTCGATAGCAGCAAAGAGTACACCAACCTCTCAAGGTCGGAGGCCTTCATCGATCTATATAAACCGGATCCATCGCTATACGTGAATCTCATGTACAACGGAATCTATAACAATGAGAAGGTCAAAGAGAACGCCATCAAGTTCCTTAAGTTCCTCTCGACGCCGGAAAACGTCTCCAAGATGATCGTCGATCACCAAGCCACATTAGGGGGCGTCAAAGGAGCGGTACCTGGCACCTCTTTGTCTCAGTGGCTCATGTCCTCTTTCCCTGAGGAACCGAATTGCGAGTGGCCAACCGCGATCACTTTAAGCGACAAGGTCAGTTTGAATCAACGCTTCTCCAAATGGGTCAATGGCTCAATTGACGATGCCACTTTCTTCTCCGATGTATCTACCATCCAAAAAGAGGCCGCCAAAACATATTTCGGCGAATAAGCGATGAAAAAGATCGACGGAAAGAAAATAGGGAAGTTCTTCTTGCGTTACATACCCGTATGGGTCATTTTGCTAAGCTTTGCTTCTTGCGCTTTCGCGGATTTCCTTATCTATAAACAATATGACATAAGCGTTTCCTCATATAACGCGGAACACGGCTCGACCCTTTATTACTCAACCGTCGAAAAAGACGAAAAAATCTATTTCGATGTCTATCTCAGTCGCAATAACGAACCTGTGAAAGGCCACTCGATTGTCGGTATCGGCAATAAAGGCGGGCAAATCGTCGTGCCTAGAGTTTCGACCGATGATACCGGGCATGCTTTATTTGAATATGCCCCTAACCCACAGTATCGTGAGCCTTCAAGCGTTATGGGGGAAGTCTATTTCTACGACGAGAACAATTCCGTAATCATTGAATTCCGTTTAGAGAAAATCTTCGATTTCACGATGGTCAAGAGGTGAAGCCATGGACAAAACGAGAAACAAAAAACGTGGCTCCCTATTTTGGAAAAAGGTGAGCAAAAATAAATGGGGGTATATCTTCGTCGCCCCTCTTATGATCGGCTTGGCGATTTTCAGCGCTTTCCCCTTCTTCTACGGCATCGCGATGTCCTTCTTCGACATCAGCACCTCCTCGATCAATTGGACATTCGTCGGATTCGCAAACTACGTTGAGCTCTTTCAAGATCAGGTGTTCTGGCAATCGGTGAAGACGATGTTCATCTTCCTCTTGCCTAAGCTCCTCATCAACATTTTCGTCCCCTTCATTTTCGCCGAGATTATCTTCAATCTTCGAAACAAAAAAGCCGCTAAGGTCTATCGCGTATTGATGCTCCTTCCGGTTGTCGCCCCAGGGGTTGTAGGAATGCTTATCTGGAAGAGCCTTTACGCCACCGACGGCTTATTCAATTCCTTCTTCTCGTTATTTAGCAGCAATCCCGTGAATACCGATTGGCTTAATAGCGATGCCGATCCATCCAAAACTATCTGGGCCATCATTTTGTTGGGCTTCCCTTGGGTCGGCGGGACTAACGTCCTTATCTATCTATCAGGGTTAAATTCCATCAATGGTGAGGTTTATGAATCCGCCAAACTGGATGGCTGCTCCTCGTGGCGCAGGATTTTCCAAATCGATATGCCTCTTACCATTGGTCAATTCCGCTACTTCCTCATTTTCGGTCTTATCGGCGGGCTACAAGACTATGGTATCCAAATGGTCCTTTACGACAACGCTCCAGACTACGTCTATGTCCCTGGCTACTATCTCTACAGAATGGCCTATACCAATGATAGGAGCGGATACGCCTCCACTATCGGCGTGTTCCTATTCGTTGTCATTTTGACGATGACATTCCTCGGTAATAAATTGCTAAGCAAAGACCCAACGGGAGGTAAAGCATGAGAGACAATCATCGCTCTTCGGAAGTTTTAAAACGCGAGCTGAAGGAAACGTCCGCCCAGATTTGCCTTAACGCCGTTTTGGTCCTTGGGCTCTTTTTGGCTCTTTATCCGCTGATGCTCACCCTCATCAATTCGACGAAGTCCCTTCGCGACTATCAATTCAATATGTGGTGGCCTTCCCTTCCTCTCCGCTTTTACAATTTCGGGCAAAGCTTCGACAAACTGAAAGTCTATTTCCTTAACACTATTTTGGTTGCGGCCGTCGGTATCCCGGGAATGCTTCTTATTTCATCCCTTGCCGCCTATGCGATTGGCAAAATTCGCTTCCCCGGTTGCAATTTCTGCTTGTGGTTCGTTTTAGCCCTCATGATGCTTCCTGGCGTCATGACCCTCGTACCATCATCCCTTATCTATCGTACTTTACGTTTGAATGATACCTATTGGGCCCTCATCCTTCCGATTTGGACCAACGGATGCTTGCAAGCGACTTTCTTGTTGACGACATCCTACAAAACAATGCCGAAAGGAATCTTTGAAGCCGCCGAAGTCGATGGGGCTGGAGAATTAAGACAATTTTTGACCATCGGGGTGCCACTGAGCGCCCCAATGATGGGAACATGCGCAATAATGCAGCTCATTTCAATCTGGAACGACTATCTCTGGCCAATGACGATCCAAAGCGACACGTCTTTATATACGCTTCCAGCTGGAATTCTCTTCACCTACAGCAACTACCAGAATGTCCCTGAGCAATATAGCGCCTACGTCTTCAGTTCGTTACCCCTCCTCATCATCTTCGTCTTCCTCAACAAGTACTACATCAAAGGCCTCATGGATAGTGCCGTCAAAATGTAAGGAGCAATCGCCCATGAACAAAAAAAGGAATTTCTTTGCCTCCGTCGTTTTCCTCGCCTCGGTCTCATCCTCTCTCGTCTCCTGCCAAAAGTATGAGGAGCCGGGAAGTAGGCAAAGCGATGAGAAACTTGAAACGTTCACAAAAAACGTCGGTAATCCTCGTTCGTATAACACGGCATATTTTCAAAATCCCCACAATTCCTACCGCGTTTTGCCAGTAAATAACACTTCACCGCTTGTCGCAGGAGGGGCCTCAACCTCAATGGTCGATACCTATGCCGAACAAGGTTATGGCGGATTGGTGACTAACGTCGCTTGGGGCGATAACTATCTAAAAAGCGATCAAGCCTGGGAGAACCTGGAAGAAGTCGTGAAATACGCGATCGAGGATAAAGGTCTGCGTGTAATGATTTACGACGAAGATATCTACCCTTCAGGCGGAGCGCGAACCAACACGCTTAAAGCAACGCCGGAAGGCGAGAATTGGGAAGCGCAGGGTTTGGTGTCGCAGATTCTTACTTTAAAAAGAGGAGAGTCAGCCACCATACCATCACTCCACGGGCATACCCTCCAATACGCATATTTGATATCAGGCAGCAAAATCAACGATTATTCCGCTTCTTTCTATAAGACAATAAACGTCAAAGAAGGGGATAGCTATACTCCTAGCGAAGACGGCTCGCTCATTCTTATCTATCACAAGCAGTGGTATGAAGGAACCCACTACCAATACAACCTCTTGGAAAGTCGCCGCTACATTGATCTGCTTCAGGAGGCGCCAGTTAAAGAATTCCTAAGCAACACCTACGAGGCCTACTATTCGCATCTAGGTGAATATTTTGGAAAGGGAATCGAGGCCACCTTTATGGATGAGCCTTCTATGCCCGGCTTCTATTTCACGCCCACCACCGCCGCCGAAATCGATAAGGTCGATAGCAGCATTCCTTTGCTCCCATCCGTCAATTATTCTTTGACGTTGAATGAGAAATTCAAAACGAAGTATGGCTATGACTTGGAAAAATATGTGCCGTATCTATTCGCCAAAGGCGACGATAACGAAGAAATAAGGCGGTTCCGCTGGGATTATTACGCTTTGCTAAGCGAACTCATGAGTTCTAACTTGACGGGTCAAATCCAGGACTGGACGAAAGAACACAACGTCCTCAATTCGGGACATTTCCTTGCCGAGGAATCGCTCTCAGCCAACGCCCTTCTCTCAGGCAGCCTCATTGAGCAATACCATAAGCAGAGCATGCCCGGCATCGATCTCACCTACGCCGATTTGGATACCGTCATCAATGTGGTGGCCACCAGCGGAAAATACGCCGTCTCCGCTGCCGATTTCGACTCAAAGCAACGCGTTTTTGCAGAAGTCGGAGAGGACCAGGGGCAGGCTAGCGACGGTATCAAGCAAAACATTGCCGATATCGCCATTCTACAATCGATAGGGGTAAATTATTTGACATCCTATTTCCGGTTCACAAGCGACGAAGACAACGAGAACTTCGCTAACACCGCGGCGCGCATCAACTATATGCTCGATGGGAACGTTAGCGAAAAGGAACTAGGCGTCTATTATCCAATCGAATCCATTTACGCATCGAGCACCCCTTATAACAGTAAGGACGAAAGAATCTACACCGGCCAATGGGGATTCAATAGCGAAGTAGCCTCCATCGAAAGCAATTATTCCTCACTTCTTACCGGGTTGCTAAAGAATCGCATCGACTATCATGTCTTTGATAGCGTCGACCTCCCTAAATGCAGCATCGAAAACGGCGAAATCGTGACCCCGAACGGCGAGCATTACAAAGCCTTTTTATTGCCGACGTCTTCCGCTCTTGACTTGGAAACGGCGCGTTTTATGAAAAAGGCCAATGAGGCTGGGGTAAAAATCATCATCCAAAATCCTGGCGAATACCTTTCCAGGAATGAGGGAAGCGAAAGCGAGATGGCATCGCTATGTGCCTATTTCGCCTCGAATTGCGTCAGCATCAACGGCGATGCATCGACCGTGATCGGTTCGATTTTAAAAGACCATTCAGATTTGCAGATGGTGAAGCTTTCCATAAATACGACCAGCATCATCGCTAGAAAGCAAGTAAACGAAAATTGCGTAACCTATATGCTCGTCAATACTTCAAATAGGCCGAAGTCGTTCACGCTACAAGCGCCAGAGACAGGAAGTGAATACCTCGACTACGACGTCACCACCGGCAAGGTTAACGGAATGAGCGTCACCACCGACGAGAACGGTTCAAAGCTTCGCATAAATTTGCCAGCCTATGGCGTTGGCATTTATACGATCGAATAAGGAGCAAAAGTATGAATATCGTAAAGTCCCTACCGATCTTCCTTGTTTCTCTTCTCTTCACTTTTCCTAGCGTTGCCTCGTTTGAAGCTAAGGCGACGGAAGAAGATGCCTCTTTTGCCAAGGACAATTTCCTAAATGCTTCATCTTGGAGCGGAAGCGCCACCTCTAATGAAGACAAAATTACCCTCACCGGCTCAAATACCTATCAATTCGGCTTTCCTTTTACAAAAGGCGAATCGCATAAGATTAAATTCAAATTCAATATCGATTCCCTTACAATTGGTGAAAGCGCCTTCGTTTTCATTGGGAATAACAAAGATACCGTGCTTTCCCCAGGCAATTACGATGCGCCTGGCGTCTATTTGCGATATAGCTACAACTCAGTCTCATCCTATTCTCTAAGCGGGTTTTACACGGATTCCTACAATTACAAAGCTTCGCCGCTTACTCTGAATAAGGTTTATTCTGGTAGCATCATCCGTGACCATACAATCCAATTCGAGACTTCTTTGGTGAGCGGATATACCGATGGCGTCAAAATCTTCTATCAAGGAGAACAATTTGCCGATTGGCTTTGCTATTCCGAAGTGAAAAACGGCGAGATCACGGATAGTGATGGGCGGCTATACATCTCGACTTACGGCAATATCTCCGTCACCAATATTCTTCCTAACGACATCTTTGGCCCCACCATATCCTATGTTGAGCCCGGCGAGCAGGCTTATGCCGGCGATACTTTTACATTCGGAAAGATATCCTCAATAGATGAAGTCGATGGCCCTTTAAGTTACTCCGCCCGCCTATTCGATCCAAATAACAAAGAAATATCCGAAAAGCTTACTGTCAATGCCGATGGTTCTTACTCATTTAAGCCGCTTACAATTGGCGAATATTCTCTACGCATCGTCTCAAGCGACTATTCTTCAAACTCCTCAAGTCGAAAAATCACGGTAAACGCCATACGCCATGAGCACTACCCGGTTTTCATTGAGTCTTATTCCTTCCCAAAAAACGCCCGCGCGAACCAAAAATACATTATCCCGAAGGTCTCTGCGATCGACATCGATGACGGGGAAAAGGACAACGATATCACATATTCTTATGACGTTACGTATTATTCCTCGGCAAAAAAATTGCGTCACGTTTCTTTAAATGAAGAAAGCGACGGTCGCTATTCTTTCTTGCCAGAAGACGAGTCGGCATACCTCGACGATGGCATTGGACAATATTTCATAAGCGTTGGCGCCACCAATTCCTATGGCACATCCTATTTAGAACAAGAAATATGGGTCAAACCTTCAGTCGTAGGTGATGATTCTATTGATCCATCCTCCTATTTTGAGGAAACGAACTGGGCCAGCAGCAGTTACCTTACAATAAATGGCAAAGAGGCTATCCTCCGCGGAAATACATATTACAAAGCTGGCCTATCGCTTGAAAAAGGCGTTCATGTCGAATTTGACATCGATCAGCTAATCGATAAAAGCGAAAACGATAACTGGTTCAGCTTTGGCATCACGAAACATCCACATCAAGGCAAATACCTATCAGGGCAAGAAGGAATCTACTTTATGTTCTTCTACCAGGATGGTGGTTTTAGGGTCAACATTCAATACGTGCTCGAGGATGGCAGCACGCTCGATGTCGAAAACAATAAGGTCGTATCCACCTCAATAGAGGGCACCCATACATTGGCCATTACCCCTTTTGACGAAACCCTCGACCCTACGATGTATGACAATATCGACATTTCCCTAGACGGCCAGACCGTTTCTTCCTTTGAGGTCTACAAAATCGAAAGAAGCGTTTTGGAAGACGACGAAGGCTTCGTTTATTTAAATTATGGCTACTACAACGGTAATGAAACTACCTCATTCAATGACGACGAGATTGTCACCAACAATCCGATAATCAATATTAAATCGATCAAATACAGCGATAAGACGGCTCCTGTTATCACCTTAATAGGCGACGTTCCAACTAGCGGCAAGGTCGGCGAAAGCATCACGCTCCCCCTAGCGGCAGGACTCGATGAGACCGACGGTGAACTCGAGGCTTATGTCTCTAGCGTAACGAATGTAGATGGTGTTGGCATCACCATAATCAACAATGTTGTTGTCTTTAAAGAAGCTGGCACCTATACCATAAATTACTCGTGCATCGATTCCTCAGGCAACGAAGAGAAGCTCTCCTTTGCCATCGAGATAGTAAACGGAGAAAGCAGCAAGCTCCCTTTGATATTAGGAATCTCGATACCTTCCGCCCTCATTCTCGTCGGCGGCTCCGCATTTGCCTTCATATTGCTCAGAAAGAAGAAACAATGATCACAATAACTTCATCATCGATCGCCCTTGAAAGCAAAAACAATCTCTTGCTTCTGCGCCTACAAAAGAGCGAAATACCGCAAATAACCTATTTCGGGCCTCGCAAAAGGAGAAAAAACTTCGCCTTTCACAAAGAAGCGAACCCCGTTATCTTCTCTTGCTTTGGATCGCTTGATTATGGGGAGACGTCTTTTGGCTACATAGACGAAAAGGGGAACTTTGCCCACCGCTTCACCTTCGTTGGAATTGAAGAGAAGACAGCAGAAATGTCATTACCTTCATTACCTTCCGCTAAAGGAGAAAGAGAGGTCGTCAAACTCACTTATCGCGACTTAGAAAGCAAAATGGAGGTCAACCACTTCATTTCCCTTTACCCCGATAGCGATGTCTTTGTCTCGTCCTTCTCTTTTCAAAACATTTCAAAGGAAACGTTAACGATAAACAAAGCTTCTTCCTTGGAGCTCGAACTGCCTGGCAACGAATATGAGGTCATTACCTTCCATGGAGACTGGGGCAGAGAAAGAAAAATCAATTCGACGAAATTGACCCAAGGCGAGTTCCTTGTTTCCTCAACATGCGGCATCTCATCAGCCTTCGTTAACCCGTTTTTCATCATCCATAAGCGAAATAGATACTACGCCTTCAACCAATTGTATTCCGGTAATCACAAGGAAAGCGTGTCCGTCTCGCCTCAATCGTCGACAAGAATCATCGCCGGCATAAATGATGATTATTTCTCGTGTTCCATTAAGCCGGGCGAGAGCTTCTTTACGCCTGAAGCCATATTCACCTCAGGAAAGAGCATAAACGAAATCAAACTGTCCCTTAATTCCTTCGTGGGCAATCACATTATCAAAAAGAAAGAAAGCCCCATCGTTTTCAACAGTTGGGAGGCAATAGCCACGAAACTAGAAAAAGAGACGTGGGAAGAACTCGCCAGGCTCGCTAGCGAAGTCGGCTGTGATACTTTCGTGTTTGACGATGGGTGGTATGCAAAAAGAGACGACGACAAAACATCCCTTGGAGATTTTTATCTAAACAAAGATAAATTAGGCGGCGATTTTGCTTATATTAACGATTATCTCCGCAAATTGAACCTTAAACTAGGATTATGGATTGAGCCAGAAATGGCCAATCCGGATTCCGAATTGGCAAGGTCTCATCCTGAATTCCTCCTCAAATTGGATGGCGTCGAGCCGCTATTGAAACGCAACCAATATGTGCTCGATATGTCTAACCCTGCCGTTGTAAGTTACCTTAAGAAGGAAATATCATCCTTGATCGAAGAATCAAATTGTTCCTATATCAAATGGGATTACAACCGTTTAGTCACCGATGTCTGTTCTAGCGTCCACTCAGGTTATAGTTTTTTCCAAAAGTTCATGCTCGGCTATTACGAACTCCTTTCGCATTTAACAAAGAAATATCCAAACGTTTATTTCGAAGGCTGCTCATCAGGTGGGGCGCGTTTCGACCTGGGCTCGCTTTCCTATGTCAATCAGATTTGGACAAGCGACAACACCGATCCTTATGATCGCCTTTTCATTCAGGAATCCACCGGACTGTGCTACCCATTATCTTCAATATCAAATCATATTTCGGAATCGCCGAATCAACAGACGGGTCGGCACTTCTCCATCAAGGAGCGAGCCAACGTCGCCCTGTTTGGCGATTTTGGGATAGAGATGGACTTAAGGAAAGCGACAAAAGAGGAGCTTTCTTACACTAAAGAAGCGGTTCGTTTCTACAAAGATCATCGAAACGTAATCATCGAAGGGAAAAATCTTTTGCTCAATTCTCCTTTCGATAATACCTTGAAGGGACAAATATCCATCCTTGGCAACGAAGCCGTCTGTCTTCTAGCGTCTTTGGACGATAATGAAGGGCATTTGCGGCTTGTGGGGCTAGATGAAAAAGCCACCTATCTGCTTAATGGGTTAGGAAATGAATCGTCAATAAAGATAAGTGGTGAAGCGCTTATGAATGAAGGTTTGTTCATTGGCAAAAATGGAAAATTGAACACCGCCGTCTATTACATCACTAAAATCTAATACATAGCCGTCGTGTAATCTCGATATTCACCATGACCGAAAAACGGTTGTCGGCACGTTTAAGTTCCAATTTTAGGTGCGAGAGCCCAGGCCGATTACGGGTATAAAAATGGTAGAGATTTAGACCCCTACCCCTCTTTTATGTTAAAGGCTCTCAGCGATCGCCAAAAACCAGCTTGTCATTGGGCGAAATCAGTTTTTAAGCGACCCTATCGGAACGACGTAAACCCCGTCTTTGCGTTTGAAAGCATAATCGCCCACGCCCGTCAGCACCATCAAGAAAGAAGGCTCATTCA
>CAVGXP010000061.1:0-6823 GCA_963633165.1 bacterium
TCGTCGTGGCCTATTTTGGGATATTGCTTGTGATGACGACCTTAAAAGGCGTCGCATTTCGTCCCCGTTATCGGTTGCTTGTCGCCGTTTACGAAGGGGACGACATCTTTGCCCATTGGAGGCCGTGGTATGCCTTCCAGACCTATTTTGCCAAAGGTAACTATCTCGAGGATTTGGCCGTCAAAGGCGTCGCTTTCAAAGTCGATGATTTTGCCTCTTTCCCAAGCGGCCACACGATGAATGCGGTCGGGATATTGGGGCTAGGCTATTTGCCTTACGCTTTAGGCAAGAAAGAGAAACTTTCTCTCCCCATTCGATTGGTCTGCTATCTCTTCGGTGCGACCGTTGGATTATCCAGGGCGTTTTTAGGTGACCACAATCTCACCGATTCTTGCTTTGGGTTCCTACTGGGCGTAGGGGCTATTGATTGTGCGTTCTCTTTCCTATATCCCGTCTTTTGTAAAAAGACACTTGGCCACGAAATTAATACCGCCATTTAGCGGCTTTCCATTTATTGATAACAAAAAACCGCAAATACAAAGGATCCCTCTTGGATGAAATCGTTGTCAAAATAATGAAACGAGAAAGAATTCCATGAGTTAGCCACCGCCCTCTTCAAGGCAAGTGGGGCAAGGGTAGAGGTCAGGGGCAACGGCACCTCACTCAGAAGCGACCCCGCACCGATAAGCGTGACCGACGCTTTATCCGGACGGAGATGCCTTTATCCGTGGCCATGTAAGCAAAGAACAAAAATAATCACGCTACTCAGCGTACTTCAACCGATATTCATTCGGCGATAAGCCCGTGTGTTTTTTGAACGTGCGGGAAAAGTGGCTTTGGGAAGAGAAGCCCAAATAATCGCCAATCGAAGAAAGCGGCTTGTCTGTGTATTTTATAAGCCTTTTTGCTTCTTCGATTTTTTCTCTAGTTATGAAATCGATTGGGGACATTCCGGTTTGTTCCTTGAACTTCGTGCTGAAACGGGAACGGCTTAAATACATCGCTTTGCTCAAAGCCTTGATGTCTATGGGCTCGGAAATGTGTTTCTGCACATAATTGCTGACTTCAATTACGAATTTTGAAGCACAGCCGCTGTTTCGAAGCCTCTCCACTTTTTCGGTGTAATCGGAAACCATCCTAAACTGAAGGTTCATTATGCTTTCTACGTTGGTGAAAAACTCGCATTTTTGAATATACGAATCAGAAAGGGACAAAGCCTCGTTAACGTCCATCCCGCCGCGTATTGCGGCCCTGGAGACAATGGTGGCAGTTACGATGAAAGTGTTTTTTATCTGCCTCAATTGATCTTTAGCCAAAACGCCCGCCCTCACCGCCGGGGCGCTGCTGGTCCATTGCCGGAGAGCGGCTGTATCGCCTTTTCTGACGATGTTTGCGATTGTTCGTTCAATGAAAATCGTGTTATGCAATTCATGCTCTTCGGAAAAAGGGTCGCCATCGATGCTTTTATTCGCCTTTTGAGTTTCCAAATCGGATTGCATGACCTTTTGGGCGCTTTCGGCGATCGTGACGTCTTCTAATGTGAGCTTTTCGTGGTTTAGAACATAGTTGATCGCGCATAGTATCTGAAGAACGCTTACAAAAGGCATTGGCACGATGCTTTTGATGCCAAGTTTAAATTCCTCCAAATCTTCCGCCTCGACATCAAGCTCGAAGGCTTGCTCGCGGATTTCTTGATCTGAAAGCGGAGATTGGCGCGTTGGCCCTATGATGATTTTGATTGGTCCGCTGCTGACGATGCCGTAGTAATCAAAAGCAGGCGTGATGTAATAATCGATGTGTTTTTTTGTGCTGAGAACGCTTTTCAAATAAGGCTTAAGCGGATCTTTTGGCAATTTGACGATGGAGCAATAAAAGATTTGGTTCTCGCCGCGAAAAACTCTTATGGGGACGCCTGACAAATTGCCCAACAGGGAACCCAGATATGAATAATCGATGTTTTTCATAAAAAAGACAAAACATTTATATCATCAATAAAACAAATGTACAACAGAGCGTTAAACCTGTTTCTATAATAAGATTAATCTTTTGGCGGAGACCATTTTCATGGATGCACTGAAAATTTTGAGCGATTTGAAAAAAGAGGAAAAAGCCGCTTTGGTAGCGGGCACCGATTTCATGTACACCAATCCTGTGCCGCGTTTAAACATTCAATCAATCCGGATGTCCGATGGGCCTCATGGATTAAGAGTGCAAAACGGGGGAGGGGATAACGGAGTGACTGGAAGCCTTCCAGCCACGGCGTTTCCTCCAGCCGTCACCGTGGCCTCGAGCTGGGACCCCGAAAATGCCTATAAAATCGGAAAAGCCATTGGAGAAGAGAGCAATTATTACGGAATTGACGTTGTTTTGGGCCCAGGGACGAATATAAAAAGAAATCCCTTAGCAGGCAGGAACTTCGAGTATTATTCCGAAGATCCGCTTTTATCGGGAACATTCGCCGCCTCCGAGATAAAAGGTATAGAAAGCCAAGGCGTTGCATCGTGCTTGAAGCATTTCGCTTTGAACAACAGCGAAAATTTCCGTTTTATGGGCAATAGCGTCGCCGACGAACGAACCATCCGCGAAATCTACCTTAAGCCCTTCGAGATCGCGTTGAAGGAAGGGCGAGCGGAAAGTGTCATGTGCGCATATAACCAAATCAACGGCGTTTATTGCTGCCACAACAAATGGCTACTTAATGATGTCCTCCGCGGAGAATGGGGTTTCGAGGGGACTGTTATCACGGATTGGGGCGCCACCCACGACCGCATCAAAATGCTCCAAGCCGGGGTTGATCTGGAAATGCCTGGCGACACCCCCATCTGCCGTAAGTGGATAATCGACGGCTTAAACAACGGAACGCTCAGTCAGGCCGATTTAGATAAAGCCGTAAGCAATGTGCTCAACTTGGTGAGCAAGCACCAAAATAAGGGTAAAACCGACGCCAATTTTCAATCTCACCATCTTCTAGCGGAGGAAATTGCCGCCGATTCTGCGGTGCTTTTGAAAAATAATGGGGTTTTGCCTCTGAAAAAATCCGAAAGGATAGCCGTGATTGGCGAGTTGTTTGACAAACCTCGTTATCAAGGATCAGGAAGCTCGATGATAAATCCGACGTTTTTGTCATCACCGAAAACCGCGTTTGAAAAACATGGCGTCCACTTCGTTTATCAAAAAGGGTACAAAGCAAACGAAAATGACGTTGATTTAAAGCTGATTCATGAAGCGGTGGAGGCCGCTAGAGAATACGAGACCGTTTTTCTCTTCCTCGGGCTTACCGATTATTCGGAAAGCGAGGGAGGCGACCGGGAAAGCATGTCGCTGCCAAAAAACCAATTAGCCCTGATCGACGCGCTGCTCCCCTTAAAGAAAAAAATCGCCGTCATCTTATATGGAGGCTCGCCATGCGAACTGCCGTTTGAGGACAAAGTAAACGCCATTTTGAATATGTATTTGCCCGGACAAGGCGGGGGTGAGGCGTTGTGGAAACTGGTTTATGGGGAAAAGACCCCTTCTGGGCGTCTTGCCGAAAGTTGGGCTCTTTCTTACGAAGACGTTCCCTTCGGGGAAAGCTTTGGCAAAGGGATCAACGAAATTTACAAAGAAGGGATTCTTGTCGGTTACAGGTATTATCTAACCGCGAATAAGAGAGTCAGATATCCGTTTGGATACGGCTTATCCTATACCAAATTTGAATATTCCTCCTTTTCCGTCAAGCAAGAGCGCGACGAAGTCATTGTTGGTTTTTCGATTAAGAACGTCGGTGATTTTGATGGCGCGGATGTCGCTGAAATCTACGTAAGCTCACCGAGTTCAGATTGCTTCAAAGCCAAACGTGAGCTTAAAGGATTCCAAAAAGTGCATTTAAGAAAAGGCGAAGAAAAAAATATTTCCTTAAGCATCAAGAAATCTGATCTACGTTATTGGAACGCAAAAGAGCACCGCTGGGTGCTAGAAACCGGCGACTATCTCTTCAATTTGTGCTCCGATTCGGAAACGATCATCATTTCCAAAGCCGTCAGCGTCGCTGGAGAAAAAGCATCCGTTCCCTATCCTCAAGAAATCAATCGCATTTATGGGGCTGGCGAAGTTTCTCACATGACCAACGATGTTTTTGAGGAAATGTCCGGATTGAAAATACCGGAAGAGCCAAAACGAAAACCAATTAGAATGGAAAGCAGATTCACCGATCTTCAGCAGACGATGATCGGAAAAATATTATTCAACGCCGTCCTCAGCGTCGCCAAAAAAGACATGAAGAATGCCAAGAAACTTCCTGAAGGCCAAGAACGCGATAATAAAATCAAGGGAGCCTATTTCCTCAAACGCATCTTGGAGAGCAACTCAATTATCACGATGTCAATGTCAGCAGGGAAAAGCTTTCCCTATAATTTCGCGCAGGGCATGGTTGACTTAACAAATGGCCACCTTTTGCGAGGCATTAAAGATTTTTGCGTTTCGGTTAAAGCTCCGAAACTGCCTAAAGATGAGAAAAAGGAGAACTAAAACATGAGAAACAAAGCATTGAACGGGAAAATCTTCGACAGCAGGATCCATTCTCGCAACGTAACAGGGAAGGAAAAATGGCTTGGGTATTTGCTTGGGCCATGCGGAGCGCTTTTGCTAAACGCCGTCCTCGCCACGTATTTGAATGTCTATTACACCGACGTATTGGGCTTGACGAGCGTTTGGGGCGGATTGTTTTTGACCATCTTCCCTATCGTTTCCAAGATCATCGATGCCGTTACCAACGTCATCATGGGCTACATCATCGATAGAACGAAAACGAAGCAGGGGAAGGCTAGACCTTGGATCTTGCTTTCCGCTCCTCTAGTCGCGATTACCGGCGCCCTTCTCTTCTTAGTGCCAAACGCGAACGAGACCGTTCAAGTTATTTGGGTCATGGTTTCATATAACCTCTTTTACTCTTTCGCCTTCACCATCTACAACATGAGCCACAACCTTATGGTTCCTCTTTCCACCAGAAACACCATTCAGAGGGGTGGGCTTTCCGTTTTCAACCAAATCGCCTCCATCATGATGAGCGGGATATTGGTCGCCCTTCTTTTCCCGGTTGTGATCATGCCTATTCTTGGCGTCAACAAATCGCTTTGGATCATCGTTATGTGCGTGTTGAGCATTCTCGCTCTCCCTCTTACGCTTCTTGAATATTACTTCACAAAAGAGAGGATCAGCGAAGAACAAGGCGACAGCGGAACCAAATCTGTACCTTTCTCCAAACAGCTCAAAATCGTCTTCAGCGACAAATACATGTGGATTATTTTCGCATATTTCTTTATCTACACCGTCGGCTCTTCTTTGAAAAACCTCGGCCTTGTCTACTACTGCAATTACGTTTTGGGCAGCTATAACGACGGAACGACCCAGATGCTTGTCTCAGTCATCGGCGGAATCCCGATGGGCATAGGCATTTTCTTAGTCTGGCCGCTTGCCAAGCGTTTTGGAAAGCGGAATGTCACGATGTGGGGGTTCGTTCTCTACGCCATCGGCAGCGCCATTTGCTGGATGGCGCCGACCAATATGTATATCGTCTTGACGGGTCAATTTATCAAAAACATTGGCGGATTGCCCTGCTCTTATGTCTTTATGGCTTTGTTTGCCGACACTCTCGACCATCTTGAATGGAAGAGTGGGGTAAGATGCGACGGGCTTTCGATGTCGGTTTATAACGTCATCGCCACGGCTTTGATCGGCGTAACCACAGGCCTTTTCAATGCGTTGCTAGCGGGTAGTGGGTATAAGGCGCCGACAATCAATGAACTTGGTCAAACCGTGGCGTATGTCCAATCAGACGCCGTTAAAAGCGCAATCACGTTCTCCTTTGTTGGCTTGGAGGTATTCACCGGCATCGCCCTTGCCGTCCTGCTTATGTTTTTGAACACCGAGAAAACAGCCAATAAGAAGCTTTCGATTATCAGGGAACGTCAAAAAGCCAGCGCAGAGGCTAAAGGCGAGAATTGGATTCCACCGGAAATCAAAGCCAAGGAAGATGAAGAAAGATATTTCTTAGAAAACGAGCGCGCTTATTTAGAGAGTCTAAAAGTCAAATGCGAGAAAAAAGGACTCAACTACGAAGAAGAAGTCAAAAAACACAACGACAAAGTAACGGAGAAAAAAGCCAAAAACGAGGCCAAGCAAAAACTGAAAGAAGAAAAAGAAGAGGCGAAAAAAGTCAAAATCGAAGAAAAGAAAGCCGCTAAATTAGCCTCGCTCAGCGCTGAGCAAATCGCTAAACGCAAGGAAAAAGAGGCCAAAAAGCTAGCCCGTGATGAAGCGAAGTGGGAAATCGAGAGAAAGAAAGGGCAGGAATACTACGAAAAGATTCAGGCCGAGCTTGCTGGTTTGACCAAATAAAGCGTTTGGAGACTCCCATGAAAGCAATAAACATAAAAACAGAATACCTGAGGAACCCCTTAGGCATCGACGTGAAAAACCCTCGCATCAGCTGGAATTGCCTAGGAGGGAAAAAACAAACGTCCTACGAAATCGAATTCGAGGTCGACGGAAAGAAACACGCACACAAAAACAAGAGCCAAAGCATGCACTTTGACTTCTTTTTCCCGCTCCAATCAAGATCGCATGTCGATTTCAGGATTCGTCTTTACGATGAGAACGAAGAACCGGGGGAATGGAGCGAATATAACTCTTTTGAATTGGGCCTCCTCAACGAAAACGATTGGCACGCACAATGGATAAGCGGCAATTACAAGGCCAACGGAAAAGACCGCTACCCCGTCGATTGCTTCAAAAAAGACTTTGAAATCTCCGACGTCAAAACAGCAAGGCTTTATATAAGCGCCCG
>CAVGXP010000061.1:7047-10144 GCA_963633165.1 bacterium
TGGCTCAGCTTGAGATAGTCAAAAACGATGGGACAAAGTTCGTGCTCGTCACCGACGATAGTTGGGATTGGTCAAACGATGGGCCCATAATTTTTGCCGATCTCAAAGATGGGGAAAAGGTTGATGCGAGGAAATGCCCATCCTACGACAAAAAAGCCAAAATCGTAAAAAGCCCCGCAAATTTGACTTCTTCTAATAATTTTAACGTCACCGAAAACGAAAAATTCAAGCCAATCAGACTGATAATCACCCCCAAAGGCAAAAAGGTTCTCGAATTTGAGCAAAATATCTCAGGGTATATTTCCTTTTCCTTGATGGCGCATTGCAACGAGGCCATCCACATCACTCTTGGGGAGATGATCGACAAAGACGGTGAACTCTCTTTGGAAAACATTCAATGCACATTCAAAGGCAAAAAGTCGCCTCTTCAGGAAATTGATTATCGATGCAAGGAAGGACGAAACGACTACAAGCCTAAGTTTTTCTATGGCGGTTTCCGTTATGCGCAAATCGATACCGACATCGCTTTTGAAAAAGACGATTTCACGGCGATTGCCGTCTATAGCGGCTTCACCTCAGTTTCTGAATTCGAATGCTCGAATCCTTTGATAAACAAGCTCTATCAAAGCACGATGTGGTCGCTTAAAAGCAATTCGACCGATATCCCTTCCGATTGCCCGACCCGTGAGAGAATGGGCTGGACTGGCGACAGCGAGATTTTCTTTCCAACGGCTTCATATATGGTGGACTATGCCGCTTTTGCCCGTAAGCACGTCCGCGACATTTTCGATAGGCAGTGGAAGAGCGGCCGTCTCCCTCAAATTGCCCCATACGCACATGAAGATTGGTTCATGTGGACAATGAATGGGTCGGTAGGCTGGGCGTGCGCAGGCGTCTATATCCCTTTGGATTTTTATGAGGTGTATGGCGATGATAGGCTGCTTCAAGAACATTTCGAAGGCATCATGAACTACGCCGACTTCATGATGAAAAGAGCTGGAAAGTGGGGAGGGATTTACGCCAAACCGGTTCACATTTCGCTTAAAAATCGCAAGTACTTCGTAAACTGCGGACAATCATACGGCGAATGGGCAGAGCCTAACGACGTCATGGCCTCCAAATGGTATGACTTCGCTAGCCCTCACCCAGAAGAATCAACCGCTTATACCTACTTCACCCTTCATCGAGTCCTAAAAGCATCGGAAATACTCCACAAAGAAAACGATCAGCGCCTTAAAAAGGTCCAAGAATACAGCGAAGGGGCAAAGAAGGCCTATCAAGAATACGTCTCTAAGCCGAAATATACCCTAGATACCGATAGACAGGCCAAGCTCGTGCGGCCACTTTATATGGGCTTGCTCGATGAAGCGCAAACCGAATTCGCCAAAAAGAGGCTCATCGAAGCTCTTGATCATTATGGTTGGCGGGTTGGTACCGGTTTTTTATCCACCCCGATGATTCTTTACGTTTTGAAGGATATCGGTATTGAGTACGCCTATAAGCTTTTGGAGAACGAAGAAAAGCCCGGATGGCTCTATATGATGAAAAATGGCGCGACCACCATCTGGGAAGCTTGGGAAGGCAATTCGACAAGCGATAAAGGCATTGGCTCGCTAAACCATTACAGCAAAGGCGCGGTATGCGAATGGCTGTTCAAAGAAATGTGCGGCGTGAAAATCGCGGGCGAAAACAATTTTGTTATCGCCCCAAAGCCAGGCGGAAACATCACTTATGCAAAATTCGATTATTTGAGCCAATATGGCTTAGTCAAAAGCGCGTGGCGAAAACAGGGGAGGAAAACCATTTACGAGATATCCATACCCTCAAACACGCAAGCGAAAATCGTTTTGCCCGGAATAGCAAAAACGATAGATGAGGGCGACTATGTCTTTGAGGTTGAGGAAAGCGGAGCTTTTGAAAATGAGTAAAAAGATAATCAAATTCATACCGGCGATTATCGGCGTCGCCCTTTATGTTTCGCTAATGATCTGCTTTGCTTTCTTTGATCTAGATATCTCGATAGCCTTATACAACAAGGAAAGCTTATTCGGCAAAATATTTGAGGCCATTGGAGAAGTCCCGTTCTCTCTTATTGCTTTGCTTAGTTTCAATATCCTTTTCTTCACGCGGCAAAAAGAGAAAAAAGGATTAAGCATCTTTATCGCCGCCATATCGGTTGTCGGGATTCTGGCTTATTCTTTCCTTCTTGTGTTCTTTGTTTTGAACTACTTAAAGGTCAAAGGAGCGCTTATTTACGGATTCTCGTTTATGCTGCCGATTGCAGCTGGCTCATTTTTCCTAATGCGAGCTCTTAGCAAACGTTACGGAAGTTCTTTGAAGCGAGTCGCCGTCATCGCCATTCTTACGATCTTGATAGAGCAAGCAATCACCTATGCGCTTAAATACGCCTGGGGCCGTCCACGCATGAGGGATTTATTGCCGCCTTATGATGGTTTCTTTCCATGGTATTTGCCCAATTGGTGGAGCGGTTCAGACTCATTCCCCTCAGGTCACTCCGCGAATGCCGCCTGCGTAATTGTCTTATCTGTTTTGCCTGTTGAGTTCTGCGGCAAAAAGAAAACAGGCGAAATCATCGCGAGCATCCTTTGCTACCTCTGGCTGATAACCGTCATGGTTTCGCGCGTTGTTGCCGGTGCCCATTTTGCATCGGACGTTACAACAGGCGCCTTTATTACTCTGCTTACTTTTTATTGCCTTAAAGCAAGGTTCTACAAAGGAAAAGACGCCGAGGCTGCAAAATAGTTATTAGGTGGGGAAACGCAATCCTGAAACAAACAAGGATTTCCAGCCCTTCCACAAGAACTAATAACAAAAACCATGCAAAAACGAGTCGCATTATTAGCCAAAGAAATAGGTGACACAGGGTCTATTCATGGTTGCGTTGTTATAGATTATTTCAACCCTTTGTACTTGAGCCCCTTGGACGCGACAATGACGCCTTATTTCACCTGCTCTAGATGGGCGAGTATGTTTATCGGAACCTACCGAGTTTATTAAAAGCCTAGTGTTCTGGTTTGTGCGCCAATTACAACAAAGCGATATCTCAAAATGGTTTGAACGCGCTTTTCAATTTAGA
>CAVGXP010000062.1:0-2782 GCA_963633165.1 bacterium
CCAAAGAGAACATCTGGATGAAGAGGGCGATTAAGACCGTCGAGGTGATGATGGTCGGGACATAAGTGATGACGCGAAAGAACTTGTAGCCTTTGATTTTCTTATAGATGAAGTAAGAGAAAAGCACCGAGATTGGCAAGGAGATGAAAAGGCCGGAGAAGAAATAGATGAGGGTGTTGACCGTGGCTTTTCCCAAAGAGCCATTCGGGTCGAAGAATTCCTTGAACACTTTGGTGTAATTCTCCAACGTGAAGTCGGCGAACACGCCGGCAGGATCATCAAACAAAGTAATCGAAGAATCGGTTCTAAAAGACAAAATCAGGGAATCAAGATGCACGTAAAGCCAGAAAATCAAAAAACCTATCGTCGGGAGAAGCAAAACAAGGAAAACGAAAAGATTGCTTGTGAATTTCTTTTGTTTGCTTGCATTTCGCGCTCCTTTTCGCAAGGAAACCCTAGCCTGAACCATATAAATCCTCATTCGAGCGTTTGGCCTCAAAGCCGCGATTTTCATCAAATATCGCAAATAAGAGGCTGCTCAGACTTCCCGCTTAGGAAAGTGCTTTCATTTTAATTTCGTCATCGCTTTGGCGCAAATACATTAAATGTTCTAAAATAAATGGTTTTGTTTCATTTCAATTTCACTCACTTCATTTGATTCCACAATGTCAAAATGATGCGAAAAATCTCGCTATTCATCGATTTGTCACTCATCAATAATTGTTAAATACATTTATTGGAAACGCTTTCTTCTCTTAAATCCCTATGTGAAAACAATTATTGTTTTGTTCCATCGATTTTTCTATGATGAGATTGTGAAAGAAGTAGCTTGCATCAAGTTCAGCGACGCCATCCCGGCGTCGGAGAAAAAAGATGAAGGCCGTATTTTCTGCGGTTTTCATATCAACACTTTTGATTACCCCGAAATTCACGGGCACGCGGATTATTGGGAGTTTACCTTGGTCACGAACGGGGTGATCGAGAACCGGCTCAACGGAAAAAGCCACATTTGTCCAGAAAACACCTTGTTTTACGCAACCACCGAAGACATTCATTCCCTGCACAAAACAAGCGAAGGCAGCACGCGTTACATCAACATCATCGTCAAGACGTCCGCCCTTTTCCCGTTATTAGAAGCCATCTCCCCTACTTTCAAAGACGCCTTGCTCAAAGGCGATCATTTCCGAAAAGTCAGCAGCCAATTCGTGATGGACATCGAATCCATCATCCACTGCGCTAACGTCCGTTCCTCCACCCGTTTGGAAACAAACGATATCTCCGAATCTGCTCTATTGCTAATCCTTCAGCACATCCACTTCGACATCATCAAGATGCCGGAGAACAAATCCTCCTTCATAAAAGCCGTTAACGAATTAGCTTTAGACCCCTCCTTTCTGTTATTCGGCGTGGCCGATCTTTGCCAAAAGCTTAATTATTCAAGGATCCACCTAAACCGCTTATTCAGACAAAATTTCGGCTGCACCCCGCACGATTATCTGATCAAGACCAAGCTCCATTACGCGTCCAGCCTGCTTTTAAACAGCGAGATGTCGGTGAACGAAATCGCCCTAAAAGTCGGTTTCTCCAACTCTTCTCAGTTCAACGAGAATTTCAAAAAGGAATTCGGCATGACCCCGGGTTCCTATAGAAAAAATCCAAACGAAACGGTGAATTGATCAAAAGGCGCGCTCAAAAAAAGGCTCTTCCTCAAAAGAGCCTTTTCAAGTATGTGTCAGCCTTTGCCTAACGGGGGCGAAGTTGCGCCCAAGCGCGTTACCCCGTTAAAGAATCTCAAGTCCTTAAATCTGAGAAATAAGTTTTATTTCTCGATGTAAAGAGGAGTGAATTTGTATCCGGCGGCCTCTTTGGCGTCCTGCAGGCCTATGGAGACTCCGCTGGCGGCCCCGCCAAGGAAGGCCGTTGAGGGGACGGTCACGACGTTCCACCCGTCCACGAGGTCCATAGTTCCGTTGTTCTTCCAGGTATTGTCGATGTAATAGGCCTTGACGGAGGCCCCCTCCGGCTTGTAGATGGCGAGCTTGACTTGCGCGCCTTCGTCGACCGTCTCCTCGCTTACGGGGGTGAAGTGGACGATCCAGGAGTCGCTGGCGTCGAATTCGGCGTAGAGCCCGTAAGCCTCGTCGTGCCCATAGGCCACGGATTTGATCTGCGTCGAGGCGTTGACCTTCCCCTGGGTCCAGGAGGTGTTGAGGCAGGTCCACTTGGTCGAATATGCACTTTCTAATTCTTCGAGGTTCGCTAAGTTGTCGACGAAAGCCTTCGCCGTAGACGACAGTGCCTCATAGGAGGCCCTTACCACCTTTAAATCGCCGCCATCCCACATCGTCAGGTTATCTTTTTCAGGTAAAGAGGCTATTGAAGTACTGACCTTGGCGGCTTCATCCGCGTAATAAGCTTCCTTGATTCCGATGATCTCGCTGACATAGGCGCTGCCTAAAGTGTCAGCGACGCTGACGCCGGGAATGCCATAACCAGGATTATCCGAGGTCGCATTGAGATACAAACGGATGTGCAAGCTGCCAAGTTCGTTTATCACGCTGGTCGGAATGGTGAATTCTCTCCATTCCCCTTTCGCCAACGAAGTTTTCGGGTTGCTTGAAACAATCTCACCGGTAGAAGGATCATACCAAGCGTTGCAATCGCCATTGATAAAAGAGACTTCCATCGGCAGAGGTGCATAAATAGCGAAGCGCACCGCGTAAATGTCGTCTTTGACAAGATCGCTCTTTCTGTCTGGTCCAGCGGTCCAATTCTCAATTTT
>CAVGXP010000063.1:0-11325 GCA_963633165.1 bacterium
AGTCCTCCGGGCGGATCAAATAGGCGTTCCCGACGCTTGCCTTCATGCTGAGCCCATTGATTTCGTGGCGGTAGCAGCCGTCGGTAACGATGAAGAACTCCCAATAGTCGTGCGTGTGGAAACGGGGGTAATCGTGGTAAATCTGATGGGAGGTTAAAGGCATCGAAGGATTGGCCGAGTCCAGTTTGAAATGGTTCATGGGCCTATTGTATGGCCTACGGTGAGCCAGTTGAACCAGAAAATAGAAAAAATATCAAATGTGATATCAAAAAATGTAGATGGTTAAGACAAAAACCCTTTTTTGAGATAAAAAAAGGCAAATTGAGAATCCGTGAGTCAAAATATAGGCCGGGGCAATGGGGCGATTGAAGGGCTCTGTCTTTTGCTCGCTCGGGGATAGAAAAACGCAAATTGGAAAAACCTGGCGATTACGCTCCGAAGAAAGAAAAAAACAAAAAATCCCGGGTCACTTGAGATTTTCAAGGAAAGGAAATGGAATACGTTTTTGCTGGGCAAGGATAAAAAAGGACAAATTTTTAAGTAGATAGTGCAAGAGAGAGTGAAGTAGACAAAATAGAATTAAGTAAACTTGTAACCCCTTTCATCGATTTCGCATGATAACCATGGGGCGGAAATGGATCGGGCAAGTCACGATAAGAAAGGAAAAAACATGAAAACGAAAAACCTTGCACTCTCTCTAAGCGCCGTCGCGCTGCTTGCTTCTTGCGCCGGCACCACACACGGCAATAACAACGAAAGCGGGGGAGGCTCAGAAGGAAAAAGCGTGCTTCTGGTGGCGACTTACGATGGAGGACTTGGCACGAACTGGCTCCAAAGCTTGGCCAATCGCTTCCAAGAGGCATACAAGGACACTTCCTTTGAAGAAGGCAAGAAGGGCGTGACGGTCCGCGTCCTCGCCAGCCGCTCCTACAACGGAACCACCCTTCTCAGCGGCACATTGGAGCAAGATGTCTACTTCACGGAGGACGTTTCCTATTTCGATCACGTCACCAAGGGGAATTTCCTCGACATCAGCGACATCGTCACCGAAAAGCTCACCACCTTGGGCGAGGAGAAGTCGATCGAGGATAAGCTGACCTCAGAAATGAAAGACTACCTCAAGGCGAATGATGGGAAGTATTACGCAATCCCCTTTTATGATGGCCTTTATGGGATGATGTATGATTACGACCTCTTTGAGGACAAGAACCTTTTCTTCGATGAGTCTGGGGCTTTCGTCTCTTCCAAAACGACCAAGAAATCCTCTGGGCCAAACGGCAAGGAAGGCGATTATGACGATGGCCTTCCCGCGACCTATGATCAGTTCTACAAACTCGTCGACCGCATCGAAAGCCTTGGCATGCATCCCTTCTCCTTCTCCGGGTCCAGCGGCCTTCCTTACGTCTACCGCGTCCTCTCTTCCTATTGGAGCGATTTCGAGGGCCTTGATAAGGTGAAGGTCAACTACACTTTGGACGGCACCGTCCCCCTCGTCAGCTCGATCAAAGACGGCGTCGCGACGGTTGAAGAGACCAAGATTGACGAGAGCAACGGCTACCTCTTGCAAAAGCAGGAGGGGAAGCTGAAGGCGCTGCAGTTCATGAAGAAGATCACCCCGCATATGGGCCGCAATGGCGAGTCTCAGACCGCGGCCCAGACCAAATTCATCAAAAACTACAATGAGGGCTCCGACCAATATGCGTTTCTTTTCGACGGGTCGTGGTGGGAGAACGAATGCACCAACATCTTCAAAAACTGCGAAGCGGCCTACGGCAAGGGAAAATCCGACAAAAGATACGGTTTCCTCCCCGTTCCGAAAGCCAGCGAAGCAAAAATCGGGGAAAAGCAGACTTTGTTCAACCAGAACCAATCCTATTGCTTCATCTCCAAAAAGACCAAGCTGCCCGAACTTGCCAAGCTTTTCTTCCAATACGCCCACACCGACGCTAATTTGAGCGCCTTTACTTCTGAGCTTTCCTTGACGCGTGCTCTTTCCTATGAACTCACCGAAGCTGATGCATCACGCACGACCTTCTATGGCAAGAACCTCATCGCGATGAAGAACGACAGCAATATCCTTAATCCTGTCTCCTCCAACAAGAAAGTCATCAACAACCCCTCGCATTTCAGCCTTGAAAACTATGCCTGGAACACGAATATCAACGGCAAGGCATACCAAAACCCCTATACCGTGTTCTCTGATTCCGCCACCAGCGGCACGACCGCGGAAGAGTATTTCGAGGGCCTTTCCGCCGCTAATGGCGAAGCCAGCTGGAAAGCCTTGAAAAGCTGATTTGCTTTATGGAAGCGACCCTTTTGCCTAACGGAAGATATAGAAAGGCGCGGAGAAAGAAAACCGATTGGGGCGCGCTTGCTTTCTATCTCTGCCTCATCATCCTGCCCCTTGCCCAGTTCTGCATCTTCTACATCGGAGTCAACTTCAACGTCATCCTGCTTTCCTTCAAAAGCTATGACACCTTCACCGGGACCTATTCTTGGACTTCCGACAACTTTGCCCGCGTATGGAGAGAGCTAACGACGTCTTCGATCCTGGGAGACGCCTTGCTCAACTCCCTGATCGTGTGGTTCTTCGTGACGCTTCTAGGGACGACCCTAGCCGTCCTTTTCTCTTACTATATCTACAAGAAGAAATTCTTGGCGAAGACGTTCAAATTCATCCTTTTCCTGCCGAGCGTCCTCCCTTCGATCCTGCTTGTCATGATCTACAAGTACTTCGTCCAGGAAGGCCTTGTGACCTACATCAACGAAATATTCGGAACGAACATGCAGGGACTGCTCATCGATTCTTCCACCCGCTTCAAGACGATCCTCTTCTATAACGTGTGGATTGGCTTTGGCTCGCAGGTTCTTCTTTATACCGGGGCGATGGAGCAGATCTCCCCGGAGATCAACGACGCCTTGAAAGTGGACGGGGCGGGCCCGTTAAGGGAGCTCGTCCACATCGTCATCCCAGCCTGCTTGCCGACTATCTCTACCTTCCTTATCTCGGGAATCGCGATGATTTTCACGAACCAGGCCAACCTTTGGTCATTCTTCGGCGCGAAAGCCGAATACGGCGATTGGACGCTAGGCTACTATCTTTTCTATTTGGTCAATAACACGAGTTTCGGGATCTCCGAATATCCTTACGCCTCCGCCTTGGGCCTTTGCTGCACCCTCATCGCCTTGCCCCTTACTTTCCTTGCCAACCGCTTCTTGATGAGGAGGGATAACGCATGAGCAGCTTCGTCTCGTTTAGCCGTTCCAAAAAGGGCAAAAGGCATCTCAAGGAACCTTTCAATTGGCTCGCCCTCATTCTCTTCTTCTTCCTCCTCCTTTATACGTTAAGCCTTCTTTTCCCGGTCTTCTGGGCGCTTATCTCGACCTTCAAGAGCCCCTTTGAATATGACTTCATGGGCAACACGACCGGCTGGCCGCAGAGCTGGAGCTTCGATAACTACGTCACCGCCTACAAGAACTTCTACGTGCCCGTCTATAACTCCGCCACCGACGATTACACCTATTTCTACATGTTCGACCTCTTCGGGAACTCGCTTCTTTATAGCCTGCTCTGCTCTCTTGCGGCGACCATCACCCCTTGTCTAGTGGCTTACGCGGTCGCGCGCTTCGACTTCAAGTTCTCCAAGGTCATCTACTCGATCGTCATCATCACGATGGCTTTGCCTATCGTCGGCGCTTTGCCTAGCGAGATCCAAATGGCCAAAAGCCTCGGCATCTTCGATACCTTCATCGGGCTCTTCATCATGAAGGCCAATTTCCTTGGCATCTACTTCTTGGTCTTCTACGCCCAGTTCAAGAGCCTGCCGATGGCATATTCAGAAGCCGCGAAGATCGATGGCGCCAGCCAATTCCGCGTGCTGGTCCAGGTCGTCTTGCCTCTTTGCCTAGGGACGATCATGACCGTTTTCCTCTTGAACTTCATCACCTATTGGAACGACTACCAGATTCCGATGGTCTATCTTCCTTCGCATCCGGTCGCGGCATTTGGGATGTTCGAGTTCCAGAATGTCTTGACCACGGAGCTCGCCAATACGCCCACTAGGCTTTCTGGCATCTTCATCATGGCCGCCCCGATCGTGGTGGTCTTCGCCCTCCTCAACAAGTACCTGATGGTCAATCTCTCCGTCGGTGGCATCAAGGGCTAACGTCCTGCTTGAATCACTCTTTTTACAAAGAAAGGAAAGAAAATATGAAGACACGGTTCCTCCCTCTTCTCTTGCTTCCTTCCCTAGGCCTATGCTCTTTCGCGACCCCTTTGGGGATATTCGCGGAAGGAGCACTGCCAGAAGCGGCTAACGTGGGCGATACGGTGAGCATCCCCACGAAAACGCTCAGCTACGAAGGGCAAAGCAAGAACGCCGACATCCTCATCACCTCCCCTAGCGGGGCCTTCTATTCGGGGAAAGAGCTCACAATCTCCGAAACCGGGGTCTATCAGGTGACCTATCGGGCGACTTTTGGCGACCACGAGGAAAAGGAAACCCATTTCATCCGCGTGGATTACCGCGCGCAGGACCTATTCAAGGCGGATGGAGATATCCTAGTCTCCTCCGGGGCTTTCTCTTACGATGAATCCTTCAAAGGGGTGAAAGCGACCTTCAAGAACAACGCTGCCTTGTCTTTTATCAAGCCCATTGACCTCAATAGCCTATCCCCTGATACCCCCTTGGTCTCTTTCCTGATTGACTCAAGCGCGGTGGGGACGGCGGATTTCTCGACCTTCAACATCACGCTCACCGATGCTTACGACCCAGCAAACTACGTGACGATCAATTGCGTCGATAGTGGCACAACGAACACCTATGGCGAGGCGATGTATGTGAAAGCGGGGGCCGCCGGCCAGACGCTTTATGGCTACGAGAGGGATGATAATCGCCACAGCGATCCTTCCTTTGGCTCGGCGATCCGCTGTTCTTTCCGCTCCATCGCCTTAAGCGGAACTTACAATCAGGCAAGCTTCTATTACGATTACGCCTCCCAGGATGTCTATGGCTACCCGAATTATGAGATTGCCCCCGCGAAGAGGAAAATCGTCGGGCTTTCGAGCAAAGCCGACCATCCCACCGATCCTTTTGGGGGCTTTTCCAAAGGTCTTGCTTATTTAAGCTTCGAGGCCAAGAACTTCAACAGCGGCAGCGGGGACGTCGTTTTCACCTCCGTGGCCGGGATAGACCTTTCCCAAGGGAACTACCTTGACGAGGCTTCCCCGGAGATCAAAGTCGACCTTGCGGGGAACCTCGACGTTCCTGAGGCAGTCAAAGGAAGGAAATACAAGATCTTTGAAGCCTCTGCCTTCGACGCCTATGACGGGGATGTCGAAACCGAGGTAAAAGTCTATTATCTTTCCTCAGAGGGCAAGAAGATCGACGTGGATGTGGAAGGGGGATATTTCACTCCCCTTCATATCGGCGACTACAAGATCGTCTACACCGCTAAAGACCGTTTCCTCAACGAAAAGGAAATCTCCCTTTCTCTATATTGCGGAAGGGCGAGTGAGCCTCTTTTGGGGTTATTACCCTTCAAGAAGGTGAATAGCGTAGTCTACGATACGGTGAGCCTGCCTAGTTTAGACGATTTCGCCGTCAGCGGGGGAAGCGGGACGATCAAGAAAAGCCGCTTCATCATCGATCCCTCCGGCTGCTTGCTTGACTGGCAGGAAGATAAGTTCACCCCGAGCGAAGTCGGGACTTATACGGTGCGCTACCAGGCCTTCGATTATCTAGGCCAAGCGGCGGTCTCCAATTTGAAGCTCGAAGTCAAGAACCTTTCTGAGCCGATTTTCCTCAGCGAGATCTCTCTCCCGGTCGCCTTCGTGAAGGGGGAGAAAGCCGTTTTGCCCGAGAGCAAAGCCAAGATGCCAGGAGAGGATAACCCGGTGGATTGCCCGGTAGAAATCTACGTCAACGATGCGAAACTCGACGGGCATTCCTTCCTCCCGAGCGGAGATTCGGTGAAGATCGTCTACCTCGCCTCCTCACTAAAGAAAGAATTCACCGTGCCCGTGGTGGATCTTGAGCAAGGCGCAAGGCAAGAGAAATACCTTTATGGGGATGGAACGGGCAAGGTTTATGAGAATGAGATTTCCTTCACGACGAGCGAAGAAGGGGAAGTCACTTTCCTGAGGGCTTTGAAGAGCTCCTCGCTAAGCCTGCGTTTCACTCTCCCCGACATGAAGGAAAACGAGACGATGAGCGTGAGGATGAACGCAGTTTCCTTGACTCTGCGGAAGGAAGCGAATGGCTATTCGTTGACTTCTCCTTCTGGGATGCAAGCAAACCTAAGTCTTGAAACGGATGGCTCCATCACCCTTACTTACGATAATTCAAGCAGGGCAATCAAAGACGCCTCCGGGCTAGAGGTCCTCGTCCTCGACCAAGACGATGAAGGCGCCTCCTTCTCTGGCTTCGAGCAAGACATCACCCTTGCTTTCGCTTTAAGCGCGAAGAGGACCATCTCCTTAAGCAAAATCAACAACCAAAGCTTTGGCCTGCGAGGAAGAGAGACGCCTGCAGACGAAATCGGTCCCGAGCTTTCCTTGCCTAGTTCCATGCCCGCGGTCAAGCAAAAACTCGGCGCGAGCGTCACTCTTCCTAGCGCCTTTGCTTATGACGTCCTGAACGAAGTCTCTTCCTTCCTCCTTACTCTAGTCAAGCCTGATGGCAGCCAACAGACGCTCGATCCTAGCAAGGAGAACACCATCACCTTCTCCCAATATGGCTCCTACCGCTTGGAATACGTGGCAACGGATGCGAAGGGGAACTCCTCGAAGAGCATCCGCCTCTTCAGCGTATATGAGACCGAAAAGCCCTCCATCACGCTTACCTCCTCTTTGAAGGAGACCTATGAGGTTAATGAGGAAATCACCCTTCCTAACTATCAGGTGAGCGACAACTCCGTTGATTATGAACTCGTCTTCATCTTGCTCACCCCCGATTACGAGAGGGTCGTGCTGCTGAAAGACCAAAGCGGCTCGCTCACTTATTATCTCGACAAGGACGATTATTCTTCCTATAAGGTGAGTTCGACTTCCTTCAAGCTTTCCAAAGCGGGGCGTTATACCTTGCTAGTTATAGCAAACGATCGGTTCTACAACGTCACCACCAAAGAAATAACCTTTAATGTGAAAGGAGCGAACTGATGAACAAAAGACTTCTTTGCCTTCCTCTACTTGTATTGCTAGGACTCTCTTCTTGCGGAAACGTTCAAGCGGAGGAAAGCTCCTCCAGCTCTTCTAGCGAGGAGAAAGGGCAATCTCTGACCCTGATTTCCGAGGGGCTAAGCGATTATAAGATCCTGATTCCCGAGGATGCCCCGACCTATCTTAACTTGGCTTCTAGTGAGCTCAGCTATTTCCTCTTCCAGTCTAGCGGCTGCAAACTAGACGTCGTAAGCGAGAAACTCTCCCCCTCCAAATACATCTCCCTTGGCCTCACCAGCCAGCTTCTATCCTCCTCTTCTTATGATAAGGATAAGGATTATGGGCTTTCTGGCTACCGCGTCTATGTCGAGAACGAGAACATCTATATCTATGGCACCTCCGCAAAGCAGGCAGGCACGCTTTATGGCGTTTATGATTTCCTAAGCGACACCATTGGCTATGAAGCCTACGCAAGCGACGACTATCATTACCAGATCAAGGACAAAGTGACCTACCTCGCCCTCGATTCGGAGGTCATTCCAACCTTCGACACCCGCGCTATCGGCTATAAAAGCACCAACAGCGATTCCACCCTCTCTAGGCGCCTCCGCCTAGAGAACCAGTATAGCGCCGAGGATTGGTACGGCTTTGGCCACTCCCAGATCAACGGCCTCTACTTCAATGTGGCCGATAGAGAAGCGAAAGTCTCCTCCGGAGAATGGCAGGACGACTGGTTCGCTAACGCTTCTAATGACGCCGCGGTGAACCAGCTTTGCTATACCGGCGGGGAGAAACTCGTGGAGATGGTCGCCCAGGCGATGATCGAGAAGATCAAAATCCACAAGGAAATCACCTATTTCATGTTCGGGCAGCAGGATAACGTAAACTTCTGCGCCTGCGAGCGCTGCAGCAAGGCGAAAGAGGAGTGGGGCGGCAACACCGCCGGGCTCCAGATCGCCTTCATGAACGACGTCATCGCCCTCACCGACAAATACCTCGAGGAGAACGAGCCCGGGAGAGAGGTCCGCTACGTCGTCTTCGCCTACAACGAAACCACAAGCGCCCCGGTCAAGGAGGAAGGTGGACGCTACCTCCCTTATAGCGATAAGGTGATCCCGAATAAGAACCTCTATTTCTATTTCGCCCCGATCGGGAGCGATTTCTCCTCAGGGTTAGACGATGTCAGCAACGATACCTATTACAAAGCCATCCAAGGATGGAACGTCCTCGCTGGAGGCAGGATCCTCTGCTACATCTACGACATTAACTTCCGGAACTATTTCATCAACTTCTACAACGTGAACTCAGTGAAGAACATGTATAGACTCTACAAGGACTTTGGGGTGACCTACATGTATTCGCAAGGGCCGCTAGACACCGCCGTTCCTTGCTTTGAGGAGGCGAGGGTCTACGTCGAAAGCAAGCTCATGTGGGACGTTTCCCTTGATTACGAGACTTTGCTCCGCGATTTCCTTAACGAATACTACGGCCCAGCCTCTTCTTCCGTGAAGGAATACTGGGACCTCACTTTCAATGCCTGCGCAAAATATCGCGCGGATGGCAATTACATCGGGGGCATCTATAGCCAGATCGGCAGCAGCGATCTTTGGAGCGAGGAACTCGTCAGCTCCTTCCGTCGCTGCTTCGATGAGGCTTATCGCTCCATCGCCTCCCTTGAGCTCGAGAATCCTTCCCTCTACCTCTGCTACTACAAACGCCTGAAGAAGATCGAGCTCACCGTGCTTTTCTTGGAGCTAAGCTACTACAGACAATATTTCTCTAGTGACGAGCTGAGCCTCAAAAAGAGCGATTTCACCAAATACTGCGCCGAATTCGGTGTGACCAAAGACCTTGAAGGCGGCAGCTTGCCGACCTTCGATTGATAGGAGATTTACTCATGAAAAAACAATCATTAGCCTTGCTTATCCTCTCCTCTTCCTTGCTCCTCGCTTCCTGCGCTAACCCTGGCAATACCCCCTCTTCCTCGCAGGAGGAGACGACCTCCGAAACTAAGGTGAGCTTCACCCTCAATAGCACGAACTTCTCCCTAGGGGTAGGACAGAGCTTTCAATTAGTCGCTTTCACCTCCGGGGTTAGTTATTCTTCTAGCGATGCAAGTGTGGCCCAAGTCGATAGCAACGGCCTAGTCAGCGCCATCGCTTTGGGCAGCGCGATCATCACCGCGGAAAAAGAAGGCGCTAAGGTCCTTGCCAAAGTCACGGTGACTGATGAGGCCATTTCCACTCTCTCCGTCTCCTTCTCTTCCGCCAGCCTCGCCCTTTACGAAGGGGAGTCCATCTCCCTTTCTCCGAGCGTGAAATTCGGCAGCCTTGTTGTGGAAGGCGCCTCCATCGAATATGGCAGCAGCGACGCGGAAGTCGCTAGCTACGTGGATGGGAAGGTGAGCGCCTTGGCCAAAGGCAGCGCCTCAATCTATGCCAAAGTCACCTATAACGGCTATAGCGCCAGCGCTTACGCCAGCGTTGAAGTCCTTCCCCTTACCCCTTCCATCTCCCCGAACTTCAAAGAAAGAAGCGTCGTGGCAGGGGAGGAAGGTTTGGCGCTTGATTTCTCTTTGCTGGTCGCGGATGAGGAAGTTGAGCTCACCTCCTCTTTCCTCTATTCCTTAAGCGACGAGACGATCGCCGAGATCGTCGAAGGGAAGCTCGTGGGTAAGAAGAGAGGGCAGGTCGACCTTACCGTCTCAATACTTTACGAGGGCGAGACGATCACCTCGACGATCGCCTTCGAAGTCAAAGAGACCATCGAAATCTCCTTCTTCAGCGAAGGGTCTCTCCTTGAAGAATATCAGATCCTCAACGGGGAAAGCTTGAATCTAGATATCGCTGCCCCTACCTTAGAGGGCTATGTCTTCAAATCCTTCCTTGATCATGAGGGGAAGGCCTACGAGAAAGGGAGAACGTTTGATTACGACACTTCCTTCAATGCCTCTTGGTGCGCGGAGAGCGGGAACATCGATGGGGCGAAAGGAGAGTTCGTCCGCAGCTTCGGCGCGGCCAAAGCCAGCGAGTTCTCTTGCTCCATGAGCCTCATCCAGGGCAATAATTTCATCAACTACGAAGAAGGCTCCGCTTATGACGCGGGGATGACGGAGGGCTGCTGCAAGCTGAATTTCCAGCAGGAGGGGGTCAATGATTACGACTTGACTTTCCCTTCCTTCGACTTCCTTTCTTCGGGCAGGGTCGATTTCTATTTCGGAGACAACTACGGGGGCGACAGCATAACGATCGGGGAGAAGACTTATTCCTCGATTCCTACGAGGCTCGAGGTTTCCGTGATCCCCGCGGGGGAGAAAGCCTCCCTTTATCTCGGCGGCAGCTACTTCACCGATCTAAGCGAGGACGTCTCTAGCGGCAAGGAGGGCCTTTCTTTGACCTTCACTCGCCTTGATGGGCATCTTTATCAGCAGTTCTACATCGGCGCCTTCACCAAATACACCTACGATTACATGAAGGCGATCGACAACCTGATAGCCTCTCTTCCGGAGGACCCCTCTTCTTTAAGCGCAGAGGAGGCGGGAGAGAAAATGAGGGCCTATGCCGAAATGATCGATTACCTCACCCCATATGAGGCCTCTACTTACGTGGAGAACGTTAAAATCGCCGCGCTTAGAAACGCCTTAAAAGGTGAAACCGTGCAACTCTTCACTCTCCCTGACACCTATAACTGGGATACGATCCGGGCCATGGGGATCAACACCGATGGCAAAGGATTTGGCGGAAGCGCAGAGGAGGGAATACTTGTCATCAACTTCCAGGACGGGGGCAAATCCGACTCGATCACCCAGTTCGTGGAATTTCCGAAGATCAATTACTCCCTCTATACCTCCGTTTCCTTCAAGATGAAGCATGGCTATGACGGGGCTTCCCTTAAAATCGGGGAGGAGACCTTGACAAGCAGCATCGGCACAGAGCTTGGCGAGGTGAAAATCGCCACCTCAGAAGGCGAGACCACGATCTCCTATAACGGGACCACCCTGACGCTCTCTGACGAGGTCGCTCATGGCAAAGAAGGTCTCCGCTTCGACATCACGCGCGATAGGGATCTCTCTATGGCTTATGACTGGTTCGGCTTCACGCCGTTTGTCGGGGAATTCTAATTAGTCTCTTCTTCTAGGCAAGCCAAGCGGCTTGCCTTTTCTTTTT
>CAVGXP010000064.1:0-5818 GCA_963633165.1 bacterium
TTTGAAGACGGCGATCATGCCGCGGAAGAAGATGGAGACGTCTTGCTTAAAGGAGAAGTTCCTGACGTATTTGCCATCATAATAGGCCTTATCCGCCCCTCGGACTCCTCTTCTGCCTTTAAGCTGAGATAGCCCCAACAATCCTGGTTTGACTTGATCGGCCCCATTGAGATGACGGGAATCCAGAACATCTCTCTCCTTTAATATCAACGGCCTAGGGCCGATGAAGGACATCTGAAAGAGAAAGACGTTGTAGACCTGAGGCAATTCATCAATGGAGGTCTTCCTTAGGAACCTCTGCCAAGGATTGGAAATAGAAGCGTAATCGTCAGCGTTAAGCGAAGAGGCGGATTCCTGTTCCCCTATCAACCCTTTCTTCATCGTGCGGAACTTGATGATCTTGAAGTTCTTGCCCTTTCTGCCTTCTCTTACTTGGAGGAAGAAAGGGTTGCTGCGTTCAAAGCAAAACGAGATGATCGCGATGATCAAAAACGGGATGAAGGAGAGAACTATCCCTAGCAATGAGAAAACGAAATCCATCATGGATTTGAAGACGAAATAAACCTTCTGCGAAGGTTTGAGCCGATATGGGGTTATTTCTTGTTCTGGAGTTTGGTTCATCCGTGCTGCTTGACGTTTCCGCCGAATAGGGCGAGCTTTCTAAGAAGGGCTTTCATTTCCTCAACGTTTAGCCTAGTGGTGTTGTGGGAGGTGTAGGACTGGCCGAGGTTGAGCTTGGCGTCCCCTTTGGTGAAGAACTGATCGTAATTGAGGTTGCGGTTATCCGCGTGGATGGCGAAGAACTCGCCCATGTTCTCGGCCCTTAGCATCTCCTCCTGGGTCACAAGGGTCTCGTAGAGTTTCTCCCCATGCCTCGTCCCGATGTATTCGGGGGGGATGGGGCAGTTTTTCAATTCAAGTATGGCCTGGGCCAAGGTGGCGATGGTGGACGAGGGGGCCTTCTGGACGAAGAGGTCGCCCTGCTGCCCGTGCTCGAAAGCATAAAGGACAAGGTCCACCGCATCCTCTAAGGTCATCATGAAGCGGGTCATGTCCGGATTGGTGATGGTGATGGGCCTTCCTTCTTCGATCTGCTGCAGGAACAAAGGGATGACCGAGCCCCTGGAGGCCATGACGTTGCCGTATCTAGTCAAACAAAGGACGGTGTCCCCTTCTAACAGCTGCCGGCTTCTGGCCACGACGTTCTTCTCCATCATGGCTTTCGTCATGCCCATCGCGTTGATGGGGTAGGCGGCTTTGTCGGTGGAGAGGAAGATGGCCTTCTTGACATGATGGGCGAGGCAAGCGGAGATAACGTTATCGCTGCCAATGACGTTGGTCTTGACCGCCTCCATGGGGTAGAACTCGCAAGAGGGCACTTGTTTCAAAGCCGCCGCGGAAAAGACGTAATCGACGCCTTTGAAGGAAGACTCTATCGCGTTGTAGTCCCTGACGTCCCCGATGTAGAACTTGAGCTTCGGGGAATCATATTCCTTACGCATGTCGTCTTGCTTCTTCTCGTCCCTAGAGAGGATGCGGATCTCCTTGATGCCCGTGGAGAGGAAGCGATCGACGATCGCGTGCCCGAAAGAGCCGGTTCCTCCAGTAACCAAGAGGATCTTGTCATTAAACAGATCGGTGTTCATGTTTTATATTTTAGGCTTTTGGCTTAACAAAAGGAAAGGAATCGTGGCGAGTATAACGTTCAGGTTCCGTTTATTCTCCACTCCTATCCGTCAATACAAACCATAGACCCTTGAATATGATCTTCAGATCCGTGCCCACGCTTCTGGTTTTTATGTATTGGACATCCAAATCAACCCATTCGTTGAACGATAACGAATTCCTATTCGGGGTGATCTGCCATAAGCACAGCAACCCACCCTTCGTGTCCAACCGGTGCATCTGATATTCGTTATATTGGGCAACCTCTATAGGCAAAGGAGGCCTAGGGCCCACCACGCTTAAATTGCCAACGAAGATATCCCATATCTGAGGCAATTCATCTAGGCTTGTTTTTCTCATGAAGCGACCTAGTTTGGTGATGCGGGGATCCTCCTTGAGCTTAAAAGCCGGAGGATCGGCCTCATTGATCCCATATTCTAATAGCTGGGCCTTCATCTTCTCCGCTCCAGGGCACATCGAACGGATCTTGTGGAATTTGAACACCTTCCCGTTCCTGCCAACCCTATCCGAGGTATATAAAGCCCCATGGACCGTGGGATCTTTCTCCCCCTCAGGGTCTTTGACTATCCGGCAGTTATACCGCTTCCCGTTTGTGGACAAATACGCCCCGTTCTCATCCTCGGTAATCTCTAGCTTATAGGATTTGACCCCCAAATCCTCCAGCCACTTCAAAAGCATCAGCAATAGGATCACCCAGCCAAACAAAAGCAGGAACGTCCCGGAGGAAACGAGGTCAAACGTTCTTTTAAAGAACTCGTAGCAGCCCCCTCCGGCAACAACGACAGAGTCAGAGGCATTCAAATCCACTTTGCCTAGATTCGAAGATTGGGGACGCTCACTGACGGATGCGTCTTCAATCTCGTTGTCTTGAACAGATGCGTATTCTATGCTTGTCTGATTTCCCGTATCCATAAATCGGTTTTTCGTTCTAATAACCTATCTATATATACCTAAGCCCGATGATTATGGTAGACGTTTTTATTTGAAACCCCTTTTTTCAACGCTGTTTTCATTCGTTCCACCATAATCATCGGACTATCGCACCAACTAAAGTTCGGTTTATATATATTCCATCAAAAACCAGTATTTCAAGAAAATTCGGCGTATGCAAGATAGCGCTTCGCAATTGCAGACGGCGGGGAAAAAGGCCAATCCATCCACGTCGTAAACGCGGCGACGTCTTTAAAAGGCGAAGCGATTACAATCTCTTATTTACGTTTGATGAGGGAGAAGACGTCATGGACGTTCTCTTGATCTAGGCTTTTATTGAGTCTGATTTTTCCGTTTTCGTCCTTTTCGAGTTTGTTAAGGAGGCAATAAAGGAAGCCGATCAGGATGAGGGCGACTAAAATCCCCGCTAAAAGCCCGATCAAGAAGCCATAGGAAGAGGATTTGTCGATGTTGGTGAACCCATAGGGATAGTAGTAATCCCAAAGATTCTCGGGAATGCTCCCGCCGCAAGAATTCCTTTTTATGGAGAAGCGGATGATAATCACGGCCCAATAAAGAAGGGGGAGAACGACTCCAAGGAAGGGGTAAGAGATACGATAGGTCCTCTTTCTATCGAACAAAGCGGAGTCGATGACAACAAGGATAGGCATGATGAAATGGTGAACGGCGCCGGAGAAGGTCCAATAGCCCGAGGTCCAGATCTTATCAGGCAAGACGAAAGCGGCCACGACGAAGGTCGCGATGATCATGATGTTGGAGCAATACTTCAGCAAGGGGAGGTAGGTGTTGTTGCCTTCTCTTTTGCCTTTGATGAATTGGACCAAGGTGGAGATGAAACTCGCCCCGATGGTGAATTCGGCGAGGAAACAGGACCAATGGGTGTAATAAAGGAAGGGGGAGATGGAGCCACCGTCAGAGGCCCGGTTGAGGCTTACGAAGCTCAGGACGAGCGAGGTGATGGCCACAACCAGGGAAATCGAACGGAAGAAGAGCTGTGCCAAGAGATTGTTTCTTAATTTCATTTGAGAATGCCTTTCGTGCAAGGGCTCTTTTATACTCCTAAGGCCAAGTCAGTTCAATGAAAGCCCGCTTTCTTTCCTCGTTTCCCTTTGATTTCCTTGATTGAAAACTCCTACTAAAAAGTTATCTCCCTTCAAGAAAACGCCTGCCTCTTTTTATTCCGAACCACAAAAAGCTAAATGACCGAGGCTGCGTTCAAATAAATCAAATCAGAGCCTCGTCTCTCATTATCGCATAGGTCCTTTGCAGGCCTTTTTTGACGGTATATAAGGGCTTAAAGCCAATGCCTTTGATTTTCGTATTGTCCAGCAATGCGTTTATAGCCCTGGAGGCGTTGGGATTATCTTGAATATCGTAGATGACCTTCACCCCTCCTAAGGAGGCGATGTATTCGGCGCATTCCCCCAAAGTCATTCCATCATAATCCGCGGAGACGTTATAGGCCTCTCCATCTTCTCCGTTAAGCAGCACGGACAAAATCCCCGAAACCGCGTCGGCGAGGTAGACATAGGAATACTTTTGCACTCCTTTGCTCCTTAAGACGATATCGTCTCCGTTGCAGGCGTTCCTCAGAAACTGCGACATGGCTTTCGAGTCCTTCTTCGTTTTGTCCGCCCCAAAGACGCGGGATAGCCTTGCGATGCCCACCGGAACACCTCTTTGCTGCTTAAAAGCCTGGCAAAGCGATTCGGAGACCCTTTTGCCTTCGTTATAGCCCGCCCTTGCCGTATTGCAGTCGATATAGCCACAGCACCGCTCATCCATAGGCGTGTCCTTGCCATCCCCATAAATCTCGCACGAGGAGGCAAGCAGGAACTTCTTTACGCCTTTCTCCGCGCTTAGCATCAGAAGGTTATACGTTCCGAAAACATTGCTCGTGATGGTGCCTATGGGATCGGAGGCGTATTGCTCCGGATGGGTGTTGGAGGCCAAATGGAGGACGTAATCGATTTCCTCGTCTAGCGTAATTGGGTTATTAACGTCGGCAGAAACGTAAGTAACAGTCTCGTTGTCTTCGTGTTTCCTACGGGACAAACTGATAATCTTGATCCCCTGGCCATGATCCTTGTTCCGATATCGGATGACCTCGCACAAGAAAGAGCCGATGAAGCCGGCCCCACCGCTGATGAGCAGGGTCTTTCCGGTCAATAAATCCCAAGGATAAGGCAACTCGGCGACCCGCTTGATGTCCTCCATCTCCAATTTATTCATCTTTTCTTCTCCAGCATCGCGGCGAATATCTCCAAATCCCCAGGGGTCGTCAATTTGATGTTCCTATCCGATCCCTTGGCAAAATAAAGCCTGACCCCGAGCTCCACCATCATCGTGTTCGTATAGGATGAGCCGTAGATGCCGATCCCCTTTTCGAAAGCCTCGTGATATTTCTCGTCCAGCAGCTTGTATTTGTAGCATTGCGGGGTGGACACCCTCCTAAGCGTCTCCCTAGGAATGTACTTGATTGTGGATATTTCGTCGTCGATTAGGAATATCTGCTCGTTGTAAGGCATGGATGTGACCCCGTTGCCGTATTCATCGCATTTGGCGATCACGTCATCAAGGACGGAATCGTCCACCAAGGGGCGGATGCCATCGTGGACGATCACGTTATCGTCCGGACCAATCTTGCCCTTTAGGTTATAGACCCCGTTGCGGATGGATTCCTGCCCCGTGGATCCCCCTTCGGTGATCCAAGTAAGTTTGGTAATCCCGTATTTGTCCTTATAGGACCAAACTTCGTCTTCCCATCCTTTTATGCAGACGATCTCTATCGCGTCGATGAGGGGGTGATTCTGGAACGCCTCCAAGGTATAGGCCAAAACGGGCTTGCCCTTTACCTCGACAAACTGTTTAGGGATATTCGCCCCCATCCTTGATCCGGTGCCCCCGGCAATAACTAAAGCGATGTTCATATGTTACTTCCTTGCCTCATCTGAAAAGGCTTCTCCGCAATAATAAGACAGAATCGTTTCCTCAGGGCAACGCTGTTCTGGCCAATCTCCGTTGAGGAGTTTGCTTACCCTATTCCTCTCATCCTTGTATTCGTCTCCCCCTAGGCCTAAGGAGCCAATGAATTCCTCTAGACCGTTTTGATCAACGAATTTCTCCCCGGGCATCAAAGACAAAGGATCCTTGAAATTAAAACCCCCATTGATCTCCGTTT
>CAVGXP010000065.1:0-30034 GCA_963633165.1 bacterium
TAGAAAGGCGCGGCACGGATCTGCGGATGAAGCCGCAAGGGAGGACCTTGCGGCTAAAAAAGGGGAAATTGAAATTAGAGCAATCGAATCGAATAGGGATTTATGAATTTTGTTGCAACGATTCTGTCACTTCACAATTATCCAAAATAGTTGGACAGCAAACTCCGGATTGTGATATATTACACGTCGCTACGGACCATTGGTGTAGCGGCCTAACATGTCTCCCTGTCACGGAGAAGATCACGAGTTCGAATCTCGTATGGTCCGCCAGAGCTGCAGGTGTAGTTCAGTGGTAGAACACCAGCCTTCCAAGCTGGTTATGCGGGTCCGATTCCCGTCACCTGCTCCACTCAGAAAGTGATGGCTTGATATCTAGTTATCAAGCCTTTTTTCTTTCACGGATAGAGAGATTTTTCCTTTCTGCAAGCAACTAGAGGCCTGGGGTAGGTAGTGTTTACTTCTTATTCTGGGCCTTTTTCGTTTCTTCAAGTCAGCAATTTAGCAAAAGGTCTATTTGCACCTACAATTTAGCAAAAACGCCTTATGAAAACGGGATGTTTGCTGGTGATTGGATAATAATAAAGCCTAATTACATTGATGATTTGTTGAAAAAACTTGTAACTTTCTTTGAAGACTATTGTAAGGTTTATTTACGGGAAGACATTGAAAGATCTAAATGGAACTACGATGAATATTTCCATAATGCTAAATCCGAAATGCAAAACCCATTGGAATACCTTGGGCTTAATTTTTAGGGGGTGTTGTAGAAATGATCAAAGATAAATTTAAAACATTGAAATTTTTTAATTGGAAGTTGTTTGTTTCTCTTATTTTGTTGTCACTAGTTCCTGCGATTATACAAACCATCGAGACTTTTGTTATATCAAGCAGCATATCGACAAATGAGATAGATGTTATTGGCCAGATAGAATGGTTTGACCTTATCGATGAAACAATACAGGCATTCTTAATAATACCTTTATATTCGATATTGAACGCTATTTTAAAAGCCGACAAAGAGAAATTCGCCGCAAGCATTTTTAAAACATTGATAGTCGCATTTGGAATTTATGCGATTTTTTCAATTGTAGTGCTTATTTACTGCGTAAATCTAATTTCTTATATGAATCCCAATGAAACGGATATATCGCTTGCCACATCATATTTATCCATATCAACGATTGCGTTTATGATTGGAATCATTGTGAGCTTTGTAAATGTTGTTTTTGTAGTTATAGGGAAAAGCAAGAATGTTTATATTTTCTTAGCAACAAAAGCGGCAGTAACAATTATCAGTGATTTCATTATCATTCCTAGATATGGCGTTATCGGTGTTGCTGTAAGTAACATCTTAATCAATTCGATACTTGCCATAGTGGGACTTACAATCTTATTGATTGAAAAAACCATAAAGGTTTCTTGGCTTAAAAAAGAAGACTTAAAAACATTAAAAGATTGGGGAAGAATAGGTGCATTCTGTGGTGTTCAACAATTTATTGCAAACATCGTGTATGCGTTAATGATCGTAAAGATGGTAAATCTCGTATCCGAATCGGGCAATTACTGGATCTCAAATAATTTTATATGGGGATGGCTGTTAATTCCTGTTAACGCGTTAACGGAAATTATTAGAACGGATTGTAAAGATGGATATTTCAAACTCAAGCAATCTAACTATTATTTTATAACCACGTTCATAATTGCTTCATGGTGTCTTTCTATACCTTTATGGACTCCGTTTTTCAGGTATGTTGAAAGGTTAGAAAATTACCAAAGAATATTTAAAATAGTCATTATCGCCTTTCCTTTCTATATCCCATATGCACTGCAGCAAATACCGGATAATATCTTTGTAGGACTAGGGGAGACAAAATACAACTTCATCAACACCTGCATCATTAATTTTATCTATTATGGAGTTTGGTACATTTTATATAAAACTAACGTTATCACCTTTACGATGACCGCAATCATTATGATGTTTGGATTTGGAATGGTTTGTAGTTATGCAATCAGCATCACAATGGAGAAGTTGCTTTTGAAGAAAGAGATGACAAAATTAGAAACTAATGAGTCAAAAGAAGAAAAAATAACTGAAGTTTAAGTGTGCTCCATTATTTATTGATATAAGCATAGATGTCCAATCGCGAAATCGTGCCTAGTGAAGAGCTTCATAAGCAAAATATTCGAACACGTTGTTTTTCCTAAAAGCCCTTTTTAAAGGTGAAAAATTGGAACGGAACAAGGATAATTGAATCATGAATAACGTCATTGTCTTAGCAACGAATAACCTAAATAAGAAAAGGGAATACGAGGAGATCCTCGCCCCTTTAGGGTATGTGGTCAAAACACCGAAGGACTTAGGCATAGTCTCTGACCCCGAAGAAACAGGGAAGACCTATAGAGAAAATAGCTACTTAAAGGCAAAGGCTTTGGCCAACAAGGTTTCCTGCCCCGTGGTCGCGGACGATTCCGGGCTAGAAATCAACGCCTTAGACAAATTTCCGGGGATTCACTCCTCCCGCTTTGCTTCTTCCTACCCAAGCTATCAGCAAGCGTGGGACGCTCTTTTCCTTCGTCTAAAGGGGAAACAAGATCGTTCTGGCCAATTTATTTGCTGCATATGCTATTTGGAAAATAGTGACGCAGAACCCCTTTATTTTGAAGGCGTTTGCAAAGGGCAAATCCTAAATGAAGCAAAAGGGAATAACGGTTTTGGCTACGACCCCATCTTCCACTGCGAAGAAGCCAACGTCAATTTCGGCGAAGCTCCGGAAGAAATCAAAAACAAGTATTCCCACCGCGCGAAAGCCAGTCGCGAATTCATCAAATACTTGCAGAATAGGTGAAGCAGCAGCCAAGCACAATCAGTGCCTGGGCTAAAACGTAGGTGAGCATGATAAAGAAGTCTCTTCTTTTGATGTCGCGGATGAACGAGGTGTATACGAGAAAGCAATCAGAGACGATGAAGCACACCCCTCCTAAAGCGGCCATAAACAAATATTTGAACCCTCCAAGAAAGCAAGAGGAGACGGCGAATAGGAAATCAAGCAGAAGGGTCGCGAAATAAAGCGTCGCCCCAAAAGCCATGTGACCTTGTTTGATGATTTTGTGCATTCGGTTGTATCCCACCGCACAGAATAGGACGAAAAAGACGCCTAGCCCAAGGAAAAGCCACCACTCCATATGAACCATAGAAGCATATGAAGCGATGTAGAACCCATGTCCGATTAAGAAGAACAATGTCCCAAACACCATCGGGTAGACTTTGTGCTTCTTCAACAAGCAGAAATCGCCAAGAGTCCCAAATATTGCCCCGCAATAGATAAGCCAAGCCTCGGGAAGCCAAACGATGACCATCAACGTTAAAAAGCCAACGCAGAAGCATTTGGTGATTTTTCTTCCCAATTCGTTTTCGATGAAAGCAAATACAAGCTCGGTGGCTGTTGCTATCAAGGACAAAGCGAAAAAAACGTACGCTAAAGGCGGAATAGAGGAAAAATCAAGGGCTGGCATACCGTTAGGATAACGGAAAAAGCTTCTATAATCCACATTCATCCCTATAATCAAACCTAGCGAAAGAGGTAATTCTATGGAAAAAGAAGGGAAGCTCGGCGCCAAAAAATGGTTTGCTTTCATTTTGGTTGGCTTAGTAGGCCAATTGGCGTGGGCCATTGAAAATAACTACATCAACCTTTGGGTCTATTCCCAATCTTCGAACGCCACCTTCATCACCTGGATGACCGTCGGAAGTGCAATCGTAGCGACATTGACAACGTTCTTGATGGGCGCCTTATCAGATAAACTTGGCAAACGAAGGATTTTCATCGCCGGAGGCTATACCATTTGGGGTTTCTTCGTATTCGCCTTCGCCCTCGGTTCGTTGTCGAACATGGAGGCAATGTGTGGGAAGGGAAGCAACGCCATCCTTTGGGTTGGAATCATCAACGTCGTCGTCGACTGCGTCATGACTTTCTTCGGGTCCACAGGAAACGATGCTTGTTTCAACGCGATGGTCACCGAGCAGACAAACGAGAAAAACAGGCCTTTCGTGGAAACCGTTCTCTCCATATTGCCTTTGATAGCCATGGTTTTAATGATGGGCATAGGATTGCTTCTAGGAGTTCCGGGGACCAAAGCAGAAGCAGAATCGGCGGCGGAATACGCCTATAGAATCGCCCCTTCGTGGCTTTATTTCTTCCTCATCTGCGGAGCGCTCACGACCCTGGTCGGTATCCTAAGTTTCTTCATCCTTCCTAAAGACATCAAACAAAGCCAAGCCCCAACGGGGTTCTTTAAAAACCTCATATACGGATTCACCCCAACTTCAATTAAAGAGAACAAGCGCTTCTATATAGCCTTGCTTTCATTCCTCTTCTTCAATATTGCCGTCGATTCCTTCATGCCTTATTACATGGTCTATTTCCAAAGCTTCGTAAACCTTGATTTCTATTTGGCGATGGGAATTATCATCGCAGCCGCGATCGTCTTCACAATCGGCATCGGAGCCTTTTTGGACAAGCTTGGGCACATGAACGTTTTGATGCCTTCTATTTTGGTGATGGCATTAGGCGCCCTGCTCCTTTTCTTCCTTCAAGATAATTGGGCTTTGATTTTAGGCGGCAGCATCCTCATGATCGGTTATTTGTTAGGCACGGCCGTTTTAGGAGCGGAGCTTCGCGATCAGACCCCGAAGGAAAAAGCCGGCTCCTTGCAAGGCGTAAGAATGGTCTTCGCCGTTTTGCTTCCGATGATTCTAGGAAGCAACATCTCTTTGGCGACCTTTCAAAATACGGGCCTAGATGCCTATGGGCAAATCACGAAAGCTCCGGATCAATGGATGTTCTTAGTCACCGCGATATCCTGCGCTTTAGCGTTAATTCCTGCGTTTTGGTTATGGAAAACAAGAAAAACGACGCAGAAATAACTCATTTCATCGCGTAGGTTACCGGAACTAAAGTTTCGCCATTGCTATTCCAATCCGAAGCCCAGAGAAGGCTAGTCGGCATATCAGAAGTCAAATCAAGCTTGATCTCAGTAAGATTTGAGTCCTCATAGAAGGCCTTCGAGCCGACTTTAAGTAGAGAACTCGGGAGCGAGATGGAATTCAATGAAAACAGTCCCGCAAGCCCAAAAGCATCGATCTCGACAGCACCAGGCATGGATAGAGAAGTTACTTTGGTGTGATAAGCAAACGCCCTTGAGCCGATGTATTTAATGGATTCCGGCAGGATGATTGATTCCAAGGCCGTCCTATAGGAATTTGACGAATCTTTTAACGATTCAACCCCAATTAAAGTAAAACCCGTCGGCAACTCATTCACGGGGATATCCTCGGAATTCAATTGTGTGTCGCTTCTTGAAGAAGAAGGAGAGAAAGAGGAAATGACGTAGCCTTTTTTGTTTAGATCGAAATCGAAGGTGAACAAATCGCCTTTATCCCCCAAAACATTCTCAATTTTTGTTTTGGCGTAAACGGGGTAAAAGATAATGTCCTCCTTTATTTCGAAAGAGGGAGAAATCCAATTCGAGGCATCGCTATCGTTTTCTTCCTCACTCCAATAAGAAGAGAATGAATAGCCGCTAGGAACTCCGATTATGCTACTAGGAGCGTTTAATTCGCTGAATTGAGTCCCGTAATCAACTTTAGTTGTTGAGTTGACGCTGCCATCCCCGTTGAGGAAACTCACGTTCACCTGTTTAATTTTTTTCTCGTAATTTGGATAAACGGAACAATTCCAAAGAACATGTTTGGAATCAAAAGATTTGCCTTTTATCAAATCAGGGGCAGTCTCATCGTAGGTGCCATTCCAGCCAGAAAACGTATACACATATCCGTCTTCTTCGTAATCTGGCAATGTTGCCGTTAAAGAATCGCCATATGTGATGTTGGTGAAAGTGACTTCATCGACGGAGAGCGCATCCTTCAAAGTCGAATCCGTGAAAAACGATACCTTATAGGAAGAGAGCGTTTCATCAGGGAAGGAAGCCTTGAAGGTCTTCTTGCCTTCGATTTCAAGTTCAAGCAAATCATCCACGGATAGGGAGCTCCCGTCGGAATCGACGTAATTCCCAGTAAAGGAATGTTCCAAATAATAAGGGGAAGGGAGGGTATACTCGACTTCGCTAAGCTTCTTTTTAGCCGCGTCCAAGGATCCAAACTCCTCGGCCAAAGCGTCGCCGAGTTTCGTCCCATATTCAAGTTCTTTTTGGTAAATAAGCGAGGAATCAACGTTTTGGATAGAAACGACGTAAGTTTCCTTTTCTACGGCAAAATGGGCGAAAACCGCGCAGTTTCCAGTTATATTTTGAAGATCGACTTTCTCACCAGTCCCTGAAGAGGCTTCGTAAAACCCCTGCCATCCATCGAAATTATAGTTGTAGCCTTTTTGCTTTGTTTGCCGGGTAACGTGGTAATCGAACACCGTTCCATCGCTTTGCTTATTCAAATGGGACAAGCGAGCGACTTTGCTGGATCCTTTTTGGCTAACATAACCGCTACCGATATAAACGGCTTTAGAGGTTGAAAGGTCATCTTCGTAAGTGTAATCCTCGCCTTGGGCCCCATTATGGATGTTCTCGTAATCACTGTAGAAATCCACTTTGAAATAAGGATCTCCGCCCACGGAGCATGATGCTACACTACCTAGCAAAGCGGAAACAGATGTGATTAAGAGAAGCGTTTTTTTATTCACCCCTAAATTATGGCTTCAAACTCTCTTCCTAGGAAGAGGAAACTGCCTTGTTCCCTTAAGGCAAGTGGTATATATTACTCATCGGCAGGTTTTATTATGAATCGAAAAGTTAATGTATTTCTCGGATTAGCAGTAGCCCTTATGGCTGCCGTGTCCATCTTCGTGTTGTTCTCTTACGCGTTCAACGACTCTCAAGGCCTCAATTTTGATGGCGCGAGCCTCTTCACCGCGATGTTTGGCAACACAAGCAAGGAGTTGAATGCTGTCCCTTGGCTCATCGTCGCCTTCTCCTTCGAAGTCGCGGCCTTCGTGACCGGGCTCCTGGGCGGCATCCTTCAAGGAAAAATCAGCGCGCTAGTTTATGGCGTCACATTGGCCCTCCTCGTCGCCGCTGGCGTTCTCTTCTTGAATTCGGTGAATTTGTATTTAGCCGTCAATCCCTATTCCGGAACCGATACGTTGTCCCTTGGCACTGGCGCGATTTGCACCGTCGTCTTTGCCTTCATCGGCGCATTGCTCAGCCTCTACGGCGCTTATTCCAACTGGAAAGCCTAATCAAAAGCAAAACAAAAGCTCGGCACGCAGCCGAGCTTTTCTTATATGGATTAAGCCAAGTGATCTTGGATGTATTTCCCAACGTCCTTATAGTTGATGCCAAGCGCCATGGACAAGGACCCGAACACCAACGGGGCGGCGCGATTAACAAATTGGGAATCCATGGAATTCAAATGGCCGTCCCTCTCCTTGCGGCGTAACGCGCCTTCTAACAGGGGGATAAGATCATTGAGCGTCCCGGCGGATAAGGCGGACTCATAGGACAATTTACGTTTCTTGGAATCGATGATATAAAGTTCCTCGCCTTCGGTGGGCCAATTATCAACAATAAAAGTGGCCTCATCTTGAGTTATAGGGAGGTTCAAGGAAGAAGAATAGTCCACAGGCACACGAACAATGTTGCCCTTATCGTCGCCGAAAAGAGGAGACAGAACATAGTAAAGCGCTCCAGAATTGTCACCTGGAAGCGGGGCGATGGCTTGAATTAAGCACACGCCGCAATGCTTGTGAAAAACGTAATCGTTCACTTGAAACATCATCCCTAGGAGTTCCTTTCCGCGGGGGGCACCAAAAAGAGAAAAAATACCCCTTGCTAAGCATATTGTATCAAAAAACTTGGCTTTCGGGCGCAAAAAAGCCGAAAAAGTTAAGAAAACAAGAATATAAGTAGCCGAAAACCCGCAAAAGTTACTTAATAAAGTCTTTATACGCTTCAACTATTTTTCCGGCCAATTCATCAACCCCGGTATCTTTTTTGGCAGAAACAGGGAAAAACTTAGCGTTAGGATTGAGTTTAACAATATGATCTTCCGCCTTCTCCAAATCGAAATCAAAAACCGAAATCGCATCCATTTTGGTGAAGACGAAGTAATCGCCGACTTTGAACATCAGCGGATACTTAAGGGGTTTATCGTCGCCTTCGGGAATTGAAAGCAGAACCATTTTAAGAGCAGCGCCCGTATCAAACTCAGCGGGGCAAACAAGATTCCCAATGTTTTCGAGGAAGACAACATCCAAACCATCCTGGCCAATGGCCTCAATGCCTTCAGAAACCATCTTGGCATCCAAGTGGCATTCCCCTGAAGTGTGGAGTTGAATCGTCCTAACGCCGGTCAAACGGCCAACGGTCTCAGCATCGACGACGGCGTCCATGTCCGCCTCCATAACGCCGACGCGAAGGCCTAAGTCTTTAAGCTTATTGATCAAATTAACGAGCAACGTGGTTTTTCCCGATCCAGGAGAAGACATGACGTTAATGAGGAAAACTTTGTTTTTCTTGAGTTCGCCACGAAGCAGCTCCGCACGGGAATCGTTGTTTGCGAGAACGGACTGCTTGACTTTGATGACACGGATTTCAGACATAATTATCTTTGCCCCTTTGCAAAAGGTATTGTAACGTCTTTTGGCTCAAGGTTAAACAAAGCGAAAAAGCGCATAATGACATTTATCTCCATTTCAAAAAGCAGGGGACGTGTACGCCTTTTTGAAATAAAATAACGAAATGAATTCGCGCTTTTTTTTGCCTCTAATGTATGGAGAACTAGATTCTAAAAACCGAATTTGTTGCGATGCCGCCTAACTTTTATTAATTCTCCAATTCGGAGAATCCCCTTTCTATGGAGCCGATACGTCGAAGAGAGTGAGTTTGACATGAGGACATTTACAATGTCAGGGTCAGGAGAACGCAATGGCAGACGAAGAAACAATCCAAAAACAAGAAGGCGCTTCCAAGAAGGCCGTATTAAAGAAAAAACTGCCTTGGATCATCAGCTGCTCCTCACTCGCCATCGCTTTAGGAATCGGAGGAGGTTTTCTAGCCCATCGCTTCTTCGGCCCGACCGCCGCCGTCACTTACGTCGCGGGCGAAACCGACGACATCAACCTCGCCAAGGCCAAATACGAACAAGCCAAAGCCTCAGGCACCCCTCTTGAAACCGCCTTGAAGCCATCCGAGATGGTCAACCTCGCCATGGCTAATTACGACTCAATGCCCTCCACGAAAGCCGTCGGCATCGGAGAGGCGATATCAATGAGCATTGGGCAGGTCATTCAATCCATTCAGATCAAAAACGGCGAACACTACTTCGAAGAGTCCAATTCGATTGGTTTGGTTAATCTCTATGACCGCATGTATCAAGAAGGAGACACCACCACTTGCTATTGGGGCAGTTCTCTGAATTATTCGTCCAATCAGAAAAACGAGATGACCAATGAGCAATATGAGGACTTGATGGGGCGCAACGTCTCGGACTCAATGACCTATATCATTTCCAAAAAGACCGCAATTACGAAAGAAAGCAATGTTAAATCGTCCTACGGGCCATCGAAAATCGTAAAGGAAAACGATGGATACACGGTCGAACTCGAACTTTCTACAAGCTCGAAAAACTCTGCCGTAGCTAACTACGTCAAGCAGATGAAGAACATCTCCGGCCTGACGGACTACCCCTATTTCTACTACTGCCACCTCACGTTCCACTTAACCGAAGACTTGATCCCGCTCGACTATACGTCCTATGAAAAATACAACGCGACGAAAAGCAGCGTCCCTTTGCCCGTGGACATCGAAGGCAAACTAACGACGAAGTTCTTCGTTGGGGAGACCTATGAAATCCCCTCGCTTCAAGACGAAACCCAAAGCGTTTACAAATCGCTCGAATAAGAAGGAAACCACAAATGAAAAAGAACAAAGATGAAAACAAAGGCAAAAATAAAGGCGCAAAAAAACAATTTTTCCTCAATGGGGCCTTATTGCTCGCTTTGTTTGGCGTGACCGCCACGACAACCTATCTTTTGTTGCCCGAAAAAACCTTGGGCGGCGGAGACGATACGGGAGAGACCGAAGAGGACAACGATGACGATAACATCAGGCCTATCACTGGCGTCCAGCGTTTCATCTCGAACCTAACCAATAGTGCAACCGCAGGCTTGAACCTGTCCTTTGACACCTTGGATTTGTTTTTCCCTGGGAAAGATAAGACGGACGCCAGCAAAGGGAACGTCATTAACGGAAGCGGAACCGAAGTCACCTTCTCCATGGAAGAGGCTTCCCTTCACGGCATCAGCCTCGGAGTCAAAGCCAAAGTCGATTACAACGGGTATAAACGTTCTTTGAGCCTTCTTAAGGAAACCGAGGATGTCTATTTCTCAATCAACGACGACGACAATCAGACCTACGATTTCAAATACAAAGCTTCTATCAAATCGAAAGTGACCGAGGACAGGGATGAGACCACCGGCGGCCTCATTCAATACGAGTATGGCGACGTGGATTGGATCATCTCCGACATTCTCGAAATCTTGTCTTCAGGCAACATCAACGTCACATTCCCCAAAATTGATTTAGGCAGCTCTTCAAGCTCTTCTTCCGAGGGCACCGGAAGTTCCGATGCTCTTTCTGGAATCCTAGATTCGCTTTCGAACATGGAAGAAGACGCTCCGCACAAATACTTCACGTGGAATCTCCCTTTGGGCGAGGAGACCTTTCCTATTGGCCTGAGCCGGGATGACGACTACAACCTCGCAGGCATCGATTTCCCCGCCAAAACATTCAGCGGCGATGCCTCATCACAAGTTGCCTACTCTTTGAAAAACGAAGGCGAGGAAATCATGACGGTCAAAGCCTCGGCTAAAGTGAAGACGGGAAGCGACAGCATCAATTGGCTTTCCTTCTTAACCGCCGATGTCAGCGAATACCATAACATCGTCGATTCCGCCGCCCTATTTAGAAAAGTCGCCCGCTATGCCTCAAACCCCCAATTTGGTTTGACCACCACCAATTCCCTTAACGTTAACTCCGGAAACGGTTTGGTCCTCACCCATTACAAAACCGAAGAGGACAAGACAGTCGGCTCCGAAGTTATCGAGCAAGCCTCTTTATCTTTATCCGGAAACGCCGACTTCAAAGGCGGTTTGCAAGCCTTCAACCTCGATATGTCCTTATCCGCGGACGCCTCAAAGGCCGCTATTTCGGCCGCTTACATCGATAATGAAGCTTACATGAACATCGATGATTTGCTCATGGCCAAGGTCAGCAAAACCAACCTAGACGCGCTTTGGGGCGATGTTTCGACCTCCCTTACTTCCACCTCCAGCGTAAACGAAAGCTTAAACGAAATCGAAGGAACGCAAGACCTCATCGAAACCGTCCTCAACAATTACGAAACCATTAAATCCTTCACTGAAGGCCATTACGAAGGCGCTTTCGATTTCATCAAATCCATCGAAGGCAAAGACAATAAGATCGTTGTCACATTCGATCTGACCCCTCTTAAAATCGATGGCGAAGTCGCTTTGACGATCGATGGGACCTACACCGACGAAAGCGAGAACACAGACACCTATCTCTCGGGCATCACCTTCAAATCCGTTAAGCTCAGCGCCTTTGAATTGGACGGCACCGTCAGTCTCTCCGCCTATAAACTGCCCTCACTGAATAAATCCGAATACGATGAACTGACCCATCTCCCCGGAATCAAAGACCAGATAAGCAGCATCACTTCTTCCAAAGAAGCCGCTTTGTCCTTAAGCGGGTCAGTCAACTCCGGCAAACAAGACAAGACCGGACAGAATATAGGGGTTAGCTTCGATAGCGACATAGCCTTCTCCTATCAGCAAAAACAAGCCGGTATCAAGCTCACCGCAAACCAGATTTCGAAAGAGTATTCCCAAGATCACCATTTTGATTTCTCACTGAATGGCGATGGAGAGAACTTCACCAACGCCGCCTTCCGTTACGATTCCGTCAACGACGCAACCATTGATTCTCAGACCGGCCTTGATGAACAAGGAAAATCCAGGACGAACCCCCGTTCCAGCAAGCCCGTTACCGGAACCATGTCGGTCTCCTCGATGCAAGACATCGTTTCCACCGTTAAAAAGATGATCCCGGAGGAGGAAGACGAGGGAAAATCCACTTTCCAGAAAATCGCCGCTTCCATCGGCGGATTAGCAGGCAACAGCCTCGCCGACTCGCTCATCAACAACAAATTCTTCGGATTTGCGGAGAAAAAGATTCTTGTCGAAAAAGCCAATCTCGGCGGCGACGTGAATACATTCAAGCTTAACGGGGAGCTCTTCGGCATGAAGGAAAACCCACTTGTCACCATCTCCTATCAAGCCAACGAGGAAAGCTCCAACGGCGGATTCAAATCCTTGAATTTCCAAACCTCCGACGTCAGCATCAGCCTCGGATTAGAGAAAACTAGCGGCTTAACCGCGGACGAACTCAATCCCTTGAAAAACGAAGATCTCTCAACTTACACCGACTTCAACACTTTGAAGACCCTCGTTGAATATGTCGAAGGCTCTACCAAATTGGGGCAGGTTCTCTCAGGGGACACCTCCGTTTACGACGTCTCTTTGAACTTGTCCTTAAACATCGGCAAAACCACGATTGACCTCTTCGGGGTTAGCCTCCATTTGGCTAACGAAAAAGACGTCTTGAAAGCTCACTTGTCCATCCCCTACATGCCTTTGATCAAAGGCGTAAACGCTCCTGACAATTCGATTTACTTCCGTGACCACGAATACGAAGGAAAGCGCGCCGTGGACCTTTATTACACCTACGCTAAAGGAGATGAGGACTTCGGCGATCTCTACATCACTAGAGATTCCAGCTATGGACGCGTCGCCCAGGTCAGAGACACCGTTCAGCTCAAAGGAAAAGACCTCGTCACAAAAACAGCTTCCGAAGGATACAGTTATTCTTATAACGGAATCGGATGGGTGCTCGAATATGTCCTCGGCGTCAACGAGAGCTATCTCCGTAAGGAAAACCTCCCCGAAAATACCGCCGAAACTGCGACCTCCTCTGTTGAGGAAGGCTCCAGCCTCTTCACCTCCCGTTTCCCACATCCTGAAGACTTCTTGAAGGAATATTCCTTCGACTCTTCGAATACGGAATGGTCGATGGGGGTCGATGTCGGCTCCTTGCTCGATGAGCGCGCTTTGCTAGGCGACGCCATGCTCACCATAGGCGGCGCCAATATAAGCAGCGAGAATTCCGCCTCTTCATGGAAAACGTTGAATTCGATGGCTTTGACCTTTGGTTTGAAACTCGGTAACCCCGACGGAACAGGCCAACTCGTTCCGGCCTCCATTGCCTTGAACCTCAGCTTGGACAACGTCTCTAGCGGAGTGTATAAAGACACTTGGTCTGATCAAGCCATAAACGACTTCACCAGCGTCGTTACTTACGACGAAAACGGCAACCCGAGCTTCACTTATGGTGATGAATATACGAAACATTATGTCGGCGGAGACACCAGCCTTCTCCCTGGCAACTATTACGTTGGAGTAACTTGTTAAAGAATGCCAAACAAAGAAAGGAAACTAAACAATAAGAAAAGAAGCGGGCGCACGCTCGCCTCTTTTCGACGTTTAGGCCTCCTTTCTTTGGCTTTGGTTATGACTTCTTGCATCGCGCCAAGCCATTCAGCCCAAGAAGACGGGGCTTCGACAAGCGATGGGGGGAGCTCTTCCATCCACGATAATGGCAATTCCAACTTCAACGGCGCCCAGGCACTTGCCCAAAGTTTGACCAATTCCCTCGCTTCTGGATTCAAACTCAATCTAAACCAAGCCAGCTTGAAGGCGGATGAAAACAACGAATTCGACTTCAGTGGAGGATCGCTTTCCTTCAGTTTAAGCCAGCTTTCGCTCCACGGCTTAAGCGTAGGGCTTAACGCGCCGGTAAATTACAACGGTATCGGCCAGCGCAGCATCGACGCTACCTTGGTCGACGACGAACTCTATTTCGCTTTGTCTTGCCCCAAAGAAAGCGGGGATCCTTATTCAGTCGCCTATAAAGTCTCTACCGCTTCTTATATTTACGACGTCAACGGAGAATCCCATGACTCCACCACCGGGGGCGTTTATCAATACGAATTCGGAAGGTTGGATTGGATCATCGACGACATCCTTCAGATCCTTTCTGGATACGGCTATTCCATATCGCCCAAAACGGAGAATTCCTCTGTTACTTTCGATTGGGGCAAAATATCCGCATCTTTGGATGAACTAAGCGAAATCTCCGCAGGTTCTCGTTATTTCCTTTGGAATCTCCCCCTCGGAGATAAAACTTATCCCATCGGTCTGCAGGGGGACGAAGATTATTCCTTATCCGGGATCGATTTCCCTGCCAAAGGCGTCAGCGGGGCCAGTGGAGAATTGCCAAATGGCATGACCTTAAGCTTTTCATCTTCTTTTGAAAGCGAAGGCATCTCCATCCTTCCGCCAAATAACGCCTCGTCTTACCTTGTTTTGGACAACTCCATCGATTTGTGGGAACGCCTAGCCAACTACGCTGGAAAGCTGTCCTTCTCAGTAAGCAGTCAGCACGTTGAAAACGGCGTGGTCAAAGATGGTCTGCTTTTGACCCACAAAGAAGATGCGGTCGAGGAAACCGAAACATCTATTGGCCACCAAGCAATCGATGAAAGCGCCGTTTTCAATATTGAAGGCTCCGGGGACTTCAAAGGCGGGAAAGTCAACGCCTTGAACGCGAAAGCCTCTTTCCTAAGCGAAAGCGAAAGCAAATATTTAAGTGCCAACGTCACCGATGGAGATGAAGAAAAGAACATCTGTCTCGACGTCAACGGGATCGTCAAAGCCAGAACGAGCAAAACCACCGCCGATGCTTTCTTCAGCACTTTTTCTAATTTATTAGGCGACGAATCCATCTCTAACAAATACCTATCCAACCTCCTCTCCGCCGCCAATTCCATCTCCGCGGCCATGGATTCAATCAAAGACAGCCAAGTGGCCAAGGACATTTCCGAAGGCCATTACGAGCATTTGCTCGCCATCATCAGCAAGCTCGAAGTTGAGGACAACCAAATCACCCTCACTTTGGATTTAAGCAAAGCCGGAAGCGCGGGCACTTTGACTTTGCTGCTGCTAGGAAAAGATAAAAACCTCGCAGAAATCACCTTTTCAGGATTTACCCTTGGGTATTTCGGCGTCGAGGGCACCTTATCCATCGGGGACTACGTCGCATCTTCTTTCGACCCTTCCGAATATCCTTTGATGGACCATTTGCCCTCTTTGAACGATCAAGTCGAAGATTTGTTCCAATCTCATTCCGCGAAAGCCACCATTCAAGGTTACATCCTGGATAAGGACACTCAGGCCGTCAGTACCGACACCCGCTTCGCTTCCATCGGAGGCAAATCCTCCATCATCGAACAGGGCTTCTCCTTCGAAGGCAGCCTCGCTTTTAATCTAAAGGAGAAAGTGGGATCAGGAAGTGGAATCTTCCTTGATCGAAAAGCCGATTATCTAAACGAACACGCCATCTCCATTGAGATTGACGGGGATGAGGAAAACAACGGGAACATGTTGTTTGGCTACAATTCCAAAAACTCCATGCATAATTCCGGCGCGGAAGGATACAAGGATCTTGATTACGGGAACATCACCGAGCCTGATAGCGATGTCGGCTCAATGTATGGGAAATTCACCGTTGCCTCTTTGAACGATCTACTGGAATGTTTCAGCACTTTACTCAATTCGACCGATCCTAGATTCACCAAATTCACATCCGCAAAAGACACCATTGCCACCACGCTGATCGCCAAACTCGCCCAAGGGCAAATCGCCCCGTTGCTCACCGAAAAGATCCTTCTCTCCTGTGTCAAAAACGGGGACGTTATCGACGCAGTCATTTCCAAAACCCTCTTCGGCAGTGAAACCGACATCAATCTCCGCCTTGGCTTTAACGGTAGCGGACTTTCTTTGATTCGCGTTTCTTTCTCCACCGAGGAAAAGGAAATGTTCTTCAATATCAATATTGAGGTGCCTGAAAAAGAGCTGACAAAAAACGAGATTCTCATCGACGAGTTAGAAGAAAAACGCTCTATTGCGACCGATTACAGCGACTTGCCGACTCTAGTCGACTATTTGCTTGGTTCCGCCACATTGGGCGAAGACGAAAATCACCAGTCAACTTACCACATCAGTGGCAGCGCTAGCCTCAGCTTCGGCTTTAGTCTTAACGTCAACATCGACGCTTTCATCGCCTTGCGCGGGGCGGAAATACTAGCGATGGGCTCTGTCACCGTCCCGATGGTCGTTGGAGTCAACACAAGCAATCTTTTCGGTGGAACTCAATACTGCGAATTCTATTACCACACCTCCGGAACCGACCAAGACGGAACGATTTTCTTCCACAGGACAAAAGACATCAACTCCTTATTCAGTAACGACGAGGAGGATTACGCTAAAGTGAAAGCCTCCGATTTCTCCGCCAATATGGGCAACTGGTTGCTGGGCTACGTCGTCGGGATGACCGACAGCACCATGGAAAGCATCACGGGGAGCTCAAGCAAAGACGAAAAAGGGTCCTCCTTGCATGGGGAAGAACTCATCCGAAGCTATTCTTTCACCCAGGAAAGCGGCGGGGCCAAATGGGGTTTAAGCCTCGATCTTTCTTCTTTGAGTTCGGTGCTTTCCGACCAAATCGCCTTGACTATCCAAGGCAAAGAAGTCAACGCCAATGGGAATAAGGAGAAGACCCTCAGCTCAATTTCCGGTAGTACCAAAATTCTTTCTATCCTAAACGTTTCCTTCTCTTTCTCCCTCGCTAACGTTTCCAGTGGGGATTACAAAGCCGTTTGGATCAAAAATTCCTCTTCCGAGGACGACATCATCGGCATCGCCTACCTCACCAGCAAAAAGAGAATGGCTTCCCAAAAAGTCCACGCCGCGGATTATTATTCCGAAATCTTCTATAACGAGGGCTATCTCACCAGCGGCGTTTTCGCTTCCGCCAAATACTACACGGAAAAATACACGGGCTAATTCGATTTGCCCGAAAATTCATAACGCCCTAGAATAGGCGGCATGGAAAACTTAGCTTTGACCGTCGGGAAAAATCTTGCCTCGTTAAGAAAAGCCAAAGGCATGACCCAGCAAGAATTAGCCCAGAAAATCAATTACAGTGATAAATCCATCTCCAAATGGGAACTCGGTTATGCTTTGCCTTCGGTGGATGTTCTCCTCGATTTCGCGAACTTCTATGGCGTAACCGTCGATTACCTCGTGACCGAGCAAACCCCTGAAAACATCGCCCAAGCCGTCGAAGAGAAAAACGATGATGGCCTCAATTCCTCTAACAAAGCCATCCTTTTGGCGATGAGTCTGGCTTTCATCGTCTTGCTTGCCATGTCGATTTTCTTCTCATCTTATCTCTTCCAGAACATCAAAAAAGATATGACTCCCGTCTTCTTCTGGATGATCCCCTGCATGGCCTTCGTTTCGGCTATCGAGGTCCAAATACTTTATAAAAACAGGATGGCCAAGACGGTCTTGCTCAGCCTTTTCGTTTGGACGCTTCTCCTCTCCTTCTGCTTCCAGTTCCAATTCTATAGAGAGCCGCCCGAAAGCATTTGGTTCATCCTCATCGTCGGGGCCCCAATTCAAGTCATCATAATCTTGTTGCACAACTACAAGAGAAAATAAAATCCCTTGCCTCTTTTTCTTCCCTAAACTAGGCTTCTACATAGTTTTCATCATGGAGGAAAAAACATGGAAACAACGACTTGGGATCTAACCCATATCTACAAAGACAATCAGTCCTTCGAAAAGGATTTAGACGTTTTGAAAGAAACGATCAACGAGATGGCCTCTTTCAAAGGCAAACTAAGCGAAGAAGAAAGCTTGAAAAAGTACCTCGTCTTGGAAAGAAAAGCCAACGAGCTCCTGGAACATCTTTATATGTTCGCCGGCATGCAAAGCGATCGCGATAAGAAGAACGTCTCCTACACCGAAACCGAAAGCAAAGTCATCTTGGTTTTGCAGGACATGGGAGCCAAAACGAGCTTCGAATCCCCAGAGCTAATTGCCCTTGGAAAGGATTATTTGGATGGCTTTTTGCAAAGAAATCCAGAATTTAACGATTTCTCATTCGCCTTTGAAAAGCTATTCCACGGCCAAAAACACATTCTCTCCCAACAAGAAGAGAAACTCCTTTCTTGCTATAGCCCCCTGCTAGATGAAGGAGGAGAGCTCTATAGCAAGCTTTCCGTGGGGGATTATGTCCCTCAAGAAGCCACATTAAGCGATGGAAGCAAGGTCAAAGTCAGCACCGCCAACTGGACTGACCTCATCGCCAATACCGCTAAGCCCGAGGACCGCCAGATCATCTTCGAAACGCTCTACCATCAGTTCGAGCAGCATAAGAACACCTATGGGGAAATCTATAACCTCACGGTGAAAAGCCAGCTCTCGGAAATGAAATCAAGAGGCTATGATTCGATCCTTCAAGAGCATCTGAGCCACAACGCCATCCCCGAAAGTGTCTTCCTTAATCTTGTAGAAGTCGCCTCCACCCACACTGAAGCCCTTCATAAGTACTATCGCTTAAGACAAAAAGCCCTTGGATTGGAGAAGCATCGCTCCTACGACCGCTTCCTTCCTTTAGCAAAATCAGAGAAGAAATTCACCTACGAAGAAGCCAAGGACCTCTTTTTTCAATCTATTTCTTCCTTCCCTGAGGATTTCCAGAAAAAAGCCCATGAGGTTCTAGAGCCCGGCTACGTCGACGTCTATCCTTCCGAAGGCAAACGCAGCGGCGCCTATAGCAACGGGGGCGCCAACGTCCATCCCTATATTCTTTTGAACTTCTTAGGGAACCTCGATGACGTCTTCACCCTTGCCCATGAATCCGGGCATTCCATTCACACTCTCTATTCGGAAGAAAACCAACCGCCTTTGAAGCAAGGATACGCTATCTTCGTCGCTGAAATTGCCTCCACCTTCAACGAACATAACCTTTTGGATTATTTGCTGACCTCTGGAAAACTCAACCGCGAAGATAAAATCGCCCTTTTGCAGAAAGCTATCGATCAGATTGTTTCAACCTTCTATCGTCAGACCCTATTCGGACAATATGAATACGAGATTTCCAAGCTAGCTGAAAAAAACGAGCCGATCAACTATTCCGTTCTTTCCGCCAAGATGGTTGAACTTTATAAGACTTATTATGGGATCGACATCACCGAAGAGAAGGTTAAACCCCTTGTCTGGGCCTATATCCCCCATCTTTTCTACACCCCCTTCTACGTCTATCAATACGCGACGAGCTTCACTTCTTCGATGCTCATTTACGAGAAAGTCAAAAACAAAGAAGAAGGCGCGTTTGAAAATTACATTAAGATGCTTTCTGCCGGCGGAAGCGCTTGGCCGATTGAAGAAGTCAAACTCGGTGGAGTCGATTTAACCACCAACGAGCCATTCCTTTCGGTCACAAAGCGCATGGAAGAACTTGTTAACGAACTGGAAAAGCTTCTTAACGAATAAAGAACTCTTCAAACTTAAGACGGTTGGTAGTTAGACCAATCGTCTTTTTGTTTCTAAAAATGTCAATTCTAAAAGCTGTGCCCGCGCACCTAGTGTGTTTTTGCCCCTACACATCTTTGCATCTATCGAAAATGCAAAAAACCAGCAGGATTTGCAGTTTCCAAACATAGGGCTAACAAGCACTATGTCAGAAAACACAGGGGTTCTGCTGGCTTTTTAAAAGGTTCCGCTGTTAGTTTATCCTTGTTTTAACGACAAGGACAATTCGCCGTCCTTGACATCCAACAAGTAACTGCCTTCGGTTTCAAGCTCGCCCGAAACAATCTTGTTAGCCAAGAAAGTCTCGATCTTGTCCTGAATGAAACGTTTCAACGGTCTGGCGCCGAACTCACTATTGAAGGCATTCTCAAGGACATATGCGTTGACTTCCGGAGTAAAGGAAACGGAAACATATTGTTCTTTGAGGCGATTCTGAAGCTCAAGGAGCATCTTATCGACAATCTTTTCCTGCACGTCTTTGGTGAGGGGGTTGAAATAAACGATCTCATCAATGCGATTTAGGAATTCGGGTTTGAAGGTGCGATGGAGCAAATCTTCGACCGAATCGCGGTCCCCTTTAAGGAGATATTCGCTGCCGAGGTTGCTGGTCATGATGATCACCGTGTTACGGAAATCAACAAGACGGCCTTGGCTGTCGGTTAGCCTGCCTTCATCAAGCACCTGCAACAGAAGGTTGAAGACTTCGGGGTTGGCCTTTTCGATCTCATCAAAGAGAACAATTGAATATGGGGCTCTTCTCACCTTTTCGGTGAGTTGCCCCCCTTCTTCATATCCAACATATCCCGGAGGGGCTCCGATGAGACGGGAGACGCTGTACTTCTCCATATACTCGGACATGTCGATGCGGATAATCGCGTTCTCGTTATCAAAGAGGGATTCCGCGAGGGCTTTGGAAACCTCGGTCTTGCCTACGCCAGTCGGGCCCAGGAACAAGAACGAGCCAATAGGTCGATTCGGATTCTTGATGCCTGCCCTCTGACGGATTATCGCGTTGGAGACTAAAGTAATGGCTTCATCTTGCCCGATGACGCGCTTAGCCAAGGTATCTTTCAAATCGAGCACCTTCTCGCGATCACCCTTTTTGATTTTAGAAACGGGGATGCCGGTCATCCTTCCAATGATCTTGGCGATTTCCTCTTCATCGACGACTTCGTTGACGAGGCGTTCGGAATTTTTGGATGCGACGCTGACGTCATGAAGCCTTTGTTGGAGTTCGGGGATCGTCTTGTATTGGAGTTCAGAGGCTTTTTTGTAGTCTCCGTTGGTGAAATAGTTGGAAAGATTGCGCTTCGCATCCTCGATCTCGTTTTTGAGGTTCTTGGCTTCGCTGACTTCCGACTTTTCCTTCTCCCATTCCTTGCTCAAAGACTCGAATTTCTCCTTCGCTTGACTTAGTTCATTTTCAAGCGCGTCAAGCCTACGGAGAGAGGATTCGTCCTTTTCTTTGGCAAGGGCGACCCTTTCGATTTCTAGCCCTCTGATTTTCCTTGAGACTTCGTCTAGCTCCGTCGGCATCGATTCGATTTCGACTTTGATTGAAGCACAGGCTTCGTCCATCAAATCGATGGCTTTATCGGGGAGAAAGCGATTGGTGATGTAGCGGTTTGATAAAGTGGCCGCGGCGATGAGAGCGCCATCGGTGATCTGCACGCCGTGATAGGATTCAAACCTCTCTTTCAGGCCCCGCAGAATCGTAATCGTGTCTTCTACGCTTGGTTCCCCGACCATAACGGTTTGGAAACGTCTCTCCAAAGCCCTATCCTTCTCGATGTATTCGCGGTACTCGTTAAGAGTCGTCGCACCGATGCAGTCGATATCCCCACGCGCCAAAAGGGGCTTAAGCAAATTCGCCGCGTCCATCGCGCCATCCGTCTTTCCCGCGCCGACGATAAGATGAATCTCATCGATGAAAAGAATGGTCTTGTGGTTGCTTTCTTTGATTTTGTTGAGGACGGCCTTTAGCCTTTCCTCAAATTCCCCACGATATTTCGCCCCAGCAACAAGAGCGCCCATATCGAGTTCGTAAACGGTTTTATCCTGCAGTGAGGTTGGAACGTCCTTTTTGACGATCCTTTCGGCAAGCCCTTCGACGATGGCTGTTTTGCCAACGCCAGGCTCACCCAGTAAAACGACATTATTCTTGGTCTTTCTGGCCAGTACTTGAATGACTTTCCTGATTTCCTCATCTCTTCCGATGACGGGGTCAATCTTCCCGCTGGAAACCGCTTCGTTGAGGTCCCGGCCAAACTTCTTCAGCACGTCGGGATCTTGAGAGTAATCAATTGGTCCTTGTTCCATATTCATAACGGTTCCTCCTTTCGCCGAAACTATTTCGGCCGCCATTAATATAACTCAAAATTTAGCACTCGCAAGTGGAGAGTGCTAATTCTTTTTATTTTCTTTGCGGCCACGCTTGCAGCATCCACCCCCGAGAACGCACTTAAGAAAGTAAAATTAGGCTTTCTAAGCCGGTCAAAATAACAATCACCGTCTATCAAGGGGGTAAAACGATGCAAGAAAAACAGGGACGACACGTGGGATATCTGTATAAAACCTTGGACCCAGGCTATGAAAAATAGTTTTAACGATCAAAGAGGCAAAGATTGGAGATAATCAGAAATCGCGACGATATCTTTGTATGAGAAACTTTTTTCGACTTTTCCCTCGTTAGACGAGAAAAAAGTGATATAAACCAAGTTTGGGTCATGGCTCCCATCTTCATCGATGTCCGCCGGCTCGCCATCTTCATCGAGTTCGATCGCCTCTTTGGGGAGGTAGGAATCAAGTAAAAGCAAAGAAGACGTGTCTTGGAAGTAAATTCCGGCGTGTCCAATTTTGAAATTGCCCAATAACGTCGCGCCTTCGCGTTTAGCCAAGGAGTATTTAAGGGTGGCCACCAAGTCGGAAGCCAGCGAAGGTTTTCTATTTTCCATATCGTTACCTGCTTTCAAACAATCCATCAAGGACCTCGTCATGGCCATAAAAATAGGACGTATCGAGACTTTTGTCTACAGCCGCCCCGCTTTGGACCGAAACAAATGAATAAGAATCGCCGTCTTTGCTAGGGATCACCATTTGGCTGGGCCCAGAAATATGGAAATTAGACCCATCCGCATTGACGAAGCCGTATATCGGACAAGCACCGCCACCGCTTTTCTCCCCAAAAATCTCCGCTAAGCCATAAGCTTTAGCGTAGCAAGCGAAAAAATTCGCCGCTGAGAAAGTAACTCCAGAAGTCAATATGCCCCAAGAATAGGAGGAATAGGAATCATCGTCATCGAAGTTTCCATCCTCATCGACGTCTATCTTTAAGCCCATTGAATAGGCGTAGCCGTCGATTTTTCTATAGGCCCCATAATTGATCTTGTCATCGGTGAGAAAACCCAGCATTCTGAAGACGGCACCCATATTGCCTCCCCCATTTCGAGAAAGGTCCAACAGGATATGTTTCACCCCACCTCGCTTTTCGATTCGGTCCATCATCTCTTTCATGTAGTAGAAAGAATCCGCCTTATATGCCTCATCAAGCAAATTCCCGTTTTTATCGTGGGTTGAAGCATAGGAAGCGGTTTTGATGGGGTAGTCAGAAACAATAATCGCGGTGTCATCGTAAAACCGGACGGGCTCATCATTAGGATAAGCCATCTCATAAGCTTCGTTTAGATTAGACGATTCTTTGAGGTAAGAAAGACGGTTATCTCCAAAGGAGAGGTAATGATCAACGTTATCGGAGGCATAGAAGGAAAGAGAATCGAAGGCGGTATGCATCTCATCGATATCATTTGAGAGAACCTTTCCCATCGCTTCAAAGGCCTGAACTTCCGAAGTCGAAGAAAGGCCTTCTAGAGTTGCCTCGTCAAGGTTGCTGGAGAAATAAGTCGAGCTCCTTAGGCCATAGAAATAATCCAAGACGAAAAGGAAGTTCGCCTTGTTCATCTTAGCGACGTCCTCAGGGATGCTGCCACTAGACAAAACGTTGCTTTCCTTCAAATCCGAAGAGGCGTTTTCATCCATAGCCAACCCGAAATAAGAGGCGACGACTTTGCTTCCGTTATAATGCAAATTGAAGTAATGCGATGAGCAAAATATCGTATTCGCCACGCAAAAAGGCAGCAAAACCTCATTCTTTTTACGATATATGTCAATTCCGTATGCTCCTAAATCAAACGTCACGGAGCCACCTTGGTTTTGAATATAGTCAACCGTTTTTAGGTTGTAGGAATAATCTGTCCCGGAAGTGGAATACACCAAATCGAAAAAGACCATCGACGAGCAGGTTATCGTGTTGTCTTTGTCGTTGATAGATAAAGTATAGGTAGTCGTAGATAGCAACGAGGTCTGTTGAGTCCAAGAGACCTCGCTGAGGCGCGAAGAGGGGGTGGATAGTTTTAAATAACGAGTTTGATACAAGCCTTCAAGGGAATTGATGAAGGACCAAACTTCCACGTAAGGCAAGTCGCCGCCGTCTTTGAAATACAAAGGGATCGACGTCGCGGTTAAAGAATAATCGCTGTTGTAATTGGTAAACGGCAAAATTTTCTTTTCAAAACTCACACCATCCTCATAATCCGAGCCTTGATTTGCAAAAAAAGAGCATCCACTTAGGCAAATGGGCAACAGAACAAGGCTTAGGCGACTATTTTTCTTCATAAAGGCATTCTACGACAAAAAGAGGAAAGCAATGTAAAATGAAGCAAAGGAGAACGTCATGAAACCAATTCAAGCCTTCCGTTTCCGTTATGTGATGACGACATTAGAACCCTATTTCGCCTCTGGGGAATTGCTTTTGCTCCACTGCAATTACGGCTATCTCGCTTTCACAAGCAAAGGCCTTCACGCCAAATTCGGAAAAGCCGGAAGCGGCCAATGGGGCGATATCTCCGACCAGTTCTATTTCACGATTTCCTTCGATGGGGAAGACAAATACACGCTCAAGGAAAAGGGGATGGAGATTGAATTTTGGGATTACGGCTATCAAGGCCAAAGAGAAGAAATCAACGCAAAAATCTCTTCTTCCTTGCCGGTTATCTACTCCAAAAAGGGGTTTGACTTGCTCTATAAGAAAATTCTGACGCCAAGCGCGGAGAAGGTTAGCGAGCAAGAAGCCAACAACCTGGCCATGAAAAAAGGCCTTGAAGATTTCCTCCAAGGCGATTTGGCAAAGATAGAGCAATTAATCCTTCGATAGCCTCACATCGGTATGAAGCTCATGATCGGGTAGAGCGCAAAGGCCGCCGAGGCCACCGATGCGAAGGAGATCCAGTTGGATTTGTCCAACTTGAAGGAATGGTTATAAAGGGAAAGAAGGACGTAATAGCCCCCAATGGCTTGAGCGTATACGGTGAGGAAGAGAATTCCCGCAAGGCCAAGACTAGAAGGCGAGCTTAGGTTCATGCCGCCGTTGAGGACGGAGAATAGGGTAGAAAGGGCGGTCAGCCCGACGCCGAATGCGGCGTGAGGCAAAATGACGGCGAAGGTATTCCTTGGCCCGCTTGCGCCAGCGCATTCCCCGCCGGGTTCTTTGCTTAGGAGCAAATAAACGATGGCCCCCGCACCAGCTAGAACGAAAATAGAAATCCCGACCCAAAGTTGCCAGCTTTGCATGTATTGATAAGCCAAATATTCATCTCGAGTTTCTAAGCCGGAAAAGACGCCGATGAAGAAATTAAACGGAACATTGACGCCTGCATTCAAGAATGCAAACCCTTTCACGCCAAGCACATCAATCCAAGAGGCGTTATCGTTGAATCTTGCGACAAGGAAGAGAAGGCAAGGGACGAATCCAGAAAGCAGCACGTTCCCCGCGGCCAAGGCGATGATGCCTTGAATCACATTGCTGCCTTGGCTAACGAAGAAACAATTCATCGCGTAGAAAATAACGACGACGATGGCGCCTAAAGGCCACGCCAAGAAATACCACCCAACATCGCCCATAACGGCCGTCAATATGATAGAGGCGTTATAAGAAGCCGACGCTTTGGCGGAAGCGATTACGATAAGCTGATGGATAATGGCAGCTCCGATTCCGAAAAGATAAGCGCCTAGATACAAAACAAGCAAGAAAGCCCCGAGCATCAAGACGCGGACCCTTGTAATTTGCCCATCCTTAGAAGGCAAGCAAAGATAGCAATCCGCGCGGGTTTTCCCATAACGATGCCCGAAGGCGAAGAAAGGAAGAACGGCGGCAAGAATCAAAGAAGGGATCAACATCGGGGCTATCATCGATGCCATCGACCTGTTCCACATATACGCATAAACTCCCTCGGGCACGACATCGCCACCGGTTTCGGTGTTCCAGGTCATGGAGACAAGAGGAGAAGCGTTCAAACCGATGATAAGCGTTATTGAAACGACAATAGCCGCGGCGGCCACCAACATTGGGATCCAGCTTTTGTATTGATATCGGACGTATTTCTTGACGTTCATTTTTTCCCCTCCTTTCTCGCTTTGAGCATCGTCAAAGCGATAAGCTCCTCAGAATCGATTTCCACTTTCTCAATGAATTTTGGGGAGAATGCGGCTTTGATTTTTTCTATGGCCTCAGGGCTTTCCTCAATGACGAAATTTAAAACCGAACCGATTTTGCGGTAAGAAATAAGCGGGCACAAAGCAGCAAGTTCATCTTCGCTGGGATTCTTATCGAAATAAGCTTGGTATTTGACAAAGCTCTTACCCAAGGTCTGAGTCTCTTCGTTTTGGGCCAAACGTCCTTTGGAGATGATGACGAAACGGTCGGCGAGCTTTTCCAAAGCGGAAACGTTGTGGCTGGAGACGAGGATGGAGCGACCGTTTTCTTTCTCTTGGATAATCTCGCCCTTAATCTCGTCAAGGGCCAGAGGATCAAGGCCATCGAAAGCCTCGTCCATGAGCAAATATTTTGAGCGGGCGGCCAAGGCAAGAGCGATAAAAAGCTGACGCCTCATGCCTTTGGAGAAATCCGTCACCTTGCCTTTAGGGGGCAAAGAGAAATGGGAAAGAATTTCATGGAAGCGGTCCAAATCGAAATCATAGAAGCAAGAATAGAATTCATAGATCGAATCAATCGTCCCCGCCTTAGGGCTATAGGGATAATCCGAAAGAAAGAAGATCTCTTTCTTGGCCTCTAATGTTTTTCTAGAATATTCGTCGATCAATATCGCCCCTTCATCAGGGTTCAAGATCCCGCAGATGCAACGAAGAAGCGTTGACTTCCCCGCTCCGTTTTCACCGACCAGACCCGTGATTCCGTCTCCGATTTCCAAACTTAGGCCATCGAGAGCGACGGTTTTTCCGAATCTTTTGGTGATGTTATCGATTTTGATCATCGCATTCCTTTCCGGCGATTTCCACCGCCTCCAAAATTTCTTCTTTGTTGTATTGTTTCAATAACGAAACCATTGTTTTGACTAGCGGGTTATAGCTGGCCTTATAGCTGACGAAATAGCCTTTTTTCTCTAATGAATAGGCGTAGCCATCCTCGCAGACCTTTTGAAAAGCGCGGGCGACGGTGTTGGGGTTCAAACGCTCCGAATAGGCGATTTCGCGCACCGAGGGCAAATGATCCCCGTTTTTGTAAACGCCCGCTTCAATCAAGTGTTCATAGCGTTGAGCAAGCTCCTCAAAGGCCATTAGCTTGTGTTTACTAGGTTCCATAGCCTCGATTATACTGTCACATCTGTATTAGTCAAAGGTGTTTGAAAAAGCTTTTACGCTTTCATCTGGGGGCCAGGGTATCTAAAATCGTTGCATGCACACAGAAAAGTTCCTCATCGGGTCCAACGAAGTCGATCGTTGCTTGAACCTCTCCATCCCTTCTTTGTTCCGTCTTCTTCAAGCCATCGCCACCACCGGGGCCGAAGCCATCGGAGCAGGGAAAAGCAAAACCACGGACAAAGGGTATCTGTGGGTCTTGACGAGGATGAAAGTCGAGATTGAAAGGATGCCTAAATTCATGGAGGAGATTTCCATATCGACATATCCAGGTCAAACATTGGGTTTCTTTTATTTCCGTCATTTCGTCGCAAAAGACGCCAACGGGGGACTTCTTTTCAAAGCCTCATCCACATGGGCGCTGCTAGAAGAATCAACGCGGAAGATAGTCCTGAAATCGCCTTTCTCTCCCATAAAAGAAGAGAGCTACGAAGGGCAGCTGGGACGCCCAGAGAAATTGCAATGCCCCGGCAACTTGAAAAGTTGCGGCACACGAGAGGTAACGTATTCTATGTGCGATCTAAATGGCCATCTCAATAACGTCCGCTACCTCGAATTCATTGTCGACGCGAAAAATAAAGACTTCTATTCTTGCCATCGGTTAAAATCGATAACGCTGAATTTCGAGAAGGAAATCAAAGAAGACGAAGCTGTACAAATCGAGTGTGCGGACATCGACGAAAATTCCTTTTTCATCGCCGGCAAGGTCAACGGAGAAGAAAGGTTTCTATCTTCCTTATCCTTTAAGGAGGCGGATTGATGAACGACAAAATCATTCGAGCCTATGGCCAAGGGCAGGAATTCATCGTTTCTGCATGTTGCAGCAAAAACCTCGTAGAAACCGCGCGAAATATCCATAAAGACGGAAAAATCGCGATAAAACAGCTTGGCGAGCTCCTTACCGCTAGCGCCCTTATCGGCGATTTGATGAAGGGCGAAAAAGATCTTCTGACGTTGGAGATTGAAGGCGATGGAGATTTAAAGAAAGTCGTCGTCACCGCGGACAGCCACGGGCATGTGAAAGGCTTCGTCGACAACCCTAACGCCATTGAAGGAATTGGCCAAGGGTCCCTCGTCGTTATCAAAGATCAAGGCTTGAAAACGCCATATAACTCCATGACTGCTTTTAATGGTAGCGTAGCCGCTACGTTAAACGCCTACTACAATCAGTCCGTTCAACTTCCCACCTTCTTTTGCCTGGGCGTCGAGACAAACGAGTATTCCGTATCCTATAGTTTCGGATACATGGTTCAGGCCATGCCTTTCGTTTCTGAAGCGTCCATTAGAAAGTTGCTATCGAATTTAGAAAAAAACCAGGATGTTGATGCGATAATCCGTCAAAGGGCAACTCCAGAAATCCTAGTCGACCGCTTACTGGAGGGATTCGATATAAAAGAGAGAATCGAGAAGCCCATCGAATTCAAATGCTCTTGCAGTCGTGAAAAGGGGCTGGATGATATTGCGAGGTTAGGACAAGAGGAAATCGGTTCAATCGTAAAGGAAGGCAATCCCATCGACGTCACGTGCGGGTTCTGCGGCAAGCGCTACACCTATTCCATCGATGAAATCGCCAAGCTGTTAAATCACTGATTCGACGCCTTCATGTAATAATCAAAATTTAGATTAAGGTATTCTTTTATTTGGTCTCCGTATTCTCCGCTCAATTTAGATAAAGCCACACCATTGACGGCAGGGTCGATATATCGCTTTTTCGCATTGACTTTTAGCCACTTTTCGGAGGTGGGCTCAATGCTTGTTAATAGCGAAGACATCTCTCGATATTTAAGCCAATCCGATTTTAATGGGCTTGATAGAAGCTTATTGATTAAAGCGGGCTCACCGCCCATCAAATCGTTTTCATCAACTATTCCTTGCGCCAAAGCAATCGATAAAAGACGGGCAAGAACTTCCATCGAATATCGATCCTCATCGCAACAATAAATCCTGCCACAACGCAACGAAAAGAAGCCAAATTCCAAAGCGGCATTCAAATCATCAAACTCTAAGTGGCCATCTTTGCCCAAAACAAGATGCTCGTATATCTTTTCCAATCGACTAGGGTCTTCCTTAAGCAGGTTCAAAGCATTTGAAAAAGTGTATTCGATCCTATCCGCGGACAAACTCGGCGAGGGCGTATCAGCGATGGGGTAAAGATGATAATCATCGACCTCGTCGGTGGTGAGCTTTAACTCTTTTAAAAGAGATTGGATTTCATCGTCGCGTTCAATGATGGCACGCGTCAAATCTTCCGTCGACTCCTGACTTATGTAATCCCCATGAAGAAAATCGACGACATGGGCGAAACAAGGCGTGGCGATATCGTGATACAAAGCCGCTAAAGTTTGTTTGGAATCATGGCTGAAGTGCCAGACAATTTTTGCCACGCCAAGAGAATGTGTGTAACGAGAATATCCGCAAATCCCCGCGAATTTATCGAATTTAGTGTACTCAAGACCGCAATTCATGCCAACGTCCTTTAGTCGTTGCATAGACGGGGAAGATATGGCTTTTTTCCACCAAAGCGGGAGCTCGTTGTCAAGGCAATAAGAAATCGGTGTTAATTCTTTCATAGCGTCGCTATTTTAATCTAAACTAAGACATAAAGACCAAATTGCCTTGGAGGCAAATACAATGAGAAAAGCATTTCGAATTTTGTTTTTGATAGCGATGCCACTTCTTTTCATACTCGTAATTGCGGCATCTGTTTCCTTCGATGGTTATCTTGCCTTGTCTTC
>CAVGXP010000065.1:30274-49117 GCA_963633165.1 bacterium
CCTGTTATTTTTTACTGTAGGTTTCTTTATGGTCGAAGTGGGTTACACGTCAAAACTACTTACGGTAATTGGATCAACACTACTGCTGATCGGCTCCGTTTTTGTTTTCACCCAAGCAAAAGCCTCCGAGGGATTGCATTATTCTTTCGCCGTCGTTTCCGAAAACGGAAAAGAAGAGATTTTCTCGATGGGATTAAATTGGCTCAGCCTCGATTTGCTTGTTGGAATAGCGCTTGGATTATCTTTTCTAAATGCAGCCCTCGTCTTACTCAAGCCTAAAAAGTCTTAAATCAAATGCAGGATTTCTTTTAAGGCATAGGCCACACCGGCTTCTTTGCAGCTTTTGGTTACGTATTTGGCAACGGATTTGACCTCATCCATCGCGTTTCCCATCGCCACGCCTTCGTAGGCGCGGATCATCTCAAGATCGTTTCCAGAGTCACCGAAAGTATAGACATCTTCTTTCTTTATTCCGAGCAACTCCCTTATCGGTTCGATCGCCGAGGCTTTTGAAACGCCTTTTGGCATGGCCTCAAGGAAGTGTTCATTGCTTCTTACGATGGTGTAATTTTCGTAATCTTCTTGAGAAAAACGGATTTTTGCGGATATTTCAGGCTTGGAAGCAATCATGATTTTGGTGACCCCAAAGCGTGAGAGAACGGAATCGTCTTTGGATAAGTCGTAATGATTGCGGAAGGAATTGATCGAATATTCGAAATCCGCCCAAGGCTCCGGAAAATACGAGGCCAAGGAATCGTCGCCTAGATAAGCATAGACCGACACCCCTTCGTATTTCTTCAACTCCTCGCGAATGTGAAGGAACGCCTCTTTGGACATTGTTTGCTTCCAAAGCAGTTTCCCTTCATCGTTATATAGCGAAGCTCCGCCAGCGCAGACAGCAAAGCGTCTTTCAGCTTTAAATAGTTCAAGGGTAGAGCGGCAAGAGCCAAATGGACGCCCAGAAGCTATGGCGATAGCGTTCCCTTTGCTTGCGAAGTCTTGTATCGCTTCAATGACCTCAACGGGAATCTTCTCTTTATAGGACGGGAGGAGGGTTCCATCGATGTCAAAGCAAGCTAATTTCATGGAAAAATCTTACACCATGACGGGATTTTTTGTAACTTTTGGAATCTTTTTTAACGATGAATTGGCTTAGTTTTCTCCTTTAAAACGTCAAGGAGCCTTCCATCAACCAGAGGATAAAGTTTTTCGTAAACCAAAGCGTGGTAGGAATTGAGATAATCGATCTCTTCATCGCTTAGCAGATCTAGATCAACTGCTTTGGTGTCGATAGGAACGTAGGTCACATTCTCGAACCGATAGAACTTCCCATCGGGCGTCGTGAATGCTTCGACGGCGAGAATGTCGTTTTCGATGCGGATGCCATATTTCCCGGCTTTGTAAACGCCAGGTTCGATCGAGGTCACCATTCCAGGGAGGATAAGGCAACCATCGTCTTTTCCTTTGGAGGCGCGATAACGGAAGCCGTTGGGGGACTCATGGACAACATTGAGATAGCCAATGCCGTGCCCAGTCCCGCATTTATAGTCCAAGCCTTCTTTCCACATGATTTGCCTCGCCATCATATCGATGGGGCGTCCGGTAGAGCCTTCGATGAAAACGCAATTCGACAAAGCGATGACCGACTTAAGGGTTAATGTGTAATCGTGGACGAATTCCGGCGTCACCTTTCCCAAAGGAAAGGTCCTTGTGGTGTCCGTCGTTCCGCCAAAATACTGACCGCCGGAATCAACCAAAAGCTCAGGTCCGTCCTTGACAAGCGAATTCTTCTGACTCGTCGGTGCATAGTGCATCATCGCAGCGTTAGGCCCGGTCGCAGCGATCGTTTGGAAAGAATCTTCGATGTATCTTTTGCCCTCTTTGCGGAATTCTCCGAGCTTCTTGGCAAAATCCCATTCAGTTAAACCGTCGTTAACGTGTTCATCGAGATAAGCGATGAATTTTAGCAACGCGACGCCGTCTTCGGCTTGGATGGCTTTGATGTTCTCTATCTCTTTTGGCCCTTTGATAGCCTTCATCATCCTTGAAGGGGCTTTGCCTGGAAGAATGTTGTCAAGCAAAGAGCAAACCTTCGCGTTGGCTTGGCTGACATCCACTAAAGTTTTGACTTCTTTCCTAGAAGACAGGAAAGTGAAGATGTCCTCATAGGGGTGGATGGTGACTCCAGAAATTTCAAAATCCAGCCGACCTGGCTGAAGGAACAAATGTACCCCTTCTTTAACCGATAAATAAAGATAAGAATAGAAGACCGGCGTATAGGGAATATCGTTTCCACGAACGTTAAGCAGGTATGCGATATCGTCCAAAGTCGTTAGCAAATGGGCTTCCGCGCCCTCGTTTGAGGTCTCTTCCAAGACCTTCTGAAGTTTTTGCTCACGGGTTAAATCATTATAGGAAGGATCGTCGAATCGCCATAATTTAGTAGAGGGCAAAGGAGGAATCTCCGGAAGCAGAACGCTGTAATCCTTATCCACGACCACCCCTCCTTTCGAAAGTTCTTCTAACTCAGATGGAGATATAAGGAGGAGATTCGTTCCCAAAGGATAGAGGTGGTTTTGTAGGATTAATTCCTCGGGGCTAGGATAACCTGGTGTGTAGAGCTTCATCAGTTTAAAGTAAGAGCCCTTCAGTTCTTCTTCCGCCGAAACGAAGAAACGTCCATCGGTAAACAGCAAAGCCTCGTCTTGAGTGATCAAAACATAGGCATTATCCCCATCAAACGGGCAAAAATAACGCCTTTCTGCGGCGAAATGCGGTGCCGGCTCCTCTGAATTATGAGGATCTCCCGTCACGATAAGATAAGCCTTAAGGCCATCTTCTTTCATCTTCTTTCTTAGCTGTGCAACATTTTCATTTGAGTATCCAAGCATGTTTCCATCCTCCTAAAGCCCGCCCATTATAGGCCAAGAAAGAAAAAGTTCATCCCAAAATGTTAATTTTGCTTACAGCCTATTTATTTGGTTTTAAGGATCTATAAAGATACCGCTTTCCTGTCGGAAGGCTCTTTAGAGCCCTTTTTCTTTTTTTCGCGCTTGCCTAGAATATCGCCGCTATGAAAGTGTGGCAGAAATTTCGCAAATTATTCGACCCCATTGACCTGACCAAAGGGAATATAACAAAAGGGATATTGGTCTTCCTTATCCCAATTGTCCTTTCTTTGATTTTCCAGCAAATTTACACACTGACGGACACCATCATCGTCGGCCAAACTCTGGGTGAAGCCGAAGTTGCCGGCGTGAACAGTTCCGCCCCAATCGTCTGGATCATTTTGCAATTTGCCATCGGCGCCTCAAGCGGCTTTTCGGTTGTAACCGCAGAAAGAATCGGGGCCGGAGACGAAGATGGCGCCAGAAAAAGCTACCTCACTCAGATTATATTAACGTCCATTATCTCCGTTTTGCTCGCCTGCATCGCTTTGCCTCTTATCGATCCTTTGCTTTCTTGGGTTGGAATCGTTAATGGGAGCGGCAACGCGGCGATGCAGCAAGAATACGAAGCCGCGAAAACCTATATCTCGATTCTTTACATTGGCACCTTCTCCAGCGCCTTCTTCAACATGGTCTTCGGCGTCTTACGCGCTTATGGGGATTCTTTCGCCCCTTTCTTGTTCCTCATCGTTTCCGCTTTCCTGAACGTCGGCCTCGATCTCCTCTTCATCACCGTCTTTAATTGGGGGGTGGCAGGAAGTGCCTGGGCAACGGTCATCTCTCAGGCTTTCTCAGCCTTCGGGGCAATGGCTTATGCCGCGATTCATTATAAGAGGATGAGAATCAGGAAATCGGATTGGAAAATCTCTTTTTCCTTCGTCATGCGCCACCTGAAAAACGGGATGCCAATGGCCTTCCAGAATTCGATACTTGAAATCGGAATCATCATCATGCAAGCCGCGATCATCTCTTTTGATCGCGATCCTAGCGGAGCTATGCTCGCAACCATGCCAACACAGCTTGGTTATGGTGCTGCGTCTAAGGTTTTCAACCTCATGATGGCCCCCATGAGCGGGCTAGGCACAGCCATGCTTTCCTACATGGGTCAAAATTTGGGCGCCAACAACAAGGAGAGGCTAAGGAAGGGCTTCAAAGCCTCCGTCGTCATCGGGCTTGTTGTCTGGGCCGTCACCGCCGCTATCGGATTACTTTTGATGATTGGGGGTGCTTACCAAAGGATTTTCCTCTCCGCGGACAAAATCACAGAAGAAAGCCTGCGTTATGGAAATTTGTACCTCATCACCGTCATTCCTTGCATGGGCATCTTGATTTTGCTGTTCCTTGGAAGAAACGAGCTTCAAGGGTTAGAAAAGCCTCTCTTCCCCTTCCTTGCGGGCATTGGCGAGCTTTTAGCCCGTTCGCTTGTCTGCCTCTTCCTCCCTCAGCTCATCAATGGAGGAGCCATCAATTGCAATGCATCTGAGTGGGCTTACATCGCCGTGTTTTTGGCCGATCCCATCGCCTGGGTCGCCGCCTGCGCCTTCTTGCTTCCCGCCCTAATCAAAAACGTCAGGTCGTGGGGCAAGGAAAAAGAGACTCCATCGATTGAACAGGAGGAGAGCAAATGAGCTTATACGTCGTTCGCCATGGCCTAACGGACTGGAATAAGAAACGCCTGATCCAAGGTCGCATCGATATCCCTTTAAACGAAGAAGGCATGCAACAAGCTAAGAAAACAAAAGAGAACCTCTCCTCGGTTCATCTTGACCTCGTTTTCTGCTCCCCGCTAACCCGAGCCAGGCAAACCGCCGCCATAATTTGCGAAGGCCGCGACATCCCCATGATCGTCGACCCCCGCATCCAAGAGGAATTCTATGGGGAGTTAGAGGGAGAGCCCCGCGTTGGCGAAAGATACTTTTCGCAAAGAAGTTCCTTCTTCAAGCGCTATCCAAATGGGGAGGGCTATCTTGACGTTGTCGCTCGCGTCTATCCTTTCCTAAACGAAATCAAAGCCAAATATAAAGAAAAAGACGTCCTGCTGGTGTGCCACGGGGGCATGTCCAGGGTCGTCAATTCCTATTTCTACGATATGAGCAACGACGAATTCATGAATTTCGGCCTCGATAATTGCGAGATCAGGAAGTATGAATTCAAAGACTGATCTAGTCTTTTTTGCGTTGTTGAAGCGTTGCGATGAAGGCAAGGCTTTCCAAAGAGGACAAAAGATTCTTTTCCATCCCTCCATCTTGGGAAAAGCTCTTGTTTAGCATTTCCTCGTATTGGGGATAAGCGTTTTTGATCTCTTCTCCAACCAGATGATAGCCTTTCGCGATTCCCTCCAAAGCAAGTCCTGACAGGGTAAAGATGGGGCCTAAGGATTGTTCAGGAAGCTCAACCACCCCATCGGAGAAAAGCTTATGGGCGTAGAAGGTGAAGAAGACGTCCGCTAAAGGATGACAATCCTCTTCGTAGTGGTCTTCAGGGTCCCAACTGGGGAAATCCACTTTGTTTTTATGCTCTTTTAGCATGCAACGGTCGCATCTAGCCTCGACTAGGGATGAAACGAAGGCGTTGAAGCCTTCCGGGCTAACGAAAAGCCCGCGGCCCAAGAAAGCCGCGCAGAAAACAGGGACCATCTGTGCCTGCGACGGACTAGCCTCGCTAGGGAGATGATCTTCGCAGACCTTGCACAAAAGGCCGAAGCAATTCGCGAAATCATTCATTTCCTTCTGATCGATTTTGACCACGTTGCTATTCATGAACTAGCAGCCTCCACTTAAAAACCCTTGGAAGAGCCAGGGGTAGACCCTTCCAAGAGCGACACTAATTTAATCGCCTGCCCCTTTTCTTACAAGACGCTTTTTTCTTCTTTGTTGTCTTCTTCTCGCATTTGTCAAAATAAGGGCCGAAGACATAGGACAAATCGCCTTTCTTATAGAGCAAAGCCAGTTGGAAGGGGGAAGGGCTCTCCGCTTCTAACAAAGGTAGAAACACCTTGTCTCCTTCCCACAAAGGAAGGTTCATGATGTCTTGTTTCTTCACCCAAGCAAGATCGCCCTCATCGCATTCTTTAACTTCCCCGGTGAATTCGCTGACTTTGAATAGATACATTCTTTCCGGAGGATAAGAATCGTTGAGGAAATCGATTTTGCCGAGGTAACGGTATTTCTTTACGTCAAGACCGGTTTCTTCTTTGATTTCCCTTTTCATGGCTTGGACCATCGTCTCATTGGGCTCGAGTTTCCCGCCTACGCCGATCCACTTTCCCTCATTGATGTCTTGTTTTTTCTTCACGCGGTGAAGCATCAAATAAGAATCGTCTTTTTCGATATAGGCAAGGGTCGTATACAAAGAGATGTTTTTGGATAGAGCAAGAATTTCCTCTCTCGTTTTGATGTGAAAAAGAATGTCGTTGACGACCCTATCGAGATCTTTTTCGATTTCTTTACCCCAATATCTGAGAACCAAATAGCCTTCTTTCTTGAGTTTGGCGTTCACTTCCTCGTCTCTAGCGATGTTCCTTTGGATTTTGGGAACCCAATAAGACCTGTTCGAATGAATCTTGGATTGGTTTTCCTCGAAATGATAACCATGCCAAAATTCGGAGTCACAGAAAATGGCAATGCGAAGCTTTTGGATGCAAATATCAGGGTGTCCAAAGACTTTAGAGGAATAAAGCCTGTAGGTAATCCCCTCCTTGCTTAAAGCCTTCCTTAACGCTAGTTCCAAACCCGTGTCTTTACCGCGGATTCGCGACATGGTGTAAGAAACAACAGCAGGGTCTCTAGTAGCCATCAATTCGCCCCTTTATCTGGGAAACACATCCGCCTCAAAGAATCATAATCAAGGCGAGGATCAAGAATCTCTATGCCGGTGTCGCTTAGGCAAAGCAACGCAAAGCCGGCTTCTTTCCTTAGCAAAGCCATAGCAATTGAGGGATTTTCTTTTTGGGAGAGCAAATAGGCGAAAGGCTCATTGCTTTCGTCGACGTTAGCGGCCAGGATGTCGTATTTCTCCATGTCCAAGACAAAATTACCATCTGGCTTTTTGATCTTTCCCAAAACGATAGCGGAATCGTCGACGGTGACATTGGGATTCTCGGTCAAAATTCTTTTCCAGCGGCCATCGAAAACCTTGTGAACATAGAAGAGGGAAGGGTCGTTGATAGCAGTCCTAGACAATCTATGGGCCCCTTCGCAGCTAAAGTAATATTTCGGCGAAGAAACCCTTTCTTCCATTTGATTGGAGGAAGCCTCTGCCGCATCCACTTGAGAATAGGAACGTTGATTCGGGGAAGACGGCTTTTCAAAAGAGGCTTGATGGGGCACAGACTTAATTTGGACGTTTGGCGAAAAATCAGGTTTTTTATAAGAAGAGGCTATTTTGGCGGGATCAGGCTCTTCTACGGAGATGGTCTTGGGGGCGGTTTGAACCTTCCGTGATTTATACACATTCAAGTTCTTTGGCTTCTTGCTGTTTCCTGCGACGAAGCCTTCTTTTGAGATTTCGATATTCACCGTTTCATCAACATCCACCTCTTCTTTTTTGATGGGTTTTTGCGATCTTTTATCGATATAAACATTCAAATTACGGGGTTTTTTGCCACTAGACGGCGTGAAGGCTTGACGTTCGACGTCGATGTTGATGGGTTCGTCGTCTTCCTCTTCTTCGATTAAGCGAGAAGATGTGCCTAGATTCGCGGCTTTACCCTTCTTCGAATTAGGGACAAAGGCCGGGCGTTCAAAAGCGATATGAAGAGGCTCATCATCCTCCTCTTCGACCGCAAGGACTTTTTCAGGAGCGTAGCCAAGGTTCGTCGGCTTCCCTTTTTGAGTCGGACTAAAGCTTTGGACAGGGGAAGGAACAACTAAAGTGGAAAGGAATTCCTTTGCGGTCATCTTCTCTTCCATTTCCTCCCTGATTTCCATCCCTTGGCAAGAGACCACAACGACCTGTCCTTCATTGAAGGAAAAAACCAAACAATGGTCGAGGTTCGAACGTTCGAGGATAAGGACGCTCGCGACTTCGTCGCTGCTATCCACCACCAAAGCCAAAAGCATCCAATCGGCAACGCGAAAATCGCTTCGCTTGGCTCTCATCGTCTCGTCTTCGCCTTCTCTAGAAGGGAAAAACAAGCAAGAGGAGGAAAGACTCAAATTGGAGAACGCCTTAAGTCCCACCTGGGCAGATTCGAAAAAAGGCCTTGTGAAGGAGGAGGAATCATTGGCCAAAAGCATCTCGCCTTTAGAAAGGTTTGCTTCGTATAAGTAATAGGCTTGTTTCATATCGTTTTCTCCCCCTTATAAAATCGTAAAGATTTTAGCCCTTTTCCACGCTTCTTAAGAGAGGGTAAACGCAAAAGATAGGGGCCCTTATATCAAGCAACGTAAGTTTAGACTTTAGAAAACAATTGAAGGATGAAGTAGACTCTTACCATGCAGAAATTAGTTCTCGCCCAATCAAAAGATCTCGCATCGCTAAGCAAAAGTCTCCGTCGCTGCCAAATAGAGATGGATGCCCCAATAATCGCGGAGGACTTCTTGGCGTCCTTTGTTCAAGAAAACCGCGTATTTATCCTTAAAGATGGCGCAAAAATCCTCTCTTTTCTTGTCGTTAGCTTCTTTCCCATGGACGAGATCTTCCCAAACTCGATCAAAAAGCAGGATGATTTCCTTTTCGATTTAGGATATTTCGGCGAGCCCCTTCTCCTCGTTCAAGGCATCTTTACGGATCCTATGTACCGCAACAAAGGATATGCAAGCCTGCTGCTCAACTCTCTTTTTTCAGTGAAGAAGCAAGCGAGCATGTTTGCTCTTCTTAAGCAAGAAAGGAAGGACACGTTGCCTTTCTTTGAAAAGTTGGGTTTTAAGGTCAAAGGATTGAACGATTCATCATCTTTGATATTGGTCCGCAAAAAGAAAAAGGAAGGCCTTTGTTCGGATCCTTCCTTTTAAAGAGTTAGGCAAGCTGGCTGTGATAGAGGTCGGCGAAGAAACCGTTTTGCCCCATCAGTTCATCGAAGTTCCCTTGCTCGATGATTTCCCCGTCTTTTAAGACAAGTATCAAATCAGAATTGCGGATGGTGGAAAGCCTATGGGCGACGACGATGGATGTTTTCCCGTTCATCAATTCGTCAAAGGCTTTGCCTAAGGCAAGCTCGGTGCGGAGGTCGATGTTGCTGGTGGCTTCATCAAGCAAGACGATCTCGGGCTTAACAAGAAGAATCCTAGCCACGCACAGCAGCTGCTTTTCGCCTTGAGACAAGCCGGAAGAATTGGAAACGATCGTATCGTAGCCTTGTGGAAGTCTGCGGATGAATTCGTCCGCATGAGCCTTTTTGGCTGCTTCCACCACTTCGACCATGCTCGCTTCGGGTTTCCCGAAGGCGATGTTGTCCCGAATGGAGGCATGTTCGAGCCATGTTTCCTGCAAGACCATTCCGATGTGGCTCCTCATCTCCGATTTTCTAGCATCGAAGGTGGAGACACCGTTCATTTCGAAGCAGCCTTCCTGGGGATCGTAGAACCTCATGAGGAGGTTGATAATCGTTGTTTTGCCGCAACCGGTAGGACCGACCAAGGCGATCTTGTGGCCTTTGTAGACGTCAAGATTGAAGTTTTTGATGATCTGGCGTTTGCCATCATAAGAGAAATTGATTCCTTTGGCCTCAAGGGTGTCGATTTCTTTGCCCAAGGGCTTAGTGCCTTCATCGACATCTTTGGGGGCAGAAATGGTTTCTTGAACCCTGGCTAACGATGCGGAGGCGTAGAAAACATCGCTTGCAACATCGGCGATTTCGTTGAAGGGGGTCATGTATTGAAGCGAATAGGACAAGAAGGAAGAAAGCGCCCCGACGGTGAAGGACACCCCTAACCAAGAGGGGCTAGAAACGAGCATATACGCTCCAAGGAGAGTAAGAGAAGCGTAGATCAGGTTATTCACCAAACGGGTTGAGGGATTAATCCAAGCAGAGGCAAACGTCGCTTTGAAGTTGGCTTTGCGAGTCTCCTCATCTTTGACTAGGAACTGTTCTTCCCTCGCTTCTTCCATGCCGTAAGCGTGGATGGCTTCCAAATTGGAAATGGATTCGAGGGTATGCGCGGTGAGCTCGCCCATCTTTTCGCTTTGTTTGGTGAAATAAACGGAATTTGATTTGCTAACGAAGCGAGAGACGACGACGGAGATAGGCGTAAGGAAGACGACGACCAAAGCCAAGGCCCAGTTCAAATAGAAGACGAAGAACAAGGTGATGAGGATTTGCACCAGCCCCTCAAACAAAGCGCCTGCGCCGGTGATAAGGCCGGTTTGCACATTTTCGATGTCATTGGTCAAACGAAGCAAGAGATCTCCGTGGGCGTTCGTATCCAAATAGGAGAGGGGGACTTCGTTGAGCGCATCAAAGAGAGTATCGCGCATGTTCTTGACCACTTTCTGACCACATTTGGCGAGAACGTAATCAAAGACGTAACGCAAGCCCGCGCCCACGATAAGCAAGCCAAGAACGAGGAAGAGGTAAGGCGTGAGATCGTTGGGGGTGAAATCGCTGGACCTCATCTTATCGATGGCTAATCCGGTGACGAAGGGTATAGCCATTTTGGCGGAGACGGAAAGAAGGGCGAAAACGAGAGAGGAAACCATCAAGGGGGTATTGCCCTTCATGTAAGGTTTCAAAAGCGATAGATTCAAAGATTTCTTTTTCATTTTGTCTTCACCTGCGTTTCATAGATCTCCTGATAAATTGGGCAGGAGGCAAGAAGTTCAGCGTGGTTCCCCTCGCCGACGATTTGGCCGTTTTCAAGGACGTAGATGTTGTCGCAGTCTTTGATGGAAGTGGCCCTTTGGGAAACCAAGACAACGGTTAGGCCTTCCTTTTTGGCGATGTTCTGTCTCACCAGAAGATCGCTTTTGTAATCCAAGGCGCTGGTGGCGTCATCAAGGAACAATATCGGACGGTCGGAGAGCAAAGCCCTGGCGATGAGCAACCTTTGCTTTTGACCGCCGGAGAAATTCTGCCCCGCTTCTTCAACGCGGTGGTCTAACCCATCGCTATAACGGGAGACGAATTCATAGGCCAAGGAATCTTTCAAGGCTTCCCACATTTGTTCTTCCGTCGCGTCTTTCTTTCCAAGAAGAAGGTTAGAGCGAATGGTACCGGCAAAAAGCTGTTTCTTTTGGCTAACGAGGGCAATGGAGGAGCGGATTTCCTGCAAGGAACCGTCTTTGATGGAATCGCCGCGGTAGAGCAATTCCCCATCACTCAAATCGAAGAAGCGTTCCATGAGGTTCAGCAGCGTCGATTTCCCCGAACCGGTTCCGCCGATGATGCCGACAGACTGGCCTTTCTTGAGGATAAGATTGATGTTTTTCAAGGCGTAATTCTCGCCCCCGAAGCTAAGGGATGCGTCTTTGAACTCAAAGATGGTTTCTCCCTCTTGCAGAGGCTCGTTATGAACTTTCTCACCGGATACGACGTCGGGTTCGATGGCAAGGAAGTCATCGATTCTCTTTTTCGAGGTGAAGGCTTTCGATAAGGAGGTCATCAAGCGGACGAACATGATCAAAGCCGAAAGCGAGGTCGTCAGATAGCTCATCAAAGCAACGATGTCGCCAACGGAGAGATGAGAGGCTTCAGCGTGGAAACCGCCTAGATAGAAAATAAGAAGGATGGCGAGATTGACGAAAGCGAAAGTCAAAGGATTGATGAGAGCGTTGATTTTAGAAATAACCAAGGCCTGCTTGCGGTATTTCTCGCTGGCGGAGCGGAATTCCTCGGTTTCCTTGGCTTCTTTGTTGAAGGAACGGACGACCCTGGCGCCGACGATTTCGTCCTCGCCGCGGGTGGAGATGATATCGAGTTCTCTTTGGAGTTTGGCGTATTGCTTAGGGGTGCACAAGACGACAATAGCAATGACGGCAGCGCAAAGAACCATAGTCGCGGAAACGATGCAGCCAGCAAGCGGAGAAACGATGAAGCTCGCCACCACCGAACCAAGCACCAAGAAGGGGGCGCGGACGATGAGCCTCATCAGCATCTGAACGCCGCTTTGGACCAAAAAGGCGTCGTTTGTGACTAAATTCAAAGCCTTATTGCGGCCATATTCATCGAGTTGACGAGGAGAAAGCAGGTGGATTCTCTCGTAAAGAACCTGTTTCAAATCATAGGAGTAATCGCTAGAAACCCTGGCCGCGAGATACTGCGTGATCATGGTGACCGCAAAGCCGGCGATGGCCAAGCCAAACATTATTCCAGACAGCAGAAGGATATAGTTCCAGTCTTGGTAATGGCTTCCCTTAGAATCAAGGCCATTGTCGATGATGGCGCTGACAAGCAAAGGAACGATCAATTCCGTGACGGCTTCAAACAATTTGAACGTCGGAGCAAGGATGACTTTGGCCCGATATTTCTTTAGCGGCCCGAAGGCCTTCTTCTCATAGGTTGGCTTTTCCATGAATTCTCACTCTTTCTTTCCTTTTTTCTTCATATCGCTTTTGGGGGCTTTTTTCTTAGCGGTCTGCTTCTTTTTCTCGGCGGCATTCTTCCTTTTCTCCGAGGAGAGAATCTTTTTAAACGATTCAGCCGGGGTAAAACGAACGCTTGCGACAGTCCAATAGTCTCCGGAGGGCTCTTTTCTGATGAAATCCCAGCCATCTTCGTCTTGATGGAGACGGACGCGGTTGAAGGTGGTGTCGGTCGGACTATTGAGTTTGAAGCTGGCCACCTGCTCGAAATTCCAATCAACCTTCTCCGGGCTAGGGAGGCAACAAAGGTTCCCTAAGTCGATTATGAACCCCGGTGCTTTCGCCGTAATGGAGAAGGAAAGGGTCATTTCCGCGGGGTTATACGAGATCAGTTCCAGCGTTTTGTCGCTATCTTCGCTCATGTCGGGGTCCCCATATGTGTCAAAGAAGGTATCGGCATCGCAGACTGGATGTCCTTCCTTGGCCCCGAATTCTTGGGCAAGGGAGGAAATCGAGGAATCGATGATTGGACCGTAGTCCGGGAAATAGGTGTCAAACCTATTCGATCCTGGAAGCGTATCCCTGAAGTTGCAGGCAAGTTTTGTCCAAAGGAAATAACGAAGCGCCATCATGTGGTCTTTCTGGCAGCCTGCTCCATCATAATAATAGGTGGCCAATCGCAATGAGAGATCAGGGAGGCAATCCCAGGCGTATTTAGAACGCACGTAATCGGGATAAAGGTCAACGAAGGTCGCGCGGACGGAGGAGAAGGCGAACGAAAGGTCCTTTTTAACCGGGCCGCCAACCACGTAGCAATCCGCCATCAAAGGGATGGCGTCGATGGAGCCCAACGCCAAAGCCTTGGCAAAGTACTCATAGCCCTCCATTTTGTTTTTGCTTTTAAGAACCTTCGCCGTGTATAAGGAACCCAATTTGCACAAAGCATGGACGTTATTGTGCAAGGATTGATCGGCAAAGAAGACTTTAGCCAATTCAAAATTAGGCTCATGGAACTCCGCTTTTCCAGAATACATCTGCCCCATGAGGAAATTCGCGTGAGCATTCCCGGTTGAGGCGAGCAAGGCCAAGCATCTCTCAAAAGCGTTCTCGCTTTCCTGAGTGTGAGTGATCTGATTATCCAAGTAGCGGGAGACATACGCTGCGGCAGAATCGATGGTCGCCTCACCGTTTTCATAAAAAGCCCTGTACATCTCATCTAGGAGAGCCTCATCTAAGGGGGCTCCCGAGGCATCGCCGATGACGGTAGGCATGCCGCATTTTGGGCAAATCGCGCTTGCACCGCCGCCATTTTCAGAAGCCCATTCGGAGACTTCGCGCGCATCGAAAACGCTGCGGCAGAAAAAACACCCGCATTTATGCGAGCGGAGGATCTCAATTTCGTTGTCCGTGGCGTGCGCTTTATATGTTTGCAGTAGTTTGTCGTTGGTCATGCCGGGTAATCTTATCACAGAAACAGAACGGGGGAAGAATCATCTCTTCGTAGAAGAGAAGCAAGTAGAGAAAACAAAAGAAGAATGGCACAATAAGACCATGAAAATCTTAGTTGATGCCTTAGGCGGAGATAACGCTCCACAGGCCGTCCTCGAGGGGGCGGCGAACGCTCTTAAAAAAAGGAAAGACCTTCAGCTTATTCTCTGCGGGCCAAAAGACATTTGCCAAAGTCAAATGGAGAAAATGCACGCGGACATGAGCCGAGTCGAATTCCTCCAAGCCGATGAAGCCGTCTTGAACACCGATCATCCGGCAATGTTTCTCAAAGCCAAGCCGAATTCCTCTTTGGCCGTTTGCTATGAGGCGTTAAGGAAAAGAGAGGACATCGACGGAATGGTCTCCGCCGGGCCAACAGGGGCGGTGCTGACTGGGGCGGTGCTTAGATTAGGGCGCATCCCCGGCATCGAACGCCCGGCGTTGTTATCGAGTTTGCCCACGAAAAACGGTTCATCCGTGCGATTAATCGACTCCGGGGCCAACATGGACTGCAAGCCGCAATACCTCTATCAATTCGGGCTGATGGCTAGCGTCTATCTTCAATGCATTGGTTATCAAAATCCCCGCATTTCCCTTCTAAACGTCGGTTCAGAAGAAGGAAAAGGCGATGATTTAAGCAAAGAGGCGTTCACCCTTTTGAAACAGAGCAACCTCAACTTCATCGGGAACATCGAAGGCGATCACGTCCTTGATGGCACCACCGACGTCGTCGTCTGCGACGGCTTTGCCGGAAACGTTTTCCTAAAAGGAACGGAGGGGGCTTGCTACTTCGTCAAGGACCTCCTTAAAGACGCGGCCATGGGGAACTTCTTCAGGAAGATCGGATTGTTCTTCGAAGGCATCGGCGCCTTGTTCCAAATCGGTGGGATAAAGAAGGCGTTGACTCCATTTAAAGCCGCCAAGAAAGCCTGCGCCCCACTGCTAGGGACCAAAAAGCTCGTTGTTAAAACGCATGGGAAATCCAGCGCCAAAGTCTTTGAAGGGACGATTTTAGAAACTTGCTCCCTTGCCGAGAAAAAGCTCATCGCCAAAATCGAAGAGGCGCTACCAAAGAAAGAATAGGCAAAGCACACCGTCATTAATCAAATCGCCCCAGGAGGTCATTCCTGAGGCGTTTTCTTATTTCGATATACCTCATGCTCGGACATATGCCACAAGGCGATGAAGTAAGATACCCCAAAGAAGGCGAAGATGGCAACGAAGAGGATGTATTCCCAAGAAACGACGAGGTCGTAGAAATGATAGAAAAGGATGTGGTTGCAGACGTTATAAAGGAAATGGAAGGCAACCGGGATAACCGCGGAATCAAAGAACATCGAAAGGTAGCCACACCCTGCCGTAATCAAGAAAATGAACGCCTCTTGGACCCAAGCGACCTGTATGGGGTCGGAGGCGGGGAATTCGCCAGGATAAAGAAAGGTGTAAGTATGCGCGGCTGTGAGCAAAACCGCACTGAGCAGAACAGAGAAGGAACGCCTGTATTTCCATTTCGTCAGATCAAGAACCAAGCCAATAAGCAAATTGACGAAGAGGACATCCTCGAAAACGGAAGCGGAGAAATCCGTCGCGCTTTCCATGAACATCAATCCGATATCCTCCGCTTCAATGCTCAAATTGAATTTGAAGAAAGGAACGGAAAAGAAATTGATGAAGCAGAAAATGGTCAAGGGGAAGAGGAAGGTGTACTTAAGTTCTTTGTTAGGGTGATCGATAGACCAATGAAAATGGTTTTTGAAAAACACGAGCAAGCCAGAGCAAATCGTGAAGCAGACGAAACGAAGGATCAAAAAGCCCCACTCGCCAAGCCAAGGCTGGAAAGGCATAAAAGAAAAAACGACGTAAAAAGCCATAAAAGGGAATATAACGCACATTTTTTTCTTAACGTTTTCGTTCATAGGACAAGGATTTTATGCCTTTAAGTAAAAAAGTAAAAGACCCCCATAGACCTTAATGCACCAAACCGCAATTCATGTAGAAACGGATTGGGTGGGTTAGGGCTATGGGGGTCAAATCAAACGTTAATCAATCAAATAATCGACTCGACGAAGCTATAGACGCTGCAATCGGTGTAATTCTCAAAAGTGAACGGTCCAACGAATTTGGTTTCGCAATCTCCGGCGTGATGCGGGCCCATGCAGTTCCTGGGGGAGACGGTCAAGATGACTTTGACGTCGTTTTCGCCAGAGTGGAGATAATCGCTTAGATCAAAGCGATAATCGAACATGGTCGCGTCCACTTTTTTGGAATTAATCCAGAGCTCGATTCTGCTGAAACGCTTATCGATGACGAGTTCCTTTTCGCTAGAATCAACATCGATCTTGCCTTCTAGTTCAATATCGCCATGGAAGAAGGGGTAGCCTTCCCTAACCAAGGAGGTCACATCGTAGTTTTGCTTCCCAATGCGGAAATCTCTTCCTAAGAGAACATCAACGCCTTTATTGAAAGTACCGTAAACGCCGAATTCGCCTTTTAGGTAGATGGGCTCGATGTTGGAATCGTAGACCAAGCAGTTCCTCAAGCTTTCCTGGACGTTTTCGCCAAACAAGGCGTAATAGACCTTCTCATCCTGCCAATAATCCATCTCCACCACAATCTCGTTGTGGCCGACTTTCATGGCCTTCAAAGTTTCGTAAACAAGGAGGTCCTTCTCATAAGCGGATTCGCCAAGCTTCTTCAGCTCCACGCCATTGAGTTTGACGCTATGGAGACGTTCGTTTTCGATTTCAAGCTCGCAAGAAGGGGGCAATTCTTCGACATCGAAGACGTACTTCAAGAACAGACGCCCCTCATATCTTTGCCTAAGGAGCTCGGAGAAGGCGTTCATGTGGAACATCGTCTTGGAATAGGTCTTCCCATCCAAGGAATAGGATAGATCATCCAAAGTGAGGAAGTTGGTGACCGGCTTAACTATATGGAAAGAGGTGGGTAAGGAAATCTCAGCAAGCTTCTTCTTGGCGGGGATTTTATCCTTGCTCCAATAAAGGATGCGGGCTCCGCCTATTTCGAGTTTGAAGTCCAAAGTCGAGGCACTATAGGTGTCTTTGGTGACATCGTAGAACAAGCAGCTCTTGATTCCTTCTTTAACAAGGGAAACGTCCACTTCTTTTTCGGTTGTGTTGATAATGAAGAGATATTCTCTTCCTTCGGCGTCTTTCCTAAGGGAAACCCTGTAGTCCAAAGTCTCGTTGGATTTGAATCCGTCAACGCCGGCCAACTCTTCAATTGCGACGCTTTGTTTCCAATAAGAGAAGTCATGCTCCTGCCCTTCTAAGTAAGAAGGAACGCCAAAAGGTAAGCACAATTTTCCGCCATTAGCGATGAAGGCGTCGATGAACTCCGCCGTCTTTTTGCCAATGGTGAACATTCTGGGAAGAACGATGATGGAGTATTTTTTCTTCCCGCAACCAATTTGGCCGCCTTCGACGAAACCGTGTTTCTCTAATAACGTCTCATCGAGGAAATGCCAATTGACGTGCATGGCGGTCAATTTGTCCGTGGTTTCCACCAAGTCGAGGAAAAGATTTTTGACTCCGCAATCATCATCCCCGGCAGTGCCCATTCTCTTAAAATCCAAATAAGCGCTGCGAATGGGGTGAATAACGCCGATTTGCGGGTTTTCATCGCTTTGGGCAAGGAAGCGGCCGAGATAAGAGAAATAATCGTTGAACTCCCCGAAGCTCTTCTTCACCCAGCCATTAAGCGGAATGTAATGAGCGGGATAATCTCTCTTTCTTTGCCCGTGCTCAGCGTAGGGCAAAAGGTGATGGCAGATCAAATTGACGCCGCCCCAATACAGGGCATGGCCATTTCTTTTAAGCTCAACGGGGGTAACATCCCATCCCGAGCAAGAGAACACCTCAGTGAGGACCTGCTCCTTGCCCAATTGGCTAGCGACCGAGCCGGTTTGCTTTGGCGAAATCACATCAGGGCATCCCCTTCCAAGCCAATCAACTCCGGGGATATGCTCATATTCATAGAAAGGCATGATGCCAGCGCAGCACCACATCTGTCCGGCAAGCGAGGTCTCCTCGACATAATGGCCGGTGAGTTTGTAGTTATTGGCGTCGCACCATTCATAGATTTGGCGGCCAAAAGAATTCAGCATCAAATCCTGCATGGCCAACCAATAGCGATAACGGAATTGGCGATAGCCTTCTTTTTCCACGAACATCAATCCTAAGCCATCGAGAATGTCCTCGCCATAATGCTTCTGGAAATACTCAGGCAAGCAGTCGGTGTAGGGATGGCCCCAGCGGTAATATTGAGGCTCATCGGTGAAGAAGCCCTTCAAGCCGCCTTTATCGTTGCTTTTGTATTTCTCGTGGGTGAGATCGATGAATTTCCTAACGACGTCTTTGTTGCAGATGTCGACGGTGGAATTGGAGATCCTTTTATAGACGTTCAGGACATCATCGCCGGAATTGACCCGAACAAGCGAAGCGCCTTTATAGTCGTAGCTAGCCAAGGCCTTTTCATCGTAAGGGCCGTAGGAATATTCGAGGTAACGGTCGCAGTTGCTTTCATCTTCAAGGAGCTTCCCTCCGACAAAGCCGCTGGGCCAGCCGTTTTCATCGTAAGCATAGGCGTCCATGCCGAGTTTGTTCGCCTCTTCAACGCAGGCATCGACGCATTCAAACCACTTCTGCCCTAGATAAGGCGTCTTCAATCCTCCTCTAGCGTGCATGAAGAAGCCGCCGATACCATTATCGTTCATCCAAGCAATCTGTTTTTTCAACGTTTCCGGATCAAGCTCGTCGTTCCAACTCCAGAACGGCAACGCTTTGTATTTCGTTTCCAATGGTTTCATATTACCCTCCTATTTGGTAAGACAAAAAGCCATGCTTATTTTGCCTTCGCTAAAGGCGCAAGACAATAAAGTTAATCCCGCTGACGTAAAAACGAAAATTGAGCGTAGAAAAGAACAAAG
>CAVGXP010000066.1:0-3943 GCA_963633165.1 bacterium
TGGCAAGGAATGTCTTCGAGGAAACCGGCAGGCTCTGGGAGAAATACGACGCCTCCACTGGAAAAATCGGGGTTAGCAACGAGTATGAGACGATGCCCATGATCGGCTGGACGGCCGGGGCATACCGTTATTTCGTTGAAGAAGAGTCCCTTTGATTGGCGGGGACGGCTCTGGCGGAGTCCAAAGATAACGGAATTAAAGCTCCGGCCAAACTAGTGAGTGACTAGATTAAAAAAGCCGCAAAAATTTAAAATACCTGCTTTTTCAGGTATTTTAAATTCCAGATATCCCTTTAAAAACGAATCAAGAAGTTATCAAACGGTCCTTTCGATCTCTTCGATGTTGCAATAGAGCCCTCTCCTGCGCGGGCTTTCGACTCTATAGAAACATCGCGCATAGAACGGTCAACGCTTTGTAAGATCGCTTGACTTTGAAAGCCCTTGATTCGCCAAGCCAATAAACTATTTCTCGCGTTGTTTTTGTGATCTTTTCTAAATATTGCAATGATTTCTTTTTGTTTTTCTTTTGCCTTAATTGACCGTGCTTATTGTCTTTTTGCCCAAAACGAACTGGCTTTATTTGCTTTTGTCCTCATTCCCTTATAATCCTTGGTGAGGTAAAAACATGTTTGAATTCAAGGCCAGAGGCGTTAAAGCCATCAAGATAGATGAGAAAGATTATCTTTCCATCAATCAAGGCGGCGTGGAAGCCATCTATCCGTGGGAAGAACTCCCAAAGCCCCACGATATTGAATATATCTTGATGGACTTAGATGGGACGAGCGTCATGAGCGAGACCTTTTGGATATATGTGATTGGGCGCACGACTGCTAAATTGCTTGAAAACCCGGATTTTAACCTTCAGGAAGAAGACGCTCCTTTCGTGCAGGGATTCACCACGTTAGAGCATTTGGATTATTGCAAAAGGAAATACGGCTTCAAGCAAAGTCTTGAGGAAGCCACTTTGGTCTATCATCAAACGGCTGAGGAGAAACTTAACAAAGCCATGAACGGCACGGGGGTGAAACACGCTTTCATCCCTCGCCCCGGATTAAAAGAATTCCTTCTGGAAGTCAAAAGAAGAGGCATCAAAATCGGCTTGGCTACTTCGGGGTTGGATTATAAGGCGATTCCCGAGATCGTCTCCGCTTTTCGAGATTTGGACATGGGCGATCCCTTGGATTTTTATGATGCGACCATCAGCGGAGGCAGAAGGAAAAACGGGAAAGAGTACGGGACGATGGGTGAACTGTGCGCGAAACCTCATCCATGGATTTACAAAGAGCTTGCCTTGGGCTTGGGCGTCAGTGACTTCTCTAAAGCCGTTGCCATAGAGGATTCCTCTGCGGGGGTAATCTCCGCCCATCTTGCTGGGCTTAACGTTATCGGCATGGACGACGGGAATCTTAAAGAATCTGGGTTTGATAAAGGCTGTTACAGACTCGTCGCGAATTTCAATCAACTATTGGATCTTTTGGCAACGTTATAAGCTTTTCGCGGCAACAAGAGAAAACGGCCAAATGGTTATTGCTTTGGCTGTTTTTATTTGAAAATTATTGGTTGATAAGCACTCATTCGATAGCAAATTGGCTAGTATGACTTTTCATAAAACCACATAAAACCTCAACGAATTTCCAATTTGATGGGTTTTGTGCTGGATTTTCAAACCGCAGAAGGGAACGGTTATAAAACCGTTACAGAAGCAGATCCTTAAGAAAACGCTCAGCCCTTTGGCGTGATTGTCTAATGCGTCGGCTTATATTGGGGTTTAGAAACCCTTATTCTTGAGATATCTTGCTAGCTCCTCGCCGAGCAGTCTATGGCCTTCGGTGTTCGGGTGAAGCCCATCGACGTAGTATTCTTCTGGCTCTCTGCCTTTCGGCGCGGGCAGGGAGGTTATCCTTAAGGTCTCGATGCCGTAGTCGCCGCAAACATCGACGATTGCTTTGCGGTATTCTTCTAAACAGGGCTTATTTAACCAATAAATGCTCCCGTCTCCGCGAGGATTGTTTTCGTCGTATCGAAGGGTGGGGAGGATAAAGCAAATCTGCTCTTTTTTGAGTTTCTTGACGTCCAAAAGATAGTCGATAAGGCATTTGAGGGCGCCGTAGAAAGTCCAAGAGGTGTTATCTCCTTTTTTTCCTAAGGGGGCATCTCCGTGCCCGTAATCGTTCGTCCCGCCGAAAACGAAGAGGAAATCGCAGGGATTCATCCATCTCGCGCGGAGGATATAGTCCTCATCGGGATTGTTGTTTACATTGGTTTTTTGCCTTGCAATACGTGTCCCACTTACGCCGTAATTACCTTCTTTTGCCCCTAAGATAGAGCAGCAAATGGCGGAATAGGTGTGTTCTGGCGCATCGGCACAGGCGCCTTCGGTAATAGAATCGCCCAAGAAATTGATAACCATAGAGTTCTCCTTAGTTGATAAGCGGCTTTAAGATAAGCCCAAGGAAGGGAGTTAGCAAAGAGATTTTTTTTCACCTAACACCTCTTCTTGGCTCTTTCGGGATTCCGGCAAAGAAAGGCGGGCGGTTCTCTAATTGACCATCGCCTTTTTGCCTTCTTGCCCATAGAAATAAAATAGGACTTTTTCAATAGAAAAAGGCAATTAGGCACGTTCACTTTTGGATAACATTTAACTTAAAGAAATCCTGTAAAAAGAAACCTTATGAGAATCATCCAAACCTTAAAGAACTGGAATTTGACCTTGAAGGGCCAAACGATCCCCGCGGAAGTGCCGGGGGACGTCACGATCGACGCTTATAAAGCGGGATTGATCGATGACCCATACATCAGGGAGAACTATAAAGACGCCGCTTGGATCGGCCGGGAGGACGTCGTTTATGAAAGTATCTTCTCATTGAGCGAAGAAGCCTTCGCTAAAGACAGCCAAACTCTCGTCTTTAAAGGGATCGATCTTTTCGCGGATATTTATCTTAACGACGTATTTTTGGGTTCTACGAAGAACGCTTTTCTTGAATATCGTTTTGACGTGAAAGCCTCTTTGCTTGAAAAGAACAACGTTTTGCGAGTTTTTATGCATAGCACCCTGAATGCAGCGGATAAAATCGACACGCAAGGCTATAGCGGTGTCTTCAATGTCCCACGCATTTTCTTAAGGAAACCGCAGTGCCATTTCGGCTGGGATTGGGCGCCGAAGATCTGCGCTTACGGCATCATTGACGAGGTCACCCTAGAAAGCGCCGAGGCTTATCAAATCGTCGACGTTCAGGTCAAAGCAGACGATCAAGGCCGGGTGAATTTCTTCGTTGAGACCAATTACTCCAACAATGACTTGCTCGCCCCGGGTGGAAATATCATCAAAAAAGGCGCCGAGAAAGATGGCGATTGCCTGGTTTATGAGGTGTCTAAAACGCCTTTCGAGGAAGATTTTTCCAAGGCTGAAATCGCTCTTAACGGGAAAAAGAACTTCTATGGGACGAGGCTTTATTCCTTTAAGAAGTGGTGGCCTGTTGGCTATGGAGACCAACCTCTTTATCCTTATCGAGTCTCGCTATATCGCGGAGGGAAGAAGCTCGATGAGAAAAAAGGCTATTTCGCCTTCCGGAAGGTGGAGATTCTTGAAGAGGGGAAAGGCGATGGCCTCCTTGGGATGGACATGTTCATCAATGGCAAGAAAATCTTCCTCAAGGGTTCCAACTGGGTGCCCCCTGAATGCTTCACGGGGACGATGAAAGATGAGAAATACGTCAAATACATCCATCTTGCGAAGAAAATGAATCTCAACATTCTCCGTGTTTGGGGCGGAGGAGTTTACGAGAAAGACATTTTCTTCGAACTTTGCGACAAGGAGGGAATCTTGGTTTGGCAAGACGTTTGCTTTGCCTGCTCAGATATCCCTGATGACCATCCTGATTTCGTCGCCAACGTCATTGAGGAAGTCACCTATCAAGTCAAAAGGCTAAGGAACCACCCTAGCC
>CAVGXP010000067.1:0-28771 GCA_963633165.1 bacterium
ATAAAGTTAATCCCGCTGACGTAAAAACGAAAATTGAGCGTAGAAAAGAACAAAGAGGGAATAAACGAGCATGAGGAAACAAGAAACAAAATTCTCAGCGATTAAGCGTGGCGAGCGTCGCCGCCTCAAGAGAGGTGTTTAAACATTGTTGACACTCACCTCTACGCTTGGCGAAATTAAATATCCCACCAAAAAATAGAAACATGTATTTGCTGCAATGCCTTTGTCGTTCCTATTTAAATTTACTTAATAGGTCACTATCAAATAAGGAATATGCTTTTTATTTGCTTTTCCCGTCAATCGTATTGTCCGAATTAGTGAACCAATCTAAAAATAGAGATACTTGATTGGTCGAGAATTTTTTAGTGAGAGCGATGATTCCATCAGAATCCAAAGAATCAGAAATTCTCTTTTTCCCGTCAGGCGCTTCAATTTTCAACTGGGTAGTGGCACTAACCACTTCACCCTTTTGTTTTTTGAGTTTTGCTTTTAGATGCTTCCAATAATTTCGGATTTTTGATAGTCATCTTCATTTCTTATCGCCCCCAGTGGCCGGCGCAGGCGGGTTAACCTTAGGAGGGGCTCAATCCAAAATGTTTTCTGATTAATAAACGGTTCCGCAATATAAGCGCAATAGCGCGCAATAAGAGCGCAATAGCGCGCAATTAAGCGCAATAAGAAAACCTTCGATGCTGTGGGACTTTGTATTTTCGTTTCTCTCATTTTGCAAAGCTGCGCAATTAAAAAACGTAATTCAGTGTAGCTCTCAAGAAAGATAGACACTCAAATTTAATTCGCTTCTTTTCCGCTTCCAGAAGTGGGCGACTGTAAAGCTTACACGTCTTTTCTCTTTCCGGAAGCGGACAGCCTCTCGCGAACGAATTTCGGCGCCGGACCCAATTCTCTTAAGGAGTAATATAAAGGCCTATTAAATGACTCCCAGGTCTAAAATGCGAAATGAAGAAAGGAAAAACTCCCTATTTTCGCAAACAAAAAAAGACTGACGCTCTCGCATCAATCCTATTGTTGTTATATATGGCGGAGGCGTCGAGATTCGAACTCGAGCACCGGCATACACCGATCTAACAGGTTAGCAACCTGCCCCCTTCGGCCTCTTGGGTACGCCTCCGCGTGAGAAACTATACAACAAAGAGGGAAGCAATGGTAGAAGTAATTTTTGACATAACGAAAGCGTCAAGATGTAAATGGTTTGAAAATAGGATAGCGCTTTCTTTTACATTTATCCGATTTTCTTCTCTATGATAAATTGAAACGGATTTAACCTTGAAAATGAAAATCAACATCGTAAGGACTCTAATTGAGTCAGAGACGACGCCGATCTGGATCCCCATTCTTTTAATGCTAGGCGGACTGGGCGCTTTGTTCATCGGTATGAGCATGCTCCAATCTTCCACTGAGAAACTAGCGACTTCGGGATTGCGTAAATTATTCGCAAAAACGGCCAACTCACGTTTAGCCGGCGTTGGCATCGGCACTTTGGCGACGATGATCATGCAATCTAGCGGGGCTACGACGGTTATGGTCGTTGGCTTCGTTAACGCCGGGGCCATGACGCTCCTTCAAGCCACAACCTACATTATGGGCGCCAACATCGGCACTACCATCACAGCCCAGATTGTTGCCCTAGGCGGAATAAGTTCCTCATCCTTCCCTTTGACCCAAATCATCATTGCCCTGACCCTCCTTGGTGTCATTCTCAAGATGGCCTTTCAGAAAAAACACCCAAAAGTCGGCCTTTCCGGGGATTTCATCGCTGGATTAGGCCTTTTGTTTTTGGGCTTAGAAACCATGACGACCAACTTGCAGACCCTCTTCCTGACCAACGAAGGCCTTACCTCCTTTCTAACTTCACTGAGCAACCCTTTCCTCTTGCTCTTAATCGGAATATTGCTCACCGCCTTGGCCCAATCATCCAGCGCGGTGACTTCCATCGTCTTGGCCATGGCCATGGCCGGGGCGGTCATCGGAGGAAGCGGGAACGGTGTCTTGTATTTGATTTTAGGATCAAACATCGGTTCCTGCGCGACCGCCTTGCTTTCTTCCATCGGCTCCACCGCCAACGGGAAACGGGCCGCGGTCATTCATTTGTTGTTCAACGTCTTTGGCAGCCTATTGTTCTTTGTCGCGCTTATTTGCTGGCCTAGCGCCATGGAAAGCACCTTCGCCAAACTCTTCCCGGGCAACCCCGCGGTTCAGATCGCGATGTTCCACACCTTCTTCAATCTTGTCTGCACGATTATCTTCCTCCCCTTCGCCAAAGGCTTCGTCTTCTTGGCCAATAAAATCGTCAAAGAGAAAAAAGAAGGGGAAACCAACGATCTGTTGGACCCCCGTTTCCTCGAAACTCCAGAATTGGCTCTGTCCCAAGCCATCTCCTTCTACCATCTGATGGCCAATCAGTCCCTAGCCGACCTCAACGATTCCTTATCCGCCTTCTTTGATAAAGACAAAAGCAAGCAAGAGACGATCAAAGAAAGCGAAACGAAAGTCCTGAAGATGTCTAAGGAATTATCCTCTTTCCTCGCCTCAATCTCCTCAAAAGGGGTTATGAAGGAATCCAGCGAGAGGATCTCGAAAATGCAGCTAGACATCGCCGACATCGTCCGTTTAACCGAAGTCGCCGACAACATCGCCAAATACACTGTGCACGAGGTCGATGACGGGTTGGAGTTCTCCCCAATCGTGGAAGAAGGCCTAAAGCAAATGCAGGAAAAGCTCAACTCCATGTACACCGCCGTCTCATCGATAATTGATCATCCCGATGCCTCCATGCATAAGCGCGTAAAGGAATTGGAAAACGAAATAGACGATCTGAGGGGCAAACTCGTCAAAGGTCATTTGGAAAGGCTTGAGAACGGTCAATGCAAACCGCAAAACTCCAATATCTTCATCAATTTGGTTGGAAATCTAGAACGCTGCGGCGACCATTTGAACTTCATCGCCGAGAGGAATTGTGCCCAACTCCCCGGAGAACAAGATTCATTGCATGTATAAAAAGCCTGGAAACCCAGGCTCTTCATTTGTGGCTATTTTGCTTGTATTAATAGGCTTTTCCGAAATAAACCGACATCGTCGCGTCTTTCCCGCAGCAAGGGCACTTGCTGCCATGTTTGACCTCTTTAGAGGCGATGCAGCGGGTTGAAACGCCCCCGGTAATCTCTTTGATGTGGTCTTCGCATTCGGGATCGCCGCAGAAATCCATCTTGGCAAAGCCCCCGTTCTCATCAAGGGTCTTTTTAAGCTCTTCGATGGAACTGACTTCGTAGATGTGGCTGTCGAGGTTCTGTTTGGCTTTTTGATACATCGCCTCATGAATCTCGTCGAGGATGCCAGGAATCTCTTCTTCGATGGCCTCGATTTTCGCGGTCTGCTTAAGGCCATCGACCCTGCGGGTCAAAACCGCCTCACCCCTTTCAAGGTCGCGCGGACCGACTTCAATGCGAAGCGGCACGCCCTTCATCTCATATTGGGCGAATTTCCATCCAGGGGTCTTATAGTCGTCTTTGTCCAAATAGGCGCGGATCCCTCTGTCTTTCAAATTCTTCTCGATGGCCTCGGCGGCTTCAAGGACACCAGGAGTCTGCATGCGGATGGGGATGATAACGACTTGAATCGGAGCGATTCTAGGAGGCAAGACCAAGCCGTTGTCGTCGCCATGGACCATGATCACCGCGCCGATAAGGCGGGTGGAAGCGCCCCAGGAAGTCTGATGAGGGGCCTCGAGTTTGTTGTCTCTGCCAAGGAAGGAAACCCCGAACGCGTCCGCAAAGCCCTGGCCTAGGTAGTGGCTCGTGCCGCTTTGGAGGGTTTTGCCATCGTGCATAAGGGCTTCGATGGTATAAGTGGAGACGGCGCCGGCGAAGCGTTCATGCTCGGTTTTTTCGCCGGTAAGGAAAGGGATGGCGAGCAATTCGCGGCCAAGATCCTCGTAAACCTGCCTTGCGTCCAAAGCGTTTTGGACGGCCTCTTGCTTGGTTTCGAACAAGCAATGGCCTTCCTGCCACAAGAATTCGGAACCGCGGAGGAAGGGACGAGTCGTCTTTTCCCATCTTACGACGGAGCACCACTGGTTGTAGCACTTCGGTAGATCCCTATAAGAAGAGATAAGACGTTTGTACATATCGCTGAAGAGGATTTCCGAAGTCGGACGGATGACGAGAGGATCCTCTAGCTTTTTCCCTCCACCGAAAGTCGCCACCAAGGTTTCGGGGGCGAAGCCTTCAACGTGTTCCTTTTCTTTATTGAATAAAGAGGCGGGAATGACGGTGGGGAGATAGACGTTGCTGGAATGGAGGGTCTCCTTGAAGCGCTTATTGAGATAGCTTTGGATCTCCTCCCACATCGCATAGGAATAAGGGAGGTAATCGATGAAGCCTTTTACGGAGGAATAGTCCATCAATTCCGCTTTGCGGCAGACATCCGTATACCATTGGGCGAAATCGACATCACGAGAAGTGATGGCGTCGTTTTTCTTGTTGCTGTTAGCCATTTTTGGTTTGCCTTTCTAAGAACGTGGGTTAGTTTACTACTTTTTCATGTCGTTGACTCTTCGCACCGACTTCGGAGGCAAAGAAGAGACGATCATGGCTTCGTATGGGGAGAAATCGTCGGAGGAAATATAACGGAGCCCAGAACGGACAAGGATCTCGATCGGACCCCAGCCCTGGACGTCGTTAGCGATGATGGGTTTCTGATATTTCAGCAATTTCTCAACCAAAGTATGAAGTTTTGCGCGGATTCTTTGGTCCACCTCCGCTCCCGATCCGGAATTGCCGAAGGAGCAAATGAAATAGTCGAAGACTTCATAGGAGGAAGATGGGAGCGAGAGTTCGGCTTTGTCCAAATTCAGAGCGACCTCGAACCCTTTGGCCTTTATCGCGGTGATGTCCGCGGTCGAGGAGGCTGGATTGCCCGGATCCTGATGGGCTCGGATATCCCCTTCGTCGAAGACGAGAACCATATTGGCCTCTTTGGCTTTGCCAACCCTAGAGAACACGGACAATAAGAACGTCTTTTCCTCAACCCTTATGGGGAAGAAGAGTTTTTCTTCCGAGGAATGCCTCATGCTCACGAATGTGGGAACCATGTTCTTGACGACGGTGAGGAAAAGCTCTTTGTCGCTTTGGATTTTAGTGGCGTAATCTTTGAGCTCGGCCATGGTTTCGAAGTAGGTATCTTTGGGCTCGACTTTACCGAAATAGCCAATCGATTTGCCTTTGTCCACCGAATATATCAAGCGGAAGGAATAGGCGAGTTTTTTCTCATTGATGATGCGCTCAACCTCACTGCGGTATTTCGAGTCATCGGTGATGGTCTTGTTTTCCTTGCCTTTCTCATACCACACGACGAGCTGGTTTTCCTCATAGGCGATTTCAGCCATCTTCCGGACGGCCGCGATCAAGGAATCGGCGTCAGAGGGGTATTGGTAATGCTCTATAGCCCCGCAACGGCATTCGATTTGCGAAGAGAGGGCGTTGAGCGAGAGGAAACGATTAACCAGCGTCAGCCCCTTGCTGACGAGGAACTGGCTTTTCGCGTGTTCGGTGATACCCATGTCCGCGACCAGCAGCTCATTCCCTGAACAAGCGATTAAGAAGGAGTCTCTTCCGGTCAAGGAGGAGAGAACGTTCTTTAGCTGGGTGAAGACCAAAGGATCGATTTCCCTTTCTTTGTTTTGGGTCTTTTTATATTGGAAACGGAAGACGACGCTGACGCCCTTCTTCTTGCCTTTGCCATCCAATGCCTTAGAGAATTCTTTGACGGTTGAAAGGCCATGGTAGTTCACCCCGCTTGAGCTCTTTTGGGAGGAAGCCATGTATTTGAAAAGATAGGATTGCAGATGGATAATCTGAAGTTTCCTATCCACCGATTCAACTTGCAGCATCGAGAAGTACTGTTTCTTATCGGATGTGTCGCTGACGTCGATCTCAAGGAAGTCGCTGGGCTCGGAATTAGGATCCATCAAGGCGTCGATCCAGTTCACGATCTTCTTTTGCTCAGAAGAGGGGAAATGGCAATAGAACTTATCGAACGTCTCCTTCTTTCTCTTCGAAGGGGAATTCACGTTGAAATAAGTGACCCTGTTTTTCCCCAAGTCCAAAACGAAGATACGAACGGAATTCCTTTGGTCGGAAATCAGATCGTCGTATTTCTTTTGGCTTTTGGCGTCGACGATAAGGGTTATCACCAAGAAGAGGACGCCGAAGAAAATGACGGATAAGGTCACGAGCATCGGCCAATGGGCATTTATGAACTCCAACACTTTTTCTAGCATAAGCGAAAGTGTACCACCTAGTGGTACATCCCTCAAGAAAGGCCATTGCCCAGAAAGGCTTAAGGGTGCTATGATAACCCCCGTCGCGGAGGAATACCCAAGCGGTTGAAGGGGTCAGTTTCGAAAACTGATAGTGGGGCCACGCTCCAGCTGGGGTTCGAATCCCCATTCCTCCGCCAAATTTCTCAAAGAGATCATCAAATCAGTCTCGGTTAGCTGAGACTTTTTTATTTATGATCAGCCCTAAAGAAAACCATTAACGGCTTTTTGAGCCCTCGTTTAATTATGAAAATTAAAGGTTTTATTAAGGTTTCACGTGATTTGGACGCAATCCCCCTTTAATTTTTAAAACTTACCGAAAAGTTTTAAGAAAATGGCGCACATGTTCGTTAGAGCTCAAACGCGCCTTAGAAGAAGGTTTCAGACGGCCTATTCAAGACGTTTTTTTGCGTCGTAAAGTTTAACGTCGGCAGAACGATAAAGAGCATCAAAGGAAGAAAGTTCTTCCCCGGCCGTAGCTAAACCGAAAGAAACGGTCAGGCGATAGGATGGGTCCTCGGGTAAAACCACTTTTTGAAGATTGGAAATCAAGGCATCGATAAAAACATTCACTTGGCTCTCGTCGGAGAAAGTGGGGAAGAAGACGGCGAATTCATCACCGCCTAAACGCGTGGCAATATCATCCTTGCCAGAAGCGGCCTTGATTGCATTGGCAACGCTTACGATGGCGTTGTCTCCAGCCGCATGGCCAAACGTGTCGTTGACGTGTTTGAAACGGTCGATATCAATGATGCAGAAGACGCCGGAATTCTTCTCCGTCAAAGAATCATTAATGCGTTTTTCCCCAGCATAACGGTTATAAAGATTGGAAAGGTAGTCGATTTCACTCAAGTTTTGCAGTTTTTTCGTCATCGTTGTCAAATAATTTGACTGAAGCGAGAACATAAAGAAGACGATTGAGAAGACGCCGGAGCTGATACCTAAGGAGCGGATGTCTAAGAAGCTTTCGAATATCATCGCGAAAATTACGTAAAGCAAAACGGCGGTGATCATAGGAATGTTGACCTTACGGTCATATTTCTTGGTGGTTGCAACCTGTAAAGAAGCCTCAAGCAAATAGAAGATGGTCACGCCATGGGAAACATACCCTAACGGGCCACGATGGAAGATGTTAGCGGAGTCATACCAAAAGACAAGCTCAGTCCCAAAAGCAAGTTGTTGGATAATGATCGTCACGATCAAGGGAATCAAATCCAAATATTTCAATTTGCCCCATTTTGCATTGGACTCGGAGCGGAGGAGCACGATGAAGGGATAAACCAAAGCAGGACGGGTGATGTACCCCGCGATGGACATGATGGTCCTCCAAACCGTCGGCTCGGAAAAGGTCGAAAAATAAATTTCGAGATTATAAGTGACGAGTTCAAAAATCTCCAAGGCCAGGGTCGCGCTGAAAACCCTTCTCTCCCTTTTGGAAAAATTAATGTTGAAGATCAAAAGAAGAAACTGGAAAACGACCCCTACAAAAGCCGGAAAGTTGTATTCAACAAACTGGGAGAGGTTCATGTGTTACAAAGGCGGTCGTGGCAACGTTTATTTGCGCGTTAATAATAGAACTTAAAACTACAAATTCAAGGCAACAAAATCCACTTTATTCGGTAATTTTAAACAGGAAGAATCGACAGTCTTTGGGCATAGAAAAAACCATTTCCAAAATAAGGCGCAAAACTCAATCGAATTTGGGTTTAGCACAAATTAGCGGATGGGGGGCAAGAAGAATTTGCCGAAGACTTGCTTGAGCTCACTGACCTTAATGAAAGCGTTTGGTTCGGCGGTTTGAATCATCTTTACGGCATTCTTGACCTCATAGGAAGACAAAACGACTTTGATGACGTATTTATCTTTGCCCGAATAGACGCCCTGGCCTTTGATGATTGTGGCGCCGTGAGGAATATTGGAGATGATGAATTCGCCCAAATCGGGGTTTTCCGTGATAACCTCAAGTTCCATCTTCTTATTCCTGACGTTAATCAAATCAACGACAAGCATAACGACAAAAAGATAGATGACGGAGAAGAGGACTTTCCCCCAAGCATCGGCGACGCTGACGCCATGGAACATGGAGAGGAAAGCGTAGCAGGCAATGGTGAGGAAATTGAGAATCGTGGAATATTTGCCGACCAATGTCGATTTTTTGATGGCGATGTAATAGGCGATGACGTCGATTCCTCCGCCACTGCAATCAACCTTATAAGCAAGCGCGCTGCTTAAGCCCGTGCACACGCCGGCGAACAAAGCCCTAGCGACCATCCCTCCGTTATCGTTCACGTAGACGGCAACGGAGTCGATGAAGGAATTAAGACCAGGAAAATCGAAGAAGTTCGTGATAAGAGAAACAAAAGCGACATTTATGATCGTGTATATTCCAAAACGCTTCCCTATCCCAAAGAACGCCAAAAGGAAAATAGGGATGTTCAATCCAAAATAAAGGATCCCATAAAGCAAATCGTAATGGGCATCGCCCCAATTATCGGTGAACAAATCAATGATCAAAATCACGTTTTGGGCAATACCGGTCATACCGCCAGAGGCCAGACGGGTGGAAGTCGAAGCAAAAGAAGGGGCAAGGAAGCACTTAAAGCCCAAGGCCAAAACCAAGGCCGAAATGAAATTGACGATGAGAATCCATCCGTTTTCAACGATCCACTTGAGGGGCAGGTGGTCATACATGAAGTCTTGGTAGCGTTCTTTGAGTGATCTGCGGTTTGTCATTGCCGTGGAATTATAATCTTTAAAGCGAATATAAAGAAGAGGCGCCATTGCGCTAGTCCCATAGCAAGCTGCTGGGATTTTCCTTCAAATTTTGTGGTGAAAACGTCAAGGCTAGCCAATCTCCTTACCTATGGTAAGTCTTTATTGCCCAGTCAAAGGGTCAATGATATTATTAACCCGCTGTTCGTTCAGGACCGCATTTTTTCGGAGGCTTCCGCATTCTATGAACATTTTGAAAAGCATCGGCGCATCGTTTACCAAACTCTGGCGTTGGATCCGCGAAACCGCTTGGGTTCAGCCCTTGTTGATCGTTGGCGCGATCTTCGCCGTCATATTCTCCATCCCTAAGGCGACCTCTTGGGTCCAATCCTTCGGCGTTGGGACTTCCACCGCCTATTACATGGCCCAGAAGAAAACCCTCGAAGGCGAAACCAGCGATTCCAACGATATCGGCAGCGAGGCCGATAAGCTCACTTACGCTTTGCTCAAATGGTCCAACTTCGCTGATCAGACTGAATATTCCACCTACAACGAATTCAAAACGGCGTTCGACGCTTCCGAAGAAAAGAGCGTCATCGATCGCGCCGGCGGAGAAAAGTTCTATCTCGTCTACGTCGCTAAAGACAACGAATCCTGCAACGAAGCCCAAGAAGGCTTCGAGAATCTCCAAAACAACTGGGGCACCGGTTCCCGTTACGCCCCTGCCGATGGCGGCTCCTTCGCCTTCTCGACCATTTACACCGACGAGGACTCCACCAACGATTCCGACTACACGATTGACGCCGACAAAACCGCCTTCAACCGTTACCTTGTCAAATTCGATGATATCGGCTTCTTCGCCGATGCGGGCGCTCGCTTCGATACTTGCCCCTACAAAAAGAACGCCAACCTCTCTTCCTCTAGCAATTACGACAACTTCATCGATGCTGGAACCAAGTTCGATTCCAGCAGCTTCGTAAAGCCGACCGTCATCCTCGTCGACTTCAGCGAAGCGGCGTTCAACCTCGGCCGCGTCGGCGTCTCCGAAATCCTCTTCGGGATCTCCGGAAGCACCGCTTACGAAAAAGCCGAGTTGTTGCTCCAGATGTGGAACCACACCGCTCAAGACAGTTCCAACCCCTTCTGCACCAACTACAATCAAGCTTGATGAAAGCCAATTGAAAGGCCGGGTTAATCCCCGGCCTTTTTCATTAGCCACCTTATGAGGCCATCGTGCGCTCAAACCCTTTAGAAAAGCATTAAAGGGATTTCTTTTTGTATGCTTCCACGACGCAAGGAGGAACCAAAGATGAAATATCCGCTTTGTTCCTAGCAAGCTCATCGATCACGCTGGAAGAGATGAACGTCGTATCCGCGGGGGCCATGAAGAAGACCATGTCAATGTCAGGATCCAAATGACGATTGACCGCGGAAAGCTGAAACTCATATTCAAAATCGGTCACGGCTCTTAAGCCACGGATGATGGCCTTCGCATCGTGTTGTTTGCAATAATCCACGGTCAGACCATCATAGCAATCCACCTTAACGCCAGGGATGTCTTTCGTCGCCTCTTTCATGATGACAACTCTTTCCTCAGGGGTGAAACGTCCCTTTTTGGCCCCGTTGGTGGCCAAAAGAAGAATTACTTCGTCAAAAACCTTCAACGACCTCCTCAAAATTCCTAGATGTCCATTAGTGATGGGGTCAAAAGATCCGGGATATACAGCGACTTTCATATTTTTCTCCTTAAAGACAGCACTTTGGTCTTCCCATATTTGTATTCCCTTTGAAAGGGGAGGTCAGATTTAAATGGGATCTCGCCTTCGTATTCAAGGATAAAGCACGCTTCCTCGCTGCAAAGGGAATTCTGTAAGAGGAAGTCGACAACGAGCTGATAAGATTCTTTCATCGCATATGGAGGGTCTAAGAAGACGATATCAAAGACTCGGCCTTCTTCCTTCATTCTAGAAAGGGCGGAAGAATAATCGGCGTTCCAGACCTCGCCTTTTGTTTCTTTTAACGTCGCGAGGTTTCCTTTAATAATAGAAGCGGCTTTGGGGTTCTTGTCCACGAACAAGCAAGAAAGAGCCCCATGGGACAAAGCTTCAATACCAAGGGCCCCGCTTCCGGCGAAAAGGTCAAGGACCCTCGCTCCAGCAACGCGATCGCCCAAAGAAGAGATCATCGCTCCTCGCACCATGTTTTTCGTGGGCAAGGTGCCCTCTTCTGGCGTATTGATAACCCTAGAACGATAGGTTCCCCCGATGATTTTGATCATATCTTTCCTCCGCAGTCGCTTTCATCCCTAAAACAATCAAATAAGATTGCATCCATCTCCCTGAATAGCATCGCCATCGGGGCGTAAGATTTTCGATAGGAAACGCTAGAAGGAATCTCGTCGAGCTCTTTCTTAATAAGGTATAAGGAATGCCACGCCGATTTGGCTTGGTCAGACTCCTCCCCATAACGGAACCTGGCGACCTCAAACTCCTCGGTGAGCTCATCCTTCTTCTTGGAAAGTTCCTTTGCTTTTGGGTCTTCATTAAGCGCCCTTTCGGCCTCTTTTAGTTTGAGCATGCGAGGGTCGTTTTCCATGGCGCTTATCAAAGCGTGCAGTGCTTGAGCGGTCTTTTCGTTCATATCGAGGTTATTTTAAAACGAAGACGAGCCAAGGTGGTATAATCGCCTCACTATGTTGAAAATCGTTAAAGACCCCACCAAATCGCTAAGGGAACGCTGCAAAGAAGTCCCCCTCCCCCTTTCTAATGAAGACCAAGACCTCATCGACGAGATGCTAGGCTATCTTTTATCCACCCAAGACCCCGAATTCAGGAAACGTCATCCCGAGGCCAGAGAAGGCGTCGGATTAGCCGCCCCCCAAGTTGGCCACAACGTCAGGATGCTCGTCATCTCCTATCCCGTTTATGGAGAAGACGGCCAAATCGAAGGCAAGAAGGAATACCAGCTCGTCAACCCCAAGATAACCACGACCTCCGTAAGGAAAGCCTACATTGATTCGGGAGAGGGCTGCCTCTCCGTTGACCAAGACCATCCCGGCCACGTCATCCGCCACTTCAAGATCACCGTGCAGGCTTATGAAGCGAAGGAAAAGAAGAGCATCGAGATTGTGGCCAGGGGCTACGACGCAATTGTCCTCCAGCATGAAATCGATCACCTCGACGGCATCCTCTTCTACGACAGGATTGACAAGAGTAGCCCCTTCAAAACCATCCCCGGCGCCTACGTTTGCTAACCCCTTGTCCAAGGGGTTTTCTTTTATTCGTTATGCGGAAAATAGGATGTGTCAAAAAGAAAAGGCTTTCATTGATTTTTGATTAGACAGAATGCCGAGGAACGGATATATTAACCGCGACATCCGTTTTCGAATAGAAGAGGAGGACCTTGGCTTTCGCCAGGAAATTATCAAATGTATCAATCACCTGTTTCAATTTACGCTCTCGGCGGCCTCGGCGAGGTCGGCAAAAACACTTATTGCATCGAAAATGACCACTCCATCATCCTTTTGGATGCCGGCGTGCGTTTCCCCGAAGCCAATCTTCCAGGCGTGGATTACGTTATTCCTGATTACACATATCTAAAGAACAACCGCAATAAAGTCAAAGCCCTTTTCATCACCCACGGCCACGAAGACCACATCGGGGGCATTCCTTTCTTGGTACGTTCCATCTACGTCCCAGTCATCTACGCACCGAAGCTTGCCTGCGCCTTGATCCGCCACAAACTCGAAGACGCTCGCATCAAAGATAACATCAAGATCGTCGAATACGATCAGGATTCCATCATCAAAATCGCCGATGATTTCACCGTCTCTTTCTTCCGCGTCACCCACTCCATCCCCGATAGTTTCGGGATCGTGGTCAACACCTCCGAAGGAAGAATCGTCGATTCCGGCGACTTCAAAATCGACCTTACTCCAGTCGGCCCCAATTTCGAGATCAACAAACTTGCCCGGCTAGGTGACGAGGGCGTCGATTTGCTTTTAGCCGACTCCACCAACGCCGAAATCGAAGGCTACACGCCTTCTGAAACCGCCGTTAGGAAAGGAGTTGAGGAAATTTTCGACAAAGCCCCCGGACGAATCATCGTCTCCACCTTCTCCAGCAACATCAACCGCATTCAACAGGTCGTCGAAGTCGCCGTCGCCCACAAAAGGAAAATCTGCATCCTTGGGCGTTCGATGAAGAACGTCGTCGGCATCGCCAGGGAACTTGGCTACATCAAAATCCCCGACGCCTCCGTCATCGAAGAAGGAGAGGTCCGCAACTTCAAGCTCTCGGACGTTTGCATTCTCTGCACCGGCAGCCAAGGTGAGAAGCTCGCCGCCTTATCAAGAATCGTCGCCGGAGAGAATCGGAACATCTACATCGTTCCTGGCGACACCGTCGTCTTCTCCTCCAACCCCATTCCCGGCAACGGCGCGTTGGTTGATGCTCTTATCAACAACTTGGTCAAATTGGGCGCAGATGTCAAACAAAATTCCCTCGCCTTCTCTCTCCACTCCTCCGGCCACCCCTCTCGCCAAGAGCTTCGTCTTTTGCAAAGATTGGTCCGTCCAAAGTACTTCATGCCCGCCCATGGCGAATACAGGATGCTGAGGTTGCATGGGGAAGTGGCGACCCAGCTAGGGATGCCGAAAGACCACGTCTTCGTCTGCGATAACGGGGACATCCTTACCCTTTCTAACCACGTTGTCACTCGCGGAGGCCACATCCAAGCCGAAGCCGTCTACATCGACGGGAACGATCTCGACGGCGTCAGTTCCGCCACCATCAACGACCGCGCGATCCTCAAAAACGAGGGCATGGCCGCCGTCCTTGTGACCATCGATTCCAAGCACAATAAGATCGTCGTGCCTCCCGTGGTCTACGCTAGAGGCTTCTCTGCCTCCGAGGCCACCCACGTCATCCGCCACGCTCAGATGCATGCGCAGGAAGCCTTGGAAGAAGCCATGAACACTCCTCACGTCTCTTTCGCTTCCATCAAGAACTCCATTCGCACAACCGTCTCCAAATACATCGAAAGGAAAACCGGCCGCAAACCCATGGTCATCCCCGTGATCATGAACACGGCCTTCTAAAAACCATGCTAATCCTCGCTTCTTCTTCGCCTAGAAGGAAAATCCTCCTCAAGAAAGTCGTCGAGGATTTTTCTATTATCCCGTCTGGGTATGACGAATCCTTGCTCCACCTTTCCCCCGAGGCACTTCCTTTAGAAGAAAGCAAAATGAAGGCTTATGAGGTCTTTGCCCGCTACCCAAAAGACGAAGTCCTTTCCTGCGATACCGTTGTGGTTCTTCATGGCAGAATCCTTGGCAAGCCCAAAGACGAGGAAGAGGCCATCAAGATGCTTTTAGAAGAGCAAGGAGAAACGCAAACCGTCCTTTCGGGCTACACCTATATCCGCGAAGGGAAAGAAATCAACCGCACAGTAGCCACAAAAGTCCATTTCAACCCTCTTAACCTAGAGCAAATCAAAGAATACGTCCTAACAAAAAAGCCCCTGGACAAAGCCGGGGCTTATGGAATTCAAGACGACTACCCTTTGGTGAAATCCATCGAAGGAAGTTTCGACAATGTCATGGGGTTGCCGACGGAAGATATCATCCTTCACGTCAAACCCTACATTTTGAAGAAATAAGTTATTCTCCAAACAGGGTTTCGTAGACCTTTTTCGCGTCTCCTTTGATAACGAGGGTCAGCTGCGTCGACATGAGGATGAACCCGTCAACGCCAGCCTCCTTGATCTTTTCTTGATCAACGAGGTTCGCATCCTGTAGCTTAACGACGATGCGGCTTCCTTTAAGCTCGCGTCCAAGGATGTTGTCTTCTCCTCCGAAGGCGGAGAAGTATGTTTCTTTAGACGCTATAGGCTTTTTGCTCTTCTTTCCTTTACCTCTACCGAGGATAAGAATCAAGGCTATCGACAAAGCAAGGAGGCCGGCGACGGATAAGGCCAACCACCAAGAAGATTCATAAAGCCAAGAGGCGAATTGATTTGAGGATAAGACGATATAAGGATATTTCATGTTGCCGCGCTATAATAGCACGCGAGGAGATAAATATGTCCAACGCAATCGAAATTGAAGCCAAAGCTCTCGTCCGCCAGGAAGATTACCGGAAACTCATATCCCGGTTCTCCGATTCTAAACGTTATGTCCAAACCAATTACTACATCGATTCGGAAGACCGCAGCCTCGCCAAAGAGGGCATCGCCTTAAGGGTCAGGGAGAAAAACGGCATCTACGAGATGACCTTAAAGACCCCTTTATCAGAAGGCTTGCTTGAGAAGAACTGTTCTTTGACCGCAGAAGAATTCCGCGCCCTAACCAAGAAAAACGAATTCCCGAAAAGGGACATCGCCAGGTTCTTGACCATGCTCGACTTCAACGTCGATGAGCTAAAAGTGTTGACCTCTCTCACCACTTATCGCATGGACGTCAATTACGAAGGCGGCTTATTGTCTCTTGATCAAAACGAGTATTCCGACAAAGTCGACTACGAAATCGAATTCGAATACAACAACCTCGACGGGGCAACGCGCATCCTAAAGGCTTTGCTCGATGAAGAAGGCATTCCTTGCCAAATCTCCACCCTTTCAAAAGTCCGCCGCGCGATGGCTGCAATCGGAAAGTAACGCAAAACCTACATATCTGTATCGTTAAAAACGCAAAATCTAAAACTTTGCAGGATTTATCAAACATAAGGCTTTCATGAAAACACAATCGTGGAAGCCTTTTTTACGCCCCAAGGGCTTCAATGAAAAAAGACCCTACCGCCTTTTCAGACAATGGGGTCCGTTTCTTGAGTTTAACGCCTTATTTGTATTTGACCATCAAGGTGTGGGAATCCTGGAAGGCCGTGTAGACGGAAGATAAGGGCTGGTTGTTGACGATGCGGAAGATGCACTCGCCAAGCATGTCGGACAAAGAGATAACTTTGAAGAAAGGAAGGGCGGCGAATCTCTCTGGCAAGGGAATGGAATCCGTAACGATAATCTCGTCGAAAGCCTTGCCATCTTTCACCAAGTCGTAGCAAGGATCGGAAAGGACGGCATGAACGGAAACCATGCGAACGGACTTTGCGCCGAATTTGCGCAAGGCATTGGCGGCATTGACGGCACTTCTGCCCGTATCGATCATGTCATCAACCAAGATGCAATCCTTGCCTTCGACATCGCCAATGAGGTTCATCACCTCAGGGGCACCCGTCGCATTGCGTCTTTTATCAATGATGGCGATGGGGCAATTATTGAACTGCTCCGCCAAATCCCTGGCGCGGCCAACGCCGCCATGGTCAGGAGAAACGACGACGATGTTCGCAAGATCGAACTTGGTTTGGAGGAGGGCTCCGCCAAGAAGGGGAACGGCGGTCAAATCGTCAGCAAGGCAAGAGAAGAAGCCTTGAATCTGAGCGGCGTGGAGATTGACCGTAATGATACGGTCCAACCCGGCGGCGCAGAGAAGGTGGGCGACCAAAGACGCGGTGATAGGCTGCCTAGCATGGGCTTTGCGGTCTTGCCTAGCATAGCCGAAATAAGGGCAAACGAGATTGATTTCCTTTGCCGAGGAACGGCGGAGGGCATCGATGAAGATAAGAGTCTCCATCAAGTGGTCATTCACCGGAGGGCAAGTGGATTCGACGATGAACACTTGCTTGCCGCGGACGGAGTCAATGGGTTCGACAAGCGTCTCACCGGAAGGAAAGGATTTAACAACCCTTTCACCGAGTTTGACATTGAGCTTTTTGGCGATAGCATCGGCTAATTTTTGATTGGCCGAAAGTGAGAAGATGATGGCGTCTTCGATCATGGCAGAAATTCCTCCCTAGGTTTTAAAATAGTTTAAGCCTTTAGAACGTATAAAGAGGAAAAGAGTTTTTTAAAAGCGCTTTCTTAACGTCAATTAATGATGGCAAGAACATTGATGGGTGGCTTCTTTGGCTTCGACTAGCTTCCCATTAACGAAATCTTCGATGGCTTTGTCCGCGGATCCAGACACCGGGGAATATACCTTAATGCCATCGTGCTCTAGGAAGCCAAACGCCCCGCCCCCGATGCCGCCAACGATAAGGGCTTGGACGCCAAGGGATTCAAGAACGCCGATTAAGGCGATGTGGCTGTTCTCTCCGTTATCGTGGATCTCTTCATTCACGACTTTGCCCTCTTCGATTTCAACGACCTTGAAATAAGGGGTCTCTCCGAAATGTTGGAAGACCTCTCCGTTTTGATAAGCGATTGCGATTTTCATTTTGTTGCTCCTTTAGGGTAGTTGAAGTTTAGTGAAAGGCCGCGAAAATGACAAACGATGTGATATAGAAAAAAGGAAATCCTTCCAATTCGCATTGGCCTTTATCGAAGGGCGTTTATAGGTTAAAGCCTTTTAGCAAAAGAAATTTCTTCGAAGCCATCGGACTTTTACATTTTGTTTACACTCATTTTTCATTTCCTTGGTCGAGACAACGGGGCTTCAGGCTCTAGAGTTTGGCTCGTCAAAACCAAAAAGGAAAAAACAATGAACAAAAAAATCGCGTTCGTTATGGCAGGGCTAAGCCTTGCCACCCTTGCCTCTTGCAACGGAAATAGCGGCAAGGAATTCAACTACGATGCCTCCATCTCCGTCATCTGCCGTGAGGATGGATCGGGCACCAAATCCGCCTTCATGGAAATCATCGGCCTCAAGAGCCAAACCGGAGACGTCAAAGGAGCGATCATCCAGAATTCCACCGCTGCCGTTCTTCAAGGCGTTGCCCAAAACCCTTATTCCATTGCCTACGATTCTCTTGGCTACGTCACCGACGACGTCAAAAAGCTTCAGGTCAATGGTGTTGATTGCACCCTCGAAAACTGCAAAACCGGCGCCTACGCCATCTCCCGTCCCTTAAGCGTCGTCTACAAAGCAGACACCATCAAAGCCTCCTCCGTTTTCTCCGCATATCTCGAATATCTTGGCTCTAGCCAGGCGCAGAGCATCATCTCTTCCAATGGCTACGTCCAAATCGTCGACAACGCCAAAACCTATTCCGCGACTTCCGATTTGGAAGGCACCATTAACATCTCTGGCTCCACCTCGTTGCAGCCTTTGATGAACCTCTTGGCCGCTGATTTCGAGAAGCTACAACCCAAGGTCGTCGTCAACGTTTCTGGCGGAGGATCCGGCACTGGCCTTTCCGATGCTGAAAACGGCACTTCCACCTTCGGCATGATTTCCAAAGAATTCGTCCAGACCGACGCTCCTAGCTGCACTCACTACACCGTCGCCAAAGACGGCATCGCGGTCATCGCCAACAAATCAAATCCCGTCACCTCCGTCACCATGGATCAGCTCAAATCCATCTATGGAAACGGGGAAGGCGAGCACATCACGACTTGGGCGCCGTTCAAGGCTTAAATAGAATGTCACCTTCTAGGGCTAGGTTCATAACCCTGAGGGAAGGCGGTATGAAGGGAGTTTTCTTCCTCGCCGCCTCTTTTTCCTTGTTATCTCTCTGCGCAATCATCGTTTATCTTTTCGTTGCCTCCGTGCCGTTTCTAAACAAGGTGGGTTGGGGGAATTTCCTTTTCGGAATGGAATATGCCCCATTAGGAGACAACCCAAGCTACGGCATCTTCCCCATGATCGTTACCACTCTTTTGCTAACTCTGCTTTCTGTAATATTGGGGGGCGGCATTGGCTTCCTCTGCGCGATAGCTTTATTCCGTTTCATGCCTCGCCCATTGGTTAAACCGGTAAAGTGGCTCATCGATCTTCTCGCGGGTATCCCTTCGGTTGTTTTCGGCTTATTCGGCATAACCTTCATCGTTCCTTTCGTTAGAGACTATCTATCCACCAACGGAGTCGGATACGGTTTGCTTTCTTCTTCGTTGGTCTTATCCATCATGATTCTCCCCACGATGGTCTCGGTGACCTACGACGCCTTAAACGCCGTCAACCCTTTTTACTACGAAGGGGCTTTGGCCTTGGGCTCAAGCAAAGAGATGGCGACGTTTAAAATCGTTGTCCCCGCGGCTAAAAACGGCATTTTTGCAGCCTTAGTTCTTGCCACCGGCAGAGCGATGGGCGAAACGATGGCTGTAATCATGGTTTTAGGGAATTCCCCGCAAATGCCCACTTCTTTGACTCAATCGGTACGTACTTTAACTTCAAACATCGCCTTATCGGCAACCGAAATGAGAGGGGATGCCAAGCTTGCTTTAGTGGCCACAGGGGTCGTCTTGTTCGTGTTTGCTTTGCTGGTGAATCTTCTGTTCAGTTTGATAAAAGGGAGGAATAAGCAGCATGCTTAATGTGCCTTCTTATAAAAGGAAACGCGCTTTCTACTCCTCCGGGAAATACGTTTCCTTTCTTGCGACTGGCTTATGTCTGCTCGCCTTGTTAGCTATCGTCGCCTACGTCTGCAAAGACGGCATCAGCAATCTATCTTTCCACCTCTTCTTCGGAGATTATAGCGAGGCTTCCCCCACCATCGGCCCCGCTTTCTTGGGAACGCTGCAGCTATTAGGGTGGGCGCTTCTATTCGCCGCTCCAATAGGCATTGGGGCAGCCATTTTCTTATCGGAATACACCGAAAACGATTCCTGGTACGTTCGCGTTATCCGCATCGCGACCGAAACGCTTTCAGGCATACCCTCCATCGTCTATGGGTTATTTGGAAACCTTTGCTTCGTCGTTTCCTTTAAATGGGGCTATTCGATGCTTGCCGGTGGTTTGACTTTGGCCATCATGATCCTTCCTCTGATCGTCAGAAACGTCGAGGAAGCCCTCAATGCTGTTCCTAACGCTTTAAGAGAAGGGGCTTACGCTCTCGGGGCAAGCAAAGTGAGGACGATCTTCACCATCGTTTTGCCTTCGGCATCAAGCGGCATCGTCACTTCTTTGATTTTAGCCATCGGCAGAGTCATCTCCGAATCGGCAGTACTTTTGTTGACGATCGGGATGGTTGTTGGGAAAAACCCCACCTCGCCTTTATCCCCAGGAACATCTTTGGCTTTGGACATCTACTATTTCTCTTCCTATGGACACACAAAAGAAGCGGCCGCGACAAGCTTTGTTTTGCTCGTCTTCGTTTTGCTCATTAATTTGTTAGCCATGGGGCTAGGGAGACTATTCGAAACAAGAAAGGGAAAGAAATGAACGAAAATTACGTCATCGATTCCAAGGACCTTCATCTCTTTTATGGGGATCATGAAGCCTTGAAGGGAATCAACATGCAGATAAAAGCCCATTCCTGCACCGCCCTCATCGGGCCAAGCGGATGCGGAAAATCCACCTTCTTAAGGACGATCAATCGCATGAACGATTTGATTTCAGGTTGCAAAATTAGCGGCACCCTTTTAGTGGATGGAAAAGACATCTATTCCAAAGGGATTGATGTCAACCTACTAAGGAAAAAGGTTGGCATGGTTTTTCAAAAGCCAAACCCCTTCCCAATGTCCATCTACGACAACATCGCTTACGCTCCAAGGACCTTCGGGATTAGAGGAAAAGCCAAGTTGGACGAGATCGTCATCTCATCTCTAAAGAAAGCCTCAATCTACGAGGAGGTCAAAGACCGGCTTAGAAGCAGCGCGCTGTCTTTATCTGGCGGCCAGCAGCAGAGGCTTTGCATCGCTAGAGCCCTCTCAGCCGAGCCTGAGATTCTTTTGATGGACGAGCCGACATCAGCCTTAGACCCCATCTCCACCGCTAAAATCGAAGAGCTCATCACCACGCTTAAAAAAGAAGTCACGATCGTTATCGTAACTCACAACATGCAGCAGGCTTCGCGCATCGCGGATGAGACGGCCTTCTTCTTGCTCGGGGAACTCATCGAGTTCGCCCCAACCGAAGCCCTCTTCTCCGCCCCAAGAAAGCCCGAAACCGAAAATTACATCACCGGGAGGTTTGGATAATCATGGAAAGAAGATTCGATGTAGAAATAAAGGAAGTAAAAATCAAGCTCACCAAGATGAGCTATATGGCGATGGAAGCCATCGCCAAATCCATGAAGGCCCTCACGGAAAGAAACGTCGAGCTAGCCCAGGAAGTCGTTCAAGGGGACCGCGATATCAATTCGTTGAATCGCAGCATCGAAGATAGCGCCCTCAAAATACTTCTTTTGGATTCCCCAGTCGCCGGAGATTTCAGAAACGTCTCAGCAGCCATGAAGATGATCACCGATTTAGAAAGAATCGGCGATTATGCCGTCGACATCGCCGAGGAAGTTATCGCCTTCCCCAAAGAACCCTACATCCAAGGGCTAATAGACCTAAAGAAGATGGGTGAAAAGGCCATTGCCATGGTTGAGAAGGCCATCCATAGCTATGTTAATTCTGACTCGACTGAGGCTAGTTCGCTTGAGCAAGACGATGATGAGGTTGATAAGCTTTACTACAAAATAAAAACCGAGCTTATCGAGCTTATCGCCACCAAAAAGGAAAACGCCGAGCAAGCGATTCTATTGATGATGATCGCCAAATACTTAGAGCGAATCGGTGATCACGCCGTAAACTTGGGGGAATGGGTCGAATACGCCTCCACCGGAGAGCTCTTTATAAGGTAGAATAAAAGCGCTATGTCAGTACCTTTCATTGCATGCGTCGATGATGAGTCCTCCATAAGGGACCTCTACTCCGCCTCCTTGCCTTTAGGCGGCTACTCGCCTTGCCCCCTCGCCTCTGGGAAAGAGCTTTTCGAGCTGCTCAAAACCAAGCGGCCAGACTTGATTGTCTTGGATTTGATGCTTGGTGGGGAAGATGGATTCCAAATCCTCAGTTTGCTCAAAAGCAACGCGGATTACGTTTCCATCCCCGTGATCATCGTCTCCGCCAAAGGTGGAGAAATGGATAAGGTCAAAGGATTGAACCTCGGGGCAGACGATTACCTTGCAAAGCCATTCTCTATCATGGAATTGTTAGCGAGGATAAAAGCTAATCTCCGCAAAACCCGCCCGGGTTTGGAAGGTCAAATCATCACTTATGCGGATTTAAAGCTTGATAAAAAAACCCACGAAATCACCCTCAAAGGGAAACCGTTAGCCTTATCGGGGAAAGAATATGACCTTCTTTCCTATTTCCTTTCTCACCCCAAACAGTCGCTTAGCAAAGACGATTTACTCACCAACGTTTGGGATTATTCCTCCGCGGAAATCGAAACAAGAACATTGGACATTCACGTTTCCAAACTCAGGGCGAAAATCCAAGGCTCTGACGCCTCAATCGAAACCATTAGGGGCATTGGCTATATTTTGAAATGAAGAAGAAATTGGTCGGGGCAAACATCCTCATCTTGTCTTTATCCCTAGGGAGCATGTTTGCTTTCGGCATCCTCGTAGCCTCAAACACGATAAATGCCCAAGCCAAGAGTTCTTTGATTCAGCTCACAGAGGCCTACGCCAACGGATACAGCGATTCCTTAACGACCTTGACCATCTCTGACAGCAACGTCAGGGAAACAATCATCTCAAGCGACGGAACGGTGAAACTCGATTCGCAAACGCTCTCGGAAGAGAACCACCTCCATCGCCCAGAAATCGAAGGCGCTAAGTTCCTAGGTGAGGGGGTCGGCGAGATTTACAGCCGCCACTCATCAACGGTAGGAATAGATTATCTTTATTACGCCGTAAAAGTCCCTTCTTCCAGTGATCTGCAGGGTTTCGTCTATATCCGCGTCGCTTTGAAAATGTCCTCATTCGGGCGATTTTTAAGTTCATATGTGCCGTGGATGATTTTGGTTTTGGTCGTTACTTTTGGCGTCTCAATCGGAGCCTCGTTATTCTTATCGAAAAAAGCGACCGAGCCTTTGAACGACGTCAAAACTCAATTGGACAACATCGTTTCTGACAGGCCTGTTGAGCTCGATTTTGCTTCTAAAGACGCCGATTTCCAACCGATACTGTCCGAAATCTCAAGTCTTGCAAACCGCCTCCACAGCACTCTGGACGCCCTCAATGAAGAAAAAGATCGCCTGACCTTGGTCTTAGATAACATACAAGACGGTATTATCGCCCTAGACAAACAAGGCCAAATCGTTTTTCTTAACCCTACCTCAAGAAACATGTTCTCCCTTCAAAAAGACCTTGGACAGCACTACTCTTGCCTAGGTTTAGACCCCATATTGACACCCCTATTAGAAAAAGGGATGCCCGCAACGCGGGAAGTGCATTTAAACGACGCCTATTTCCTTCTTTCCTTCTCTTGCTCAGAAAGTATGAACCTCTTGGTCTTCTCCGATATAACAGCGGAAAAGAACCAGCAGGAAATCAAAAAAGAATTCTTCGATTCCGCTAGTCACGAACTCAAAACCCCTTTGACCGCAATAAAAGGCTTCAATGAGCTCTTGGCTTTAAAAGAAAAGGACCCCACATCTCTTTCTTATTGCGCCGCCATAGAAAAGGAAACGGCCCGCATGCTCTCTTTGATCGCAGACATGCTTTCATTGTCCCGGTTAGAGTCCTTGAATCAAACGACATCCTTCCCGGAAATAGAAATAAGGCCGATTGCGGATGAAGTCGTTTCTTCTTTGCTTCCCTTCGCCAAAAGCAAAAATGTCAGCATTGAAGCCACTGGTCAATGCAATTTGAAAATCGATTCGAAAGATGCTTATTCACTGCTCAAAAATCTTCTAGAAAACGGAATTCGTTACAACAAAGAAGGCGGTTATGCCCGCATCATGTTGTCTAAAAACACGATCGCCTGTATTGATGACGGGGCCGGCATCGCCAAAAAGGATCAGAAACGCATCTTCGAGCGATTTTACCGCGTTGATAAATCCCGCTCCAGGGAAAGCGGGGGAACCGGGCTTGGCTTAGCGATAGTCAAACACATCGTCGGCAAATACGGGGCGAGCATCGAATTGGTGTCGGATTTGAACAAGGGCAGTCAATTTACCATCCATTTCAAAGAAGGCGATTAATCCTTCTTATCATCCATGGATATCGGACGTCCATTCTCATCGTAATTCGCGGCGGTATCTTTGGATTTATTCGGATCGATAAAAATCATCTTTGATACGGCTTTTACGGCCTTATTCTCCGCAGAAGCCCCTTCTTTTACCTTTTCCTTAGTTGTTTCTATAACATTTTTAACAGGCGAAGGCAAAGCCTCGGAGAAACGGTTTCTGGCCGCGATCACACCTTCTTTGTACTTAAGCCTCATATCATCGTAACGCGCGCTTAAGCCGGATTTCTTTGCCCATTTAGCGACTCTGGTGAAGACTTGGGCTGAAAGTATGAAGTCGACAAGCATCACCCCATAGACAAGGCCTAAGTTGAAGATGAAGCCAAAGTGCGCCTGGCTAGCCCCTGAGGCGCCGAACATGTAATCATAAGCCAGCTCAGCGAAGCGGAACATAAAGGGATTCACTCCATAATAAAAGCCGATAGCCAAAGCAAACCAAATGAGGTTGAACTGGGGGCAAATGATCCCAAGGATGTTCCCCCTCATGTTTGAATAATCCCAAAGCTTCACTTTGAAGCCTTTGACGAAAATCAAGCCTGCGACGAATTCAAGCAAAACCATGGAGCAGCCCATGATGCAGATAGGGAGCAAGTCCGCGTAACTTGGACCGCTTTCTTTGGGCAAGAAAGTATAAAAGCCGTAAGGGTTAAAGAAGGGATAATCTGGCAAGCAGTAAAGGATGAGGATGACCACGCTGAACATGATAACCACGCCAAACCCATATAAAGGAAGCCAAGGCCCCCTCATGAAACCCGGATTCACCCATTTCTTCGCGGTGAAAAATCTTCTAAAGAAAACCTCAAGAACGTATCCAAATACACACCCCGTCAAAAACAAGAACAGATTCAGCAGCAGCACTTGGACTGGCCTCATTCCAAATATCATGATGGTTCCCTCCACTTTGTATCCGTATGCAATTTTGGTTCAACGCCCTTGCTTATACAAGATAAAGGAAACCCCCAGGAGGAGAAAAGCCTGGGGGTAAGGAGGTAAATTGGCCAAGAGGCGCGAGCAGTCCCTCTTTTTAAAGAGGTGGGCATCCTCGTCTCCCCTTCAGGATTCCCACATCCAAGGTGGGCTTTCAACAACAGAGAGCGCGATCAGGATTCCCGAAATGGTCGCTATGTAGGGGGACAATAAGTCCTCTTGGCAGCCGAGATTCTCATCTCGACAAGAACATTATAACAAGGGAAATTGCTTTTGAAAGACCTTCTTTGTAAGCGCTACCATAAATATTTTTGTCAAGAGGGAACTTCATGTTTTACGCTCCCTTTAAGTGACAATTATCAGCCCCTAAACTATACTTTGCTCCATGAGTGAACCCATAGAAAACAACAACGGTAAAAGAAAAGGACTAGGATTCGCCTTAGACGTCATAAAGGGCGTCACCTTAGGTGTCTCGGCCGCAATTCCCGGATTAAGCGGCGGAACGATTGCCGTGGCGGAAGGCTGCTACGACCCTCTTATTAGTTCCATATCCTCGCTGAGGAAGAAATTCAAAACTTCTTTCCTATATCTCCTCCCCTACATTCTGGGAATGCTACTAGGAGCTTTAGCGGCTTTTATCGGCATCAAGAAGGGCTATGCCGTAGCCCCCTTCTCTCTGACGGGATTATTCGCCGGAATGGTGGCCGGAAGCTTGCCCGTTGCATTAAGTGAATTGAAAAAAGGAGATGACGCAAAGCAAAAAGCCTTGTTCGCCGCGTGCTTCCTCTTTTGTTTCCTATTAGCGGCCGCCTTAGGGGTCGTCACCGCTCTCTGCGACATCGATCTTGCAAGTTTCTTGAAAGACCGAGTATGGTGGATGTATATCTTCGTTCCAATCGCCGGTTTCTTGGCTTCTTTCGCTTTCATCATCCCGGGGATTTCCGGATCAATGACCTTGATGATTCTCGGGCTATACTACCCGATTCTATACACGTATATGCCCGCGGGAAATTCTGCAACATCGTTAGAGCAATCCATGACCATTTGGAGTTCAAATAACTCCTCTTCATTGGGCTCTGGGATCATCCTTTTGGTCCTCCTAGTTCTAGGAGCCATCGCAGGCGTAATCGCCTCTTCTAAGGCCATGGGTTATCTGTTGAAGAATAGAAGAGTTCCGACATTCTATGGAATCCTTGGATTGATCCTTGGATCTCTTGTTTCGATGTTCATCAACTCCGATATCTATCCTAAATACACTGCCGGCAGCATCCAAACCTGGGATTACATCGTCGGAGCGGTCTTATTCGCACTCGGCGGAATCGCCGTGTTCTTGCTCATCAGATTCACCAACAAAAAGCAGCAAAGCACCAAGACGGATGAAGGAAAATAAAGATGCACGAACTGGGTTTATGCGCGGAGATGGTTCATACCGTCGAGGGCATAATGGAAAATGAGCACCTCAATAAAATTACTAAAATTAAGGTGCAAATCGGTGAAATTACAGGGGTTTTGCCGCGTTTTATGCAAGAATGCTGGACTCCCGCCTGCGAAGGAAGCAAGCTTGAGGGCTCTGAATTAGAGATCGAATTCATTCCCGCCAAGGCGCTGTGTCGAAAATGCGGAGAAGAATATCATCCCGTTCTGTCTAAGCCGATTTGCCCCAAGTGTGGTTCCCCCGATTACGACTTCGAGGAAGGGTTCGAATTCGAGATTGTTGAGATCTCGGGCGAATGAGTTTAAAGCTTCTGCTTACAGGTCAGCTAAACTGGCCTTTTTTTTGATTTAAAACTCATCAACTAAAAACAAATTCTCAACTTAAATTGAATGGCGGCTACCCCTTTTTTAAAGTAAAATGAAGAACGTTATAGACTGCAAAGGGGACCCTTATGAAACTCGGCTTCGACAACGACAAATATTTGACGATGCAAAGTGAACGCATCGATGAAAGGATCGCCAAATTCGGCGGCAAACTTTATCTCGAGTTTGGCGGGAAACTCTTCGACGACTATCACGCAAGCAGAGTCCTTCCAGGCTTCCTGCCGGATTCGAAATTGCGTTTACTTCTTAAAATGAAGGACGAAGCCGAAATCGTTATCGCCATCAACTCTCAAACCATCGAAGAAGCCAAAACACGTGGTGATTTAGGAATTACCTACGATCAAGAGGTTTTGCGTCTTATCGACGCCTTTGTGGCGTCCGGCTTATACGTTAGCTCTGTTGTTTTGACGCAATTCCAAAACCAAAAGTCCGCGAAAGCCTTCGAGAAGCTTTTGCAGAAACTCGGCGTTAAAACCTACCGTCACTACAAGATCGAAGGCTACCCCTATGATGTTGACAAGATTGTCTCTGACGAGGGACTAGGAAAAAACGATTACATCGAAACTTCTAGAGCCCTGGTCGTTTTGACCGCGCCCGGCCCGGGAAGTGGAAAAATGGCGACTTGCCTAAGCCAGCTCTATCACGATAACAAAAGAGGCATCCAATCTGGTTATGCCAAATTCGAGACTTTCCCGATTTGGAACCTTCCTTTGAAACACCCTGTTAACCTCGCCTACGAAGCCGCGACCGCGGATTTAGATGATGTTAACATGATTGATCCCTATCACCTTGAGGCTTATGGGGTTTCCACGGTCAACTACAACCGTGACGTTGAAATCTTCCCCGTCCTCAACAGGGTCTTCGAGAAGATTTCCGGCTCCTCCCCCTACCGCTCCCCTACCGACATGGGCGTCAATATGGCGGGTTTATGCATAAGTGACGACGAAGTTTGCCAAAACGCCTCCAAGCAAGAAATCATAAGACGTTATCTGAATGCCCTCGTAAAAAGAAGGAAAGGCCAAAGTAACGACGCTGAAATCGCTAAGATTGATTCGATCATGAAGAATAACGGCATTAAAGAAGACGAAAGAAAAGTCATCGAAGCCGCTAGAGCCAAAGCCGCCAAGACTCAAGGACCAGCCGCATCCATCGAGCTAGAAGACGGAACGATCATCTCAGGCAAAAACTCGCCCCTTCTACGTTGCAACAGCGCCATGATTCTCAACGCCTTAAAGCATCTTGCCGGGATTCGCGATTCAGTGACTCTTCTGCCCAAAACTATCTTAGAGCCTATCTGCGAGCTCAAAACAAAATCCTTAGGAGGCCACAATCCTCGACTTCATTTAGATGAGATACTGCTCGCTTTATCCATCTCAGCCATCACGAACCCTTTGGCGGAAATGGCCCTAGAGCAACTGCCGAAACTGAAAGGCTGCCAATCCCATTGCACGGTTATTCTCTCGGAAATGGACAATGGCACATTAAGGAAGCTTGGAATAGACAATACATGCGATCCAATTTACGAGACGAAAAAGCTCTATCACGGCAACTGACAACTAAAGCCTAAGCGATCTCTTAGGCTTTTTTTATGCGATAAACGCAAACGGGCGAATATTTATCGCCGACTTTCTCGATAAGTCCTTCCTCCGCCAAAGGGTTAATGACTTTCTTCAAGAAGTAGGCTCGACTCCCATAACTGCTAAACGTTTGGAGCTTCAAAACGGTCAATGGCCCCTGTTTAAGAGCCTCAAGCACTCTTTGCTTTTCTTCTTCGTGTTTGGCGAGGGTCTTTTGGCTTTCTCTAGGCCAAATGGGCGTTTGTTGTTCGGAAGAACTTCCAAAGAGAAAAGTCATCTTGCCCGATTCGGCCTTGAAGCTGCACGAATTCGTTTTGCGTTCCAGCAAATCCGAAACTTTAAAAGTCTCTCCGTAAATCAAGCGTAAACATTTGGCCACGTTCTCGTTGATCTCATTATTTACGAAGGACTTATTTTTGATCCCATCTATCAAGCGATAAGCAAAACTATC
>CAVGXP010000068.1:0-30974 GCA_963633165.1 bacterium
AATCTGCAATTCTTTTTCTATAATTTACCATAATCATCACCATCATTATTTTAATGCACTTATTTACCTATGCCAATTTCAATTGGACAGATTTGTGATGTTTTATTGGACACATTTGTGATGTTTTATTGGACACATTTGTGCTAAAAAGAAAAAAGCAGCTTTCGCTACTCTTCCTTAATTCTATTACGGACACTCATTTGTGCCCTTACAACGAAGTAACCAGGTACATAATACGTTCCTATAATACTGGTGTTCGTCTCCTTGTCTTTTGGTGGAGCTAAAGGAAGTTGAACACTTACACTATCATGTTCCCTTTAAATCATTAAAAAAGCCTGATATTTTCATATCAAGCTATACTATCGTTTTGGTGGACCGTGAGGGACTCGAACCCGCGACCCGCTGATTAAGAGTCAGCTGCTCTACCAACTGAGCTAACGGTCCATACGCGTTTGCGCGCTTGAGTATTCTATTACCCAATCGGCGACGGGGCAACAATATTTTTAAAATAAGACTTGCGAATGCCGTTAATCCTCGTAGGTAGCCTTGAAATCGATCGGTTTTTTGTCCCCATCCACCCCTTCAAGGGAGATTTCCTCGTAATTGGAATAGATTTTATCGTGGCTAGCGTCCACTTCAAAAGTTCCTAATAGATAATCCGGGAAGCCTTGTTTTCCTTTGGAGAAGACCATCATGGAGAAAGAGATGATGCACGGTATCCCAAACGTGAATAAAGACAAGCAAAGTTCGCCAAAGAAGAAAATGGCCCATCTAGCGAAAAAGCGGGGAAAGGTGCAAGAAAGAAGGCGGGAATCCACCAAAGCGATTTGATACATCGCCTTGCCTAAAGTCATCCTTCCTTTCTTGAAGAAGATGGGCGGGAGCAAATAGACAAGGATGCCAGAAAGCAAGAAAGCGATGGGAATCTCCAAAAAGAAGAGCATGTAGGCCTCAAATTTCAAAATCTCCAGGCACTCGGGGATCAATGTAACCAAATAGCCTTGGCATTGCTTATCGATATAAGGGGCGTAAGCGTTTGAGAAATAGGCCTCGTTATTGGCTTTGCATTCTTTGTTGCGTGTTATCTCCCCGGCTTCGGATTTGACGAAATAAGCGACCCCATCATAATTCAGATTCGCATCGAGCCTATAGGCATCGTAATCGGATTGGATTTTGTTCGCCTCTTCGATGGAGGTTTTTTCGCCCACGTATGCGATGAATTTGTCGATTGTTTGGGAGGAGAGCATCATCTTCTGATAAGCGGTGTAATTGTTGGACTCATCACCAAGATAAGAAACAATATCCGTCGATTTCTTCCCGTCGACGCGGTATAAACCGGATTCGCTGCGGATGGCTAAAAGCGTGTTGTCTTTTTCAACATACCCCGGCATGTTCGTCACCGCGGCCCTGCTGCCTAAAAACAGGGCGAAAAAGACAAAAGCGAAGAGAAGGAAATCAATCAGGTTGGCGAAAACCCTTCTATGGAACTTAGGATAGGAATAATGGATGTCGTAATGTGATGAATAAGCCATGTTTATTTCCCATACCCTTTCGCTCTATAAATCGCATCCATCTCCTCTTCCTCTAGCATCACCGACATCGTCATCTTATCAGATAAGGTTCGATCGAGCTTATCGAAAAGCAAGAAGATAAGCGAGATCAGGTCGAAAAAGATCGAGATCAATGAAAGAATCCATAGTCCTGGCAAGGAGAACAATTCATTGAAGGAAACGATGGGCCAGGGCAAAAGGAATAAGAGCCCCGCATTAACGAAATAGGCGTAAAGATAAGGCAAAATCAAATCCCTTTTCCTCAATGGCATCAGTTTGGCTTCATTGACTCTTTCTCTTCTTAAAAACAGCATTCCTAAAGTTTTGCGGGTTTTAGAAAGCAAAGGAGCGATGAGATAAACGACGGAGACGCCGACAACGTAAGAAATAGCCACGGAGCTAACGATAATCGCGTTGGCTTTACTAGAGAACGCGCTGACCACCGCTTGCTTTTGATTGTAGGAAACCCCTTGATAGGAAAGATCGTTTTGAAGGATGTCTTGAAGCATAGAGGAATAGCAAGGCAAGAAGAATTCCTTTTGAAAACGTGAGTAATCCTCCTCCCCTTGTTTTGATGGGGCATTCCCTTCTTCGAAAATGGGGGCAAACTCCTCGACGTATTTCGGCAACAAGACCACCGAAGGGGAATAAGAAAAGAACCGGGTCACGGTGTCCTTAGTCTTTATCCAATCCGCGTATTCGCTTTCTTTTTGCTTTAAATCTACGAAATAATGATGAAATACATCATAAGTTGAATCATTTTTCACCAAGGAAGAAACGTAGGATTTGCAGGTATATTCAAGATTTGCCGTGAAATAGGATGGATCTTTGTCGCTTTTCCCTTCTTCACAAAAAAGCAAAGAGTTCCCATAGAGAACCCCATCCCTTTCCTTTTGGGCTACCTGGCAAGTTTCTTGCTCGCCATAAAGGTTCAAGGAATAAGACAAAAGCGGATAAATGGCCAAATGGAAAAAGGCGAAAGAGATAATAAACGTCAAAAAGAAATCCGCTAGGAAGGCGACAAACCTCTTTCCTTTCGAAAGGGGATATATCCTAATTTCCTCTTTTTTGACTTCTTCTTCCATCGCGTAGAAATCTTACCGCATAAGGCAATCGATAAAAAGGAAAAGGCCGCCCCTTTCGGGACGGCCGGAAGCTCATTGATTTAACAAGCTTATTTGGCGGTGTCGTAAGTGATGGTAATAGACACAAGCTGGCCGTTGTATTTGGAAGAAGCAGAAGTAACTTGGAAATACTTCGCGCCCTCGACATCGAAGTTGAAGGTATATTCAGTTTTGGCAGCAACATTAACGGCCCCAGTCTTGTTGACGGTCGATAAAGAGGCAGAGCCAACGGAAGCCAAATACTCAGCGGAGGAAGACGCCCCTGAATTGGTCTTAATTGTTATTGAAGTAATCGATCCAGGGAGCGCATCTTTGGAATAGATGAAGGAATCCCCATTTTTGGAATACATCATCAAATAGCTAGAGTTGTCCTTAATCAAAGTTCCACCCATTTTAACGGACTGAGTTCCAAAAGTAGCGGAGAACTCAGTGTCGTCCTCACTTGACGCAGCAGGTCCTTCACCTCCGCAATTCCAAGTAACAGTCTTGACCGTGCCTGAAGGAATAAGGTCAAAGGTGACGGTGACATTGTTGACGCAGGTTGCAGCAAAGGTATAACCGGTTTCACCGGATGTGACGGTGATGTTGTTCCCGGCGGCGGTCGTCGCGGCAACGGACTTGACCTCATAGCCATCATCCGGGGTCACGGTCAAAGTGACGGTTTCCCCATAGGTGTAAGTTTCCTTATCAGCGGTGACGGTTCCGTTCTCAGGAGTGTTGAGATTAACGCCATAGGTCCTTTCGGAAGCCTTGTGGCTCTCAAGGACGCCGAAGATCTCGGTTTTTGTATTAAAGACACACCATCCGACGCGGACAGTAACTTCTTCGCCGTTCTTGACATCGGCAAGAGAGGTCTGGGCGTCTTTGGGGTTATTGAAGAATTTGCTGTCGCTAGAAGCGGAAGAATCGAAACATTTGTTGTCATCGGTGCCGGTCAAGCCATAGATTTGAACCGATTTTCCGGTTTCGGGGTCGGTCAAATAGGCATTGCCGTAGACATCGCCCTTCAAGCTTTCGATGATGCCGGTGATGCGATAGAGAGTTTTTCCGGTAAGCCCTCCATCGGTGGCAGCAGCCTGAGCGACGGTGGCAGGAGTGACGGTGAAATCCTCATCGGGATCGGTTGAATCACTAACGACTTCAGTGCTTCCGCTGACGACTTCGAGGGTCGTGGTTTCGCTCTTCACGAACTTGCAAAGGTAGCCGGTGACTTTGACTTTGGCCCCTGCAACAACGGAGGTGGAGGCGGTGCCATCGGCCAAAGAGGTCTTATAAACCGTTAAGGTCTCGGTGGCATCGGCGGTGGCGCCCAAGGTGTAGGTCATATTCTTGTTGGTGGAGTCATATTCATAAGTGACCGCAACAACATAGCCGGTGACGGCGTATTTGGTGGTATCGGTGACGCCATCACCGAGGGCGTTAGCGAGTTCGATGGCCTTAGCGACATCGATCTCAGTCGCGGTGACGGGAGCATCGCCCTCTTCGAGGATCTCAACGGAGGCAATGCTGGTGGTTTGGTAGTTGTACTTGGTGGCATCGGAAGAGGAAACGTAATGCTGGAGATAGGCGGTGACTTTGATCTTCGCGTTCAGAGTGCACTTGGCGGCATTGTCACCAGAATAGTTGTAGACATAGAAATTGTCGTTGGTGGCAGTGATTTCGCCTTTGGTGTCGCTGAGGAAGAAACCTTTGGCGTCGGTAGCGACGATATAGCCGGTGACGGCGTATTTGTTGGTGCTGGTCTTGTTGTCGCCAAGGGCTTTGGCAGCGGCTAAGGCCTCCTCGACGGTCGCATCGATGGTCTCAATCACGGGTTTGGTGCCCTTAACGGAGACGATGGTTCCGCCAGAGCTGGTTTCAGGGGTGTTGCTGTTGTAGTTGACGATTTTGACTTTGGCAACGACCTCGGCGCCGATCCAGATGTCGTCCTCGGTCACCTTGGTGGTGCCGAAGGTGTCTTTGTCCAAAACGGCGCGGTAGACGAGGAAGGATTTGGCGTCGCTTGCGCCCTTGGTCAAATAATAGGAAACGTTGCCATAGCTAGAAGGAGCATCCCTGAAGCTATCAACGGTGCCGGAAACGTAGAAATACTTTTCAGTCTCGGTCTCGCCGGTGGCTTCGGCGACCTTAAGAGCGTCGGCATTGTCCAAAGGGTCGGCCAAGGTGCCGGCGTGGACGGTGCCGTAGAGATCGATCGCGGTCTGTTCACCGGTGACGGTGATGTCGACGGAATCGGTCTTGCTGCCATAGGCGACGGTGATGGTCGCGCTACCGCCTGCTTTGGCTTGGAGGACACGGCCAACGACGGCCACGACGGTGGAATCGGAAGAGGTGACGGTGATTTTGCCAGAGCTAATGAGGGCGTTGACGTTGCCGGCGGGATCGACGGTGATGTTGACGGTGCGGTCAGCAGAGCCTAGCGGCCAGCTGGCGGTCAATTCTTCCTTGTTGGTGATGGTGATCGAATTGACGACGTCTTCGCTGGAAACGACGCTGTCAGAAGTGGAATCAGACGAAGTGACGTCCGAATTCTGGTTGTTGTTGCCGCCGCAAGAAACGAGGGCAAGCAAAGCCAAAGCGGTTAATGGGATAAACGATTTTTTCATAAATTCCTCCTGTTCCCAAAATAGCTAAGCGACGATATATCCGGACTTACTGAACGAAGGTCCGGTTGTTAATATCCTTGAGTAGGCGGGAATTGCGTTGTTTCTTGACGATGCCAATGCCAACGAAACTCCCTCCCACGGCAAGGAGAATAACCGAAGCGGCAAGGAGAACCACGAAGACGTAGAACTCCGCGCAATCGACGACCAATTGGTATTGGTTCGTCGGCTTCTTCGCGAGGAAGAAGAAGAGGATGGACAGAATCAAAGCGATGGCCCCGATGGAGACCATGCCCATTCCGGAAGCGAAATTATTCCTCGCCCTTTGGATCTGGGCGTGGGCGGCTTGAGAAAGAGACTTGACCTCCTTCTCATCCAAATTCCCATGGATGAGATGACCGCAGCGGGGGCAAACATAGGAAACGTCAGCGCCTTCCTTGATTTCGACATTGGGGTCGAAAGAGGACTGCTTAGCCTCGATCTTGCTTTCGTTTATTTTTTTCGCGCAATGGGGGCAATACATCATTTACGCCTCTTTGTTGTAGACCACATCGGTCGATTTGGAAGGATAGATGTTGAAATGCTTGGTGCCGGAAGTGCTTTCGTGCAATCCGAAGACACCGGAGAAATAGAAGGATTTGTCGACGAATTTCTCATAAGTCGTCCATTTTACGATCGTATCATCGGGATCGGGCTGATAAGCGAAACCGAAATAGACGGAGAAGGAAGAGGAATCCTCGCCCGTGTAAAGGGTGACCGATCCGTCGGAATCATAACCGCCGGTGACCGTAACCGCGTCGGAGACTTTGACGAAGCAATTCAAGGATTCGAAATTCTGATCGGCGATAAGCTGGTTCACTTCCGCGGAAGTGTATTCAAAGGTGTGGAGCTGATGTTCTTCCGTGTTGTTCTCGGCCTTGATGAGGACCTGGGCGTCATTCTCGTCATAGGAGAGGGTGGGGAAGGTCGCATCGGTCAATTGGAAGCCGAATTTGCTGTCGGAAGCCAAAGCGGAGACTTGGATATAAGTGTTGACCTTCGTGTATTTGGAAGGAATCGCGGACATGCCAACGAAGATGTTGATACCTGCGTATTCGCCAAGGATACCGGCTTTGATTTGGGCATCGTAGATCGATTCGCCTTTGTCGTTGTAATAAAGGGGTTTGCCCTCGTCATCGACGTAAGAGCAATAATCCTGGATGTAGAGAATGTGGTTGGAATATCCCGCGACGGTGCCTTGAACGGTGACTTTGGCGTTGTCGTAGGCGTTTTTGTGACTGGAATCTTTAATGGAAGCGACCATCTCGGTTTTCAAATCGAGCAAGGAAACGTTCGTATAAGATCCGTAATTGTAATAAGGATCATCCTCGGTCCCAAACAAATGAAGCCCCAAATTCTTCGCCTGAGTCTCGGCGGCATAGAAGGTTTCGGTATATTCAGGGAAATCGGAAACGTTTTTGACCCAAGAATAGCCGTCTTGAACGATCATGAGGTTCAAAAGTTTGAGCGACTCTTTTGGGGCGTTTTTGACGGTCTCGTTGACCCAAATCAAGGAAACGTACCGCGAACCCGTGGAATCAGGAGAAGGAGCGCCGTATTCCTTAGACGGGGAAGAAACAACGATGGTACCGTTCTCGTTGGCTTTTTCTAGAATAGACGAGGTGTAAATGGAAGCCGGTTTGCCCCAAGGCTGGACTTTGCCGGTGGATTCGGGGGTATCGATACCGTAGAAACGGGATTTGAGGACGGTGTCGCCTTTGGAGTTCTTTTCTTTGGTGGTGAAGTGGGCGGTGTCGCCATCGATGGTGCTGTATAAGCTGACCTGTTCAACCCCGTCGGTCCAGAAATTCTTATCCTTGTAATCCAAGGAAAGGGTGACGGTGCCGTTTCCGGCGTAATCGATGAAATCACTCGCAGAGGAAGAGGTCGCGCTTGAAGAAGCGGGGACCTCGCTAGAGGAAACATCCCCTCCTCCGTTAGAAGCGCAGGAGGCGAGGGAAAATAACGCGGCGCTAGCAAGAATAAACAATAATGGCTTTTTCTTCATTTTAACAATCCTCATTTAAGTGCAGTCTTAGCGACGGAGATAGCATCGTCAAGAGCCGCCGTAGCGGTCTTGGTGCCCAATAGGGTTTGGGTGAGCGCGGAGCCGATTGCGGTGCGGAGCTCCGCCGATCCGACGAAGACATCGGTATTGAGGTAATGGCCATCGATGTCATTGATCAAAACCTTGGCGGAATCGGCGTAAATCTCCCCTTCTTCAAGGAATTGGAGATAAGCGCTGGTCTCATAGGCGCTATAACGCACAGGGAGATATCCCTCCGAACCATAGACGCAAAGATAATCGTTGGCGTCCGGGTTGGTGAGGAATTTGGCAAACTGCCAAGCATAACGCATCCTAAGATCGTTTTCCTCATTGGAAATGGTCGTGGACTTAAGGAAGGTAAGGGTCGGGCCCTGAGAGACATAAAGAGGATTGTCGTTGGAGGCGGGGACCTTGACGATGCCGACGTCGAAGGCTGCGCCATCAGGCATCGCATATCCAGTTCCGCCGCTAGAGCCGACCTCGAAGAGGCATTTGCCGGAGGTGAAGTCATCCGAGCCATAGGTACCCGTGATGCCTTTGGTGGTGAGAATGCCCTCATCCCTTAGGGCCTTGAAATCGTTGAGGAGCTTTTCGGTCTTGGTCCTGGCCTCGCCGGTCTCGAAATCGATCGAACCGGTTCCAGAGGAGGAGATGCTAGAGAAGGGGATGTTCTCTTGATACATCTTGGAAATGATGAAATTAGCGTCGCTATCGTAGAACAAGGGATTCTCCATGGTGGAGAGGACCTTGTCCTTGTTTTCTTTCGCGACCTTGCAAAGCTCGATCAATTCGCTCCAAGACATGTTGGCGAGGAATTCATCTCTTTGGTCTTCGGAAAGAACTTCCGGCTTGTAGAGTTTGAAGGCGTTGGCGACAGCCTGTTTGTTATAGAACATGACTTCGGAGGATTTCATCAAAGGGAGGGAATAGGTCCCCTCTTTGGCGTAATGCGTGCCCTCGTCGAGGAAGGATTCAACGAAATCATCTTGGTCGTAGACGGTGTTCCCGGAATAGTCGCCAAGATAATCTTGCTTCCCGAAGCCGATTTCAGAATCGTTGATGTAATTATCAAGGTTATAGACTAACGAACCGCTGGAAACATCGAGGTAATTGGCAACGTGGTCAGGATAGGCGATGGCCATGGTCGGGGTGTTCCCGATGGCCAAGCCGCTCTGTATTTTCCCAAGGATATCATTGTAGGCGCCTTGGTAGCTGGCGTTGATGGTGACGTCAACGCCTTGCTTTTCTTTGATGATTTTGCGGAATTCCGCGGCTTTGGCGTCGATACCGTCTTGGACTTTCTGGCCAAACGTATGCCAGAACTCGACGGTGACGGACTTGACGGAAATGCCGCTAGAAGAACCGTCGCTAGAAGAAGAGTCAGAAGCCCCACTCCCCCCTCCGGAGGCGCAGGCGCTTAGCGCGATAATCGCCGGGGAAGCGGCGAGGATTAATTTGGTGATGGGTTTCATAACAATCTCCTTCTAGCGTTGGCGGCTAAATTACATCTTGGTCTTGATGGTGTTCTCGGCTTTGGCGAATTCAGAATTGATGAATGCGTCGTTGAAGCTGCTCGAATCGGCCATCAACAAAGTGGTGATGAGAGATCCGACTTGGGTTCTGGCGGAATCAGAGCCTTTGAAGACCGGGGAGGTATAGAGGGCGCTGCTGACGTCGTTAGAGGCGACGTAGGTGCGGACCCTGGCTTTGAGGCGGTCGAGGCTATAAAGCTCGGTTCCATCCTCAGAAGAGGCATCAAGGTATTCGTTGCTCTCCATGGAGCTGTAGCGGATAGGAGAATAGTCGGTGTCGAGGGACCACTTCAAGGAATTGGCGGAAGTGATCATGTGCTTGTAGAAGAGCCAAGAGGCAAGGCTCTTGTTTTCGTCTTTGTGGTTGAGCAAGCAGATGGAGGGGCCTTGGGAGATGACGGCGGATTTGTGGCCATCGCCCTCAGGGGCCTGAGGAATGTTGGCGACGCCGGTATCCAAAGTGTCTTCCTGCTGGTACTTGGTTCCGCCGGTGGAACCGATGGAGAAGAGGGCAGATCCGGCAGTGAAGGAATAATTGGTGTAGTTGCCTCCGTTGCTGGAACCTTTGGTGATGAGGTAGCCCTTGTCGTAGGCGGATTTGAACTTCTTGAGGAGTTGCTTCATGCCGTTGGTGTCATTGACGCCATCGCCATCGGAATCGATGTCATCGACGTTGAAGAGGAGTTTGCCTTCGCCGGTGACGGAGTCAACATCAGTGAAGCCATAGCCATATTGCTCAGCAAGGGTGATGAAGAGGTTGTCGTCGGAATCATAGCCAAGGATGGCTTTGGAATAGGTGGCGTTGTCTTTGAGGATCTTGTGATCGTCATCAGCGGCGTCGTTATAAGCCATCAAAGCGGGGCAGAGCTTATCGAAGAGCTCATCCCAGGTCAGGTTGTTGAGATATTCTTCGCTCAAGGCTTTGCCGTCGTTGATGGTGGCGTCTTGTTTGGAGAGATCAAGGCCAACGAGGATGCCTTTGTTGTAGAACATGGCTTCGGTGGATTTGCAGAAAGGAAGCGAATAGGTCCCCGGGACGGAATATTTCTTTCCTTCTTCGAGGTAAGCGGGAACGATGTCATCGATGTCATCTTCGGTGAAGCCGTATTCGGCGTTGCCCATGTAATCATCGAGCGGGGTGACGACGTTGTAATTGATGAGGGTGCCGATGGCGTCGGGATAAAGGACGGCCATGTCAGCGTAGTTGTTGACGGCGATGCCTTCGACGATCTTGTCCTTGAGCCCATCGTAGCCAGTGGATTCCTTTGAATAGGTGACGGTGACGTTGGGTTCGATCTTCTTGAAGCTCTCGATGAAGGATTCGATCTGATCGGTGTAGGAGAGAGTCGCGGTCAAGGTGATCTCAGTAGCTTCCTTGATGATGCCAGTACCGCTTTCGGAGGAGCCGGAAGCATCGGATGAGGAACTTGAGGGTGTCGCGTCAGTGTTGGAGCTAGCAGGGGTTCCCCCGCCATTAGAGCATCCCGTCAAAGCAAGCAATGCGGCCATCGAATACACATAGATCGATTTTTTCATAATTTTTCCTTTCGTTTTTGTATCCAAGATTCTTAAGAATCTTAAAACCTTAATTATTCTACCCTTTAATGCCGGCGCGGCCTACACCTTTCATGATGTATTTCCTGAAGAAGATGAACAATAGGAACAGCGGCACGGTGACGAGGACCGTCGCGGCCATCTGATAACCATAATCGGTCAAGCCGAGGTCGACGTCGACGAAGGTGGAGGAACGCAGACCATTGGAGATCAAGCGGTAATCGCGGGACTGTGTGACCAAGTTGGGCCAGACGTAGGAGTTCCAAGTGCCCATGAACTTGAGAATGGTAATGGAAATAAGCGTCGGGGCGGCAAGGGGGACCATGACCCTCCAAAGGAAGGACCAGTCGCTTTTCCCGTCGACTTTCGCCGCGAGGTAGAGCTCATTGGGGATCTGCTTGAAGTTCTGACGGAGCAAGTAGATGTAGAAGACGGAGATGATAAACGGAACGATCATCGCCAAATAGGCTTCGTAAAGAGTCTGCGTCTGACCGACCCAGCCAAAGCTAGCGACGGTGATGTAGTTGGAGATGACCATCATTTCGCCAGGGATCATCATGGTCATGAGGAAAATGGCGAACACCGCATCGCGTCCTTTGAACTTGAGCCTAGCGAAGGCGAAGGCGGCGAGGATGGTGGTAAGCAGCGTGCCAAGGGTTGAGAAGAAGGCGACGACGATGGTGTTCCACATATAGGTCCCGAAATCAAAGACTTGGAAGACGTGGACGTAGTTGCTCCACATGACGATGGAGGGGAAGAAGGTCTGGGTGGCTCCGCGGATTTCCTCGTTTTGTTTAAGCGAGGTGATGATCATCCAATAGAAGGGGAAGACGACGATGACGGCCAAGACCAAGATGAAGATATAGGTCAAGGTGGTCATCACGATTTTGGATACCTTTTCGGTCCTTTTTATCGCATCGACGGTTTTTCCGGCTTCGCCAAGGGAAAGGGTGAGGTTGTCATTCACGCGGACTTTCTTGAAATCCGGGTATGTTTTAATTTGCTCTTTCATGACCTACCCTCCTCAATAATGGACTCTCTTCTTCGACGCCCAGAACTGCAGGGCGGTGAAGATGAGGATGATGACGAACAAGAACACGGCCGCGGCCGCGGCGTAAGAAGTATGGGTGGAGAGGTTCTCGTAGATGTAATAGACGATGGTCTCCATGTTGGGATCGCCGCTGGTGCCTAACGTACCGGGGCCATTGAACAAGCCGACGATGTGCGTGTATTCCTTAAACGATCCGATGAAGGAAGTGATCATGATGTAGAGGATCTGTGGGGAAAGAAGGGGGACAGTGATACGCCAAAGGACTTTCCAGTGCGGGGTGCTATCGATCATCGCAGCCTGGTAATACTGCTTGTCGATACCCTGCAAGCCCGAGAGGAAGATGAGAATCTTATAAGGAATGCTGCCCCAGACGATGTAGAGGCAAAGAGGAATCATGGCGATTTGGGGATTTGCGCCATAAATCCAGGTCGTCGTCGTGTTGAAAATGTAATTGATGACGCCCTTCTCGTCGAAGATAACGGAGAAGACCATACCGACGGCGATGGCGTTGGTGACGTAAGGGAGGAAGAACAGCGTCTGTAAGAATTTCTTGAACCATGGGATCGAATTCAAGGCCACGGAGATGATCAAGGCCAAGAAAATCGATACCGGAACGGTGATGATGACCAAAAGGAAGGTATTGGGCAAAGCGTAGCGGACGAAGTTGTATTCCGTGCCGCCTGCGGCGTTGCTGGTCAAACCGAAGATATAGGCGAAATTCTCAAACGTCAGATAATCGAATTTCCCCGTCGCGTATTCGTAATTGCCGGTAAAGGCGATGAAGATGGTGTTGATTAACGGGTAGATGAGGAAGATGGCGACCAGAACGATGACCGGGGCCAAATACAGCCAGCCTTTCCAGTTGTTGGAGGCGCCGATGTCCTCAATCCCGCGGGTTTGATAGGCTTTTTTGGACGGGTGGCGTGAAACCAAGCGGACAACCGTCCCGTTTTCCGCGTCATAGCCTTCTTGATAGCTTGGCCTTTCTTCGGCGAAAAGCTCTTGAGCGGCCATGCTGGAAGATTGTTCAGGAGCTTTTGCTTTCTTCTTAAACAGCATAAAGCCCTCCTTAGAAACGGATCCTTTCTTCCGTGTCGTGGTCAAAGATGTATGTCTTGTTGGCTTTTAGGGTCAGCTTGACGTCTTTCCCCTGCTGCATCTGCTCGCTGGAGATGATGACTTTGAAGGTGGGTTTGGTGCAGGAAGGATTATGGGCGACCAAAGAAATGTCACGGCCGAGAACCTGGATTTGCTCAATCGAGGCGGAAACGGCGTTGTTTTCGCCTTTGGAGGCAATTGCGAAACCCTCGGGCCTGACGGCGATGTAAACAGGTTTGGAATCCATCTTGGAGGGGAGGTCCATGACCTTTTCTTCTCCGATATAGACTTTGTCTTCTTCGATTCTTCCTTCGAAGACGTTGATCGGGGGGTTGCCCAAGAACTGCGCGACGAAGAGGTTGGCGGGATCGTTATAAACGGTCTGCGGGGCATCCATTTGCTGCATGACGCCGTATTTCATGACGACGATCTGATCGCAGATGGACATGGCCTCTTCCTGGTCGTGAGTGACGAAGACGGTGGTGATGCCGGTCTCTTGTTGGATGCGGCGGATTTCCTCACGGGTTTGCAAACGCAAACGGGCATCGAGATTGGACAAAGGCTCGTCAAGGAGCAAGACTCTCGGCTTCTTGACCAAGGCCCTGGCGATGGCGACCCTCTGCTGCTGTCCACCAGAGAGCTGGTTGGGTTTGCGTTGGAGATATTCGTCAACCTGGACGAGTTTTGCGGCATCATAAACGATGTCGCGCCTCTCCTCTTTGGTCAAAGAACGGTGGGCGATGGCTTGGACGGTCACGACTTCAAGCTCGCCAAGACCAAGGGTGGTGGAAAGCTCGTCAAGAATGGTTTGGGCGGCTTCTTTGCTGATTTTCTTGAGTTTGAAGAAGACTTTGGTGTTCTTCTTGTCGAAATAGAGCTTGAAATCGCTATAAGCGACTTTCTTGGCTTTAAGAGCGGATTTGAGCTGCTTCTGGAACAGGGAGTCTTTGACTTCGGAAATGGAATAGGACACTCCGCCAGGATAGGAGAAAGAAGCGCCGATTTTAGAAGATAAGGCATCGAGATTATCACGCTTTACGCCGCTCATGTTAGCCATGAGCTCATAACCTTCGCTGGTTTTGGCAATGGCCGCGTTGACGACCTTGCCATAGGCTTTAGAGGCGTCTTTGAAGGCGGTGATGCAATCATCGATGTGGGAAGTGGAGAAGTCCCTGCCAAGTTTCCCTTTGATGGAAACGCGAAGAATCTCGTGAGCAGAAGGCTTCAAAACGCTTGCGCGGACGGTGGAGTCAAACAAAGGATCGGAAACCTGCGTGCTTTCTTCGTTAGACAGCGTAGCGGGGATGATCGAAGGGAAATGCTTTTTGAAAGCGGATGCGACGCTAGGAGCGACCGCCTTTAAGGTCACCTCGACAACCAACGGGTTGCCCTCTTTTGCCTCGACAACGTAATTCTTCTTCCCTAGGCCAAGTTTCTGGCAAAGGCTTTGGGTGGATTTGACGATTCCGGCGACGATGTCGTCTTCCTTCTTTTCATAGGAATAAGAAAGTTTGTAATCGAAGAAGGTCTCCAAGGGAACCTCGACTTTGAGGTTCGTCAAAGGGAACTCGATGTTTTTGTAGATCGTCATGTGCGGGTAGAGGGCGTAGTTTTGGAAAACAAGCCCGATGCCGCGCTTCTCAGGGGAGAGGTTGGTAACTTCCTGATCGCCGAACCAGACTTCGCCAGAGGAAGGAACCTGAAGGCCGGAGATCATATAAAGGGTCGTGGATTTGCCACAGCCGCTAGGCCCGAGCAAACCGACGAGCTTCCCGTCGGGGACGACGAAGGACATGTCCTTGACGGCGATAGTGTCGCGGATTCCCTTTTTAGCATCCCCAGGGAATATTTTGGTGAGATCTTTGATGCGGATTTCCATGTTCGTTCTCCTTCTTTATTTGGTTCCGTCGTCGACGGTGTCAGCGTCCAAATGCAATTTTTCTTTCTTTTTCCTCTCCATCGTTTTCTTTATGGAGACGACGAATTCTTTTATCGCGAAGCCAAGGAATATCGCTCCGGCGATCGTGAAGACAATGACCCAAACGTCCAAGGGGTTATAGACAACGACCGAATCATTGAACAAGCCCCAACGCGCGATGATAAATAGGATGGAAGAGAGGATGAGGGCATAGCCTAGGAAATTGCGGAGGCAGGCGAGGAAGAACTTCTTATTGTTGACCCTGCGGAATTCGTCATTGCGGTATTTCTTCTTGCAGTAGGCCCAATATCCGATGGATCCGGCGATGAATAGCAACGCATAGACGGCGTAGCTGATGCCTAGATAGGCCCCGACGCTAACGTTTTTCACGCCGCCGATGCCATCGGGGAGCAGTTCAAGAGAAGCGAAGCGAACCGACTTTTTGGAATTGCTGGTGATCGTGTTCTTGACGGGGTTGAACAAGTCCGTCTGGAGATAGAAGCCGCAAAGCTGAAGCGAAACGACTTTGTCACTGGAGAAATCGGAAGCAACATCGGAGTTCTTGATCAAGAACCCCATCGTTTTGCCGCCTTCAACCTCAGTGACGCTGATGGGCGTCTGCACCGAGACGGTCTTGGTCGCCTCTTGCCCGTTGGCGTCTTTATATACGACGCGGTATTTTGCACTAGCCAAAGAAGAGAAGAGGATGCGGATACGGAGGGTTCCGTTTTCGATGTTCGTCTTGTTGGATTCGTAGGAAGAAGGATTGAGGGTTTTGAAGATTTCGTAATTCGGATCGATGGAGATGGAGAAACGGGAATAGTTTCCGATGTGAGCAGCGAACCCGGATTTAACGGAGATGAAATCCTCGATGTGGGAAACTTTGCTGTAGGAGCGGGTCGGGGTGGCTTTGAAGGCTCCGGATTCCCAATCGGGGACAACTCCTCCCGCGTCGTCTTTAACGAGGCGGTAGATGTTGTGGAAGACGATGCTGTCCTCATCGATGTGGGTGCCGGAAGGGATTTCGACATCGATGCTTCTATCATCTTTCCCCTTGCCGGCGGTGGATCCGACGGCGTCGTAATTGACTTGGGTGGCGTTCAACGGAATTTCGTAATAGAGGACGTCGGAAGCCTTGCTGTTATCTTCGTTGAGAAGGGAATATTCCATGACGAGGGGCTTGTTTTTTGTCTCGTCCTCAGCATCGAAATAGCCAACGAAGAAGTCCTTGGATTCGCCAAAGGAGGTGGATCCGGTGGTATTGACGTCCAATTGTTTGGCCTCGCTGGAGGTCAATTCATAGCCATATTGAACATCGGCGTCGGTCCATCCTTCTTCCCAGCCCGCCAAATCCGCCTCGGCGGCGACTTTGATGGTCACGCCCGCTTCTTTGGCTCCGGTGAAGGCATCCGCGTGAATGGTCTCATAGCCTTCGGGAATGATGATTGTGGAAATGCCGGCATAGCTGACCTGGTTCTTTTTGTAGTCGAAGCAAGCCTCGGTGCCGATGCTAGAAAGGTTGAGGCGGAAATACACCGGATCGGAACCGTAATTGATGTGCTGGGGCAAAACGATTGTGGAATTCTTTTTATACGAAACATTGAACACAGACGCATTGAATTCCGCCGGAGCGTATTCGGTTCCCTCAGCCTGGGCTTTCTCATAAGCCGCGTTGGCCGCGTCTTTAGCGGTTGTGACATCGACGAAGGTCTCATCCTCGATTGTGGAGAAGACGTCGTTATAACGGTTCCCGTTGTTCCAAGCTTCGATTTTGACCGACTGCATGCTCAAGGAAAAGCTTTGGGCGGTGCCGGTGATGGAAGAGCCGGTGAGGGTGAAAGCCAGTTCAGACCGGTCAACTTCGGTTTCCCCTTCGAAACGTGAAGATTCGCCTTCGGCGGAAACAGAGAAGGCGTTCGACTGACTAACGGCGGCGGAGCCAATGCCAAAAAGGGCTAAGACGGCGAAAAAAGCCAATGAGCGCTTCGTCATAAAAGATAGTCCTCCTGTCGCATTGTCCGTTCCAAAAAAGTGGGCAGGTTCATAACTGGCTGTAATATAACGCCAAAAGGGGTGCTATTGCAAACCGCCATATCGGCAAAACCTCGTCTTTGTCCTTAAGGACACCCGAATTGAGCCCAAAGGTCGGGAAAAGGGCGCGGTAGCAAACCAAGAACAAACTAAACGCAGTTACTTTTATCACGTTTATTACGATTCAATTCCACCACTCGACTTTGACTTCGTCGAAATAGGCTCTGACTTCAGCAGAGGGGTCTTCGTAAATCTCGATCATGTGATCGATAACCTTATCCGGGACCCACTTGTCCTTCTGCCGCATTTTGTTCTGTTTGTAGCAAAGCGAATAATCGTGCATTTTCACCATGAAAAGAATGGCGCGGTCATAGCCTTTTATGCGATCCATGTAGTATTTGCGGCGATAATCGTCGAGGAATATCGAATCCTCAATCACGGTAGCTTCCTCGTCTTTGTATTGGGCGAAAATAGAATTCGTCTCCTCTATCATCGCATCGAAAATCGTCTCCATTTTCTCCGGAAAAACAAGGTACGACCCCGTTATTTTCTTTCTCGTTTCATCGGTATCGACGATATGAACGTTTGGATGTTCTTGTTGGTAATTCCGACACCACGTCGATTTCCCAGAGCCAGGGATGCCCGCCATCAAAATCAAAGTGTGCATAGTTCAGACAAGTTTCTTTCTCAGATAACTAGAGAACAAATCGACGGCGACGATCATGATGATAATCCCCAAAGTGTCCGCCCCAAGGTTGGAATAGTTGTTTTTGGAGAGGTCAAGAAGAATCGAATAGCCAATGCCTGCGCTGGTTTGAAGGACCAAGCCCAAAGTCGTCGCGGTGCGCAAATTGATGTCGAAACGGTATAAACCAACGCTGAGGAAAGAGGGCTTAACCTCAGGAACGACGGCGAGGACAATGCGCTGCAAAGGCCCCGCGCCTTGGGCGTCCAGCGCCTCAAGAGCCTCGAGATCGTTCTCATCGAGCTGATCCGAATATAGTTTCCCGATCATGCCGATGGAATGAATGGAAAGACAGAGGATGGCGGTCAGCCAGGTATATCCGGAGAGGGAAACGAAGAACAACGCCAGAAGAAGCTCGGGGAAGGTGCGGATGAGAATGAGCAGGAATTCGGTGATATAGGCCCATCTGCCAAAAAGACGGTGGCTAGCGAAGAAACCAAAGGGAATCGAAAGTAAGAATCCCACCAAAGTGCCGATGACGGTAATGCCCAAAGTAACAAGGCAGCCGTGGATAACGCCTTCGGTGAAGGCATAGCTCCCATATCCGAAGAAGTATTCCCAATTAGGGCTGAAGAAAAAGGCCAGCCTCTCACCGACTACGTTCCAGTTGATAGGGCGATCGAAGGCGTGGAGGATGCCGATTTGGTCGCACATATAGATGCAAACGGCTACGAAAATGAGGATGAAGAACACATTCACAATCCACATCTTCGGACGTGCCGCATAGGCGGAAATAGGATCGTCATAATGGGTCATCCCTTTGGTGTCGGCGGTGAAGAAATAAGCCGCTTTCCTAAAGGGATTTCTATTTTTCTCGTTCTTGTTGCTGCTCATCTTAGTTTCCTCACCAAAGCGTTGGAGATGAATTGCAAGCTGGCTACGACCACAAACAAAGGCACGAGCATCGCGCCGACATAGTCATACCAAGCGTTTTCGATGAATATCTGCAAAGAATTCATGTAAGTTGAGGTGATGCCGACGTAGCTCAAAACAACAGAGGCTCGGATATTGATTTCAAGCGCGTAGATTGAATAAGCGAAGAACATCGGCTTGACCTCAGGGTGAAGGCCAAGAGAAACCGACTGAAGGTTGTTCGCCCCGCAGGCGCGCATCGATTCAAAGGGGCGCATATTCAGCGTTTCGAGGTATTCGTACATCATTTGGTACATGATGCCCAAAGTGAAGATGGCCACGGCTAAAACCGAGGGCAAAGTGTTACCCGTTCCCATGACCAAGCTGAAGATGACGCAGATAATGAACATCGGGATGCAGCGGAGGAAGTCATAGAAGATTTTGACGGGGACGCGGACGAAAGGATTGTGGTTGACGTTATGCGCGCATAGATAATAAACAGGAATCGCAAGAATCGCCCCCAGGGCGGTCGCGAGGAAATTCAAAGAGAAAATCTGCAAAAACGGGGCGGAATTAATAAGCGGGGAATGGATGCCTACGGCAAAAGATTCCCAAGCGAATTTCCACCATCCCGACCAATTCTCCGTACGGTAAGGATTGGGCGTGAACATCTCAGCGAAATTCTCGCCGAAGGCCTTCCAGTTAATTTTGAGGTTGTTCTCGTAATTGAAAGGAATGAAGCTGACCCCAACCACCAATGCCACGGCAAGCAAAATAAGAACGGTTTTAGTAACGCGGGGTTTGCGGATGGTTTTGACGTTGCTGCCGTCTTGCTCGTCGCTTAAATCCACGGACACATCTTTATAGAAACAGCCATCGAGCCATTTCTTAAAAGAAGAATCCGTTAAGGACGTGTCTTTGTTTTTGGAAGAGAATAGCGCCATATTTATTCGCCTTCCTTGACCTCGGGAATATCATCCACGGAGGCGCCTAGATTGTCATTTTGATTGAGGTGGCGGCCATAGATTTTGAAGCAAACCTCATCATTGACCTCCTCAGGCTTTCCATCGAAAACAATTCTCCCGCCTTTGACGCCGATTATGCGGCTAGAATATTTCTTGGCCAAATCGACGTGGTGCATGTTCGCAATGATGGTGATGCCCATCTTATTGATGCGAGTAAAGTCGTTCATGACCGCGATTGTCGTCGCAGGATCAAGAGAGGCGACGGGTTCATCGGCTAAAAGGATTTTCGGCTCCTGGCAAAGAGCACGCGCCAACGCGACCCTTTGCTGCTGACCGCCTGAGAGCTGATCAGCCCTGACGTAGGCTTTATCCAATATGCCAAATTTATCCAAAGATTGAAGAGCGAGCAGCTTTTCCCTTTTTGTATAAATTCCGAATATTGTCTCGAACGTGTTGTGATAGCCGACGCGCCCAGAAAGGACGTTTTTATAGACGTTGCTCCTTCTAACGAGATTGAAGGATTGGAAAATCATCCCGATGTTGCGGCGTTGTTCCCTCAAAGCCTTCCCCTTGAGTTGAGCAATATCCACCCCGTCGATGAGGATTTGGCCGTTTTGAATGTCATGCATTTTGTTGATGCAGCGAATAAGGGTGGATTTACCCGCGCCAGAAAGACCGATGATGGATATAAATTCGCCATCTTCGACTGTGAGATTGACATCTGTCAAAGCCTGATAGCCATTTGGATAGATCTTATCAACGTTGATTAATTCTAGCATTGGGGCATCCTCATACCTTTTAGGGGATTAATTAGAATCCACGCCCCTCTAGGAAAAAGAAGAGGGGCGTGGGTGTTTTTATTTAGGATTTACAGCTTATTTGCTGTGTTCGAGCGTCCACTTGTACATGTCACGCTGAGCATCGTAGTTCTCATCATTGCCATCGACATAGCCAGTGTGAGAATAGATTTGATAAAGGAGCCAAGCACCGGTATTCTCGGTATCTTTGTCGCCGTCTTTGACCGCTTGTTTGAAGGCGTTCTTGATGGCGTTGCACTTGTCATCGCTGAGATCGCCGCGGACACAGATGGTGTCGTTCATGATCGGGTCGAGAACAGCCTGGGTGTAGGTCTTGGTGAAGAGGGTTTCGTCGCCTTTGTATTTGCCATCGGCCTGAACGAAGGCGGAACCATAGCGGATGTCGAAGAAGCCAACGGCAACATCGATCTGGCCAGTCATGAGATTGTCAACGGCGGCAGGATAGGAGGACTGGACGGCGTTGATCATGTATTTGGCTTGATCATCTGGTTCGAGGTTATCATAGGCGGCCTTATCGACAAAGCCACCGGTGTAGCCATTCTCGTAGATGTATTTGTTGGGGTAAAGGTAACCGGAGGAAGAAGTGGCGCCCATGGTGCCCCAAATGGCTTTGGCATCATGGATTTCTTTCAAGGAAACCTCGCCATCTCCGTCAGTGTCCAAAGCGGAAAGGCCGAGGGCTTCGCGTTCGGAATCCTTCAAAGTAATGACGACGGAGCAGTAGAAGTCGACTTCGGTGGCGGACTGCTCGCCACGATAGACATAGCCATCTTTGCCGTTCATGGCCTGGCGTTGCTTTTCAAGATTCTCGGCTTTGAGACCCGGGAAATCATCAGCCTGGACCTTGTATCCAGCACGGGAAGCAGAGAGGAGAAGTTTGGTTTTGCCCGGTTTTTCAATGGTCATCTGAGCATAGCCGGAAGCGGTGAGGAAGCCACCATCGATCTGGCCAGCGGCAAGAGCAGTGGTCGTGGAAGCATAGGAAGTGCCGACATCGATGGTCCAATCGTAATTGGGCTCATATTTCTTGAGGATAGGTTCCAAAGCTTTGGCGCGGGTAAGAAGAGTGGTCGTATCATTAGAAGGAACGAGCTGAAGATGGATTTTGTTGTCTTCCTGGGATCCACCGCAGCTCACAAGGCTTGCGGTCATGGCGAGAAGGCTCAACGCAGCGAATTTCGAAGAAACGTGTTTCATGAAATTTTCCTTTCTGGGTTTCCCCAAACACGGCGGCCGAAGCAAGAAAAAAAGGGGAGAAACCCCCTAACGGATGTCACTCTTCCTTTTCTGGAATTGCCTCATAACCAAAAAGGATTGTAACGGCTTTCGGTATATAAGGAAGAAAAAAATCAAAGAAACCGCTTTTAAACATTTTCTTCTTGAATCGACATGAATGTCGGCATGAAAATAAAAGCCCACCCCATTTTATTTTGATTGTTTCTGAATAGCTTTTTGTCGCGCGTTGTAACGGATTCGTTTTCTTTACTTGTTAAAATCAAATAGAGTAAGTTTTTCGTAAAGGAGTTATAGATGAGCCGGGATATTAGCAGCCATTTCTTCTGTAGCGTCTTTTCTTATCCGTTTGGAAAATAGCTCTGTCCCATGGAGATACGCATCCTTTGGAGCAAAGAAAAGCATTATTTCGACATCACCAATTACAATGGGAACATTGGAGCTTTTGTAATTTATGGATATTACAAATAAGAGCCATAAAAGATAACTCAGGACACAAAAAGCCCCTCCGAAGAGGGGCTAGAGGGCATTTAGGCCGTTAGATCAATGAAGGATCTCGGCGACGGTGCCGGCGCCAACAGTCCTGCCGCCTTCGCGGATGGAGAACTTGGTGCCTTTTTCCATGGCGATCGCGTGGATGAGATCAACCGTGAAGGTGACGTGGTCACCAGGCATAACCATGTCGGTCCCAGCGGGGAGCTCGATGGTGCCGGTGATGTCAGTGGTACGGAAGAAGAATTGAGGACGATAGCCGTTGAGGAAGTGGGTGTGACGTCCGCCTTCATCCTTGGTAAGGATGTAGGTGGTAGCGGTGAACTTGTCGTGGGGGATGATGGATCCCGGCTTGGCAAGAACCTGGCCACGCTCGACCTGATCGTGGGTGATGCCACGGAGGAGGGCGCCGATGTTGTCACCGGACTGGGCGAAGTCAAGGGTCTTACGGAACATTTCAAGGCCAGTGACGACGGTCTTCTGGGTCGGCTTGATGCCAACGATTTCAGCTTCGTCGTTGATCTTGATTTGGCCACGCTCGACACGGCCAGTGACGACGGTGCCACGGCCGGAGATGGTCATGACGTCTTCGATCGGGAGAAGGAAGGGCTTGTCGGTGTCACGCTCGGGGTCGGGGACATAGGTGTCGAGAGCATCGAGGAGCTCTTTGATGCAAGCGCAGTTGGCATCGTCCAAGGAAGTGGCTTGGCCAGCTTTGAGAGCGGAACCTTTGATGACGGGGATCTCGTCACCGGGGAACTCATACTTGGAGAGGAGGTCACGGACATCCATCTCAACGAGGTCGATGAGTTCGGGGTCGTCGACCATGTCGCACTTGTTGAGGAAGACGACGATGTAAGGAACGCCGACCTGACGGGCGAGCAAGACGTGCTCACGGGTCTGAGGCATAACGCCATCGGTGGCGGCGACGACGAGGATAGCGGCGTCCATCTGGGCGGCGCCAGTGATCATGTTCTTGACGTAGTCAGCGTGCCCCGGGCAGTCGACGTGGGCGTAGTGACGCTTCTTGGTCTCGTATTCTTCGTGGGCGGAGTTGATCGTAATACCACGAGCCCTTTCCTCAGGGCTGGAGTCGATGTCGCCATAGGCTTTGTCGACAGCGTTTCCTTCGGCGCCACCAGTGGCTTTGCCGACCATGGAAAGGTAGTGGGTGATGGCCGCGGTAAGGGTGGTCTTGCCGTGGTCAACGTGGCCGATGGTACCAACGTTCATGTGAACGCGGTCACGGTTGAACTTTTCTTTTGCCATTTGTTATTTCCTCCAAAAATGGTGTTTTCGAAATTGGCGAATAAATATTAGGACAAGGGGGGCGGGGAAGCAATACTAATAAGTATTGGAATTCCCCGTTCCTTGGGCTAAACGTAGAAGGTTATTTGCCTCCGTTGGCTTTCTTGATGATGGCGTCCTGGACGAAGCGAGGAGTCTCACCATAGTGGTCGAACTGCATCGTGAAGTTGCCACGGCCCTGGGTGATGGAGCGGAGGTCGGTGACGTAGCCGAACATTTCGGCGAGTGGGACTTCGCATTCCACTTCCTTGGCATTGCCGCGCTGGGTTTCTCCGACCATGTTGCCGCGTCTTCTGGCGATATCGCCGATGACGTCGCCGTAATACTGTTCGGGAACGGTGATCTCGACCTTCATGATCGGTTCGAGGATGACCGGGTCGCATTTCGGAGCGGCCGCTTTGAGAGCCATGGAAGCCGCGACTTTATAAGCAGCTTCGGAGGAGTCGACATCGTGGTAGGACCCGTCGAATAGGGTGGCTTTGATGTCGATTAAGGGGTAGCCGGCGAGGACGCCGCGCTGAAGCGCGTCTTCCAAACCTTGCTGGGTCGGCTTGATGAATTCCTTAGGAACCGAGCCGCCGACGATGGCATCGACGAATTCGAAGCCTTTGCCGGGATTGGGTTCGAAGCGGATCCAAACGTCACCGTACTGACCATGGCCGCCGGTCTGTTTGATGTAACGGCCTTCGGCTTCGCCAGTCTTGCGGATGGTTTCGCGGTAGTTGACCTGCGGGGCGCCGACGTTGACGTCGACTTTGAACTCGCGGCGCATACGCTCAACCAAGACGTCGAGCTGGAGCTCGCCAACGCCAGCGATGATGGTCTGACCGGAATCGGCGTCGGTGTGGACGCGGAAGGTCGGATCTTCTTCAGCGAGCTTGGTGAGAGCGATGGACATCTTCTCTTGGTCGGCTTTGGTCTTAGGCTCAACGGCCTCTTCAAGAACCGGCTCGGGGAAGGTGAGCTGCTCGAGGATGACGGGTTCGTCTTCGTCGCAGAGGGTGTCACCGGTGGTCGTGGACTTAAGTCCGACGACGGCGCCGATCTCACCGGCGTGGAGGACGGAGACTTCCTGACGGTGGTTAGCGTGCATCAAGACCAAACGGGCGATACGCTCTTTGGTGTTGGTGGTCGAATTGAGGACGTAGCTGCCGCTCTTGAGGGTGCCTTGGTAGACACGGACATAGGCCAAACGTCCGATGAAGGGGTCGGTCGCGATCTTGAAGGCAAGGCCGATGAAGGGCTTGCTGTCATCAGGGACGCAGACGTAGGGCTCGCCTTCGAGGGTGCCCTTCTCGCCCGGAATATCAAGCGGGGAGGGGAGATAATCGACGACGGCGTCAAGAAGAGGCTGAATGCACTTGTTCTTGTAGGCAGAGCCGCAGAAGACGGGGAAGAAGGTTCCGGTCAAAACGGCTTTGCGGATGGTGGACTTGATCATGTCCACGGGGACGTCTTGGCCATCGAGGACGAGCATCATGATCTCATCGTCGAAGGAAGCGAGGTCTTCGAGGAGGATCTGGCGATAGGTTTCGACCTTCTCCTTGTATTCCTCGGGGACGTCGGTCACCTTCGGGGCTTCGTCCTTGTCGGACTCATAGATATAGGCTTTGCGCTCGATAATGTCGATGCAGCCTTTGAAGTTGCCTTCCTTGCCGATCGGGCATTGGACGGCGTCGGCGTGCTTTTCGCCCAAGCGGGAATGGATGGACTCGACGCACATATCGAAGTCGGCACCGGTAGCGTCCATCTTGTTGCAGAAGACGATACGGGGAACGCCGTACTTGGTGCCTTGACGCCAGACGGTCTCGGTCTGGGGCTCGACGCCGTTTTTGGAGTCGAGGACGGTGATGGCGCCGTCAAGGACGCGGAGGGAGCGCTCGACTTCGACGGTGAAGTCGACGTGCCCCGGAGTGTCGATGATGTTGAAGCGGGTGCCCTTCCAGAAGCAAGTGGTCGCGGAAGAGGTGATGGTGATACCCCTCTCCTGCTCCTCTTCCATCCAGTCCATCGTCGCGGTTCCTTCGTGGACCTCGCCGATCTTGTGGGTACGCCCGGTGTAATAGAGGATGCGCTCAGTCGTCGTGGTTTTGCCCGCGTCGATGTGCGCCATGATCCCGATGTTACGGGTATGAGGGAGATCGTAGGATTCAGTTTCTTTGATTTCGTTCTCAGCCATTGGGATTCTCCTGGGTCAATTAGAAACGGTAATGGGCGTAAGCCTTGTTGGCTTCGGCCATCTTGTGGACGTCTTCCTTCTTCTTGACGGAAGCGCCAGTGCCGTTGGCGGCGTCGATGATCTCGCCGGCGAGCTTGTCTTCCATGCTCTTCTCGCCGCGGAGGCGGGAATAGGTGACGAGCCAGCGAAGACCAAGGGTTTGCTTCCTTTCCTTGGAGACTTCGGTCGGGACCTGGTAGTTGGCGGCGCCGATGCGGCGGACCTTCAACTCAACTTCCGGCATGATGTTGTTGATCGCAGTGGCGAAGACATCGATGGCGGGTTTCCCGGTCTTGGCTTCGATCTTCTCGAAGGCCTTGTAGATGATGGTTTGAGCGGTGCCCCTTTTGCCGTCGTACATGACGCGGTTGATGAGGCGGGTGACGAGTTTGCTGTTATAAACTGGATCGGGCAAAACGTCGCGTTTTTCAACAGAACCTTTTCTTGGCATGGTGATTCTCCTTATTTAGAGGCCTTGGGCTTCTTGGTCCCGTAGAGGGAACGGCCCTGCCTTCTGGCATCGATCCCGGCGCAGTCGAGGCAGCCACGGATGATGTGATAACGAACGCCCGGGAGGTCCTTGACACGGCCGCCGCGGATCATGACGGTCGAGTGCTCCTGGAGGTTGTGGCCCTCACCACCGATGTAGGCAGTGACTTCATATCCGTTGGAAAGGCGGACACGGGCGTATTTCCTCAAAGCGGAGTTCGGCTTCTTCGGAGTCATGGTGCCCACACGAGTGCAGACGCCACGTTTTTGGGCGGAGGGCTGGCTGGAGTTGCGCTTGGTCAATGAGTTCCAACGTTTCCCCAAAGCGGGGGTCTTGGATTTCTTGACCGCGGACTTGCGGCCCTGCCTAACGAGTTGGTTGATTGTTGGCATGTTTGTGTTTCTCCTTAATTATCAATTCACACAATACCCGGTGTATCCAGCACCGGGGTAAATAAAAGGGCAAAAAGCCTTCTACTTACGTCCGGGGGTGATGATAAGGCAAGGGAGAGGGGGCTGTCAACACGTATTTTCGACTTTCGACATATCCCACAAGACCCGGTGTATCACAATCAGCATTTGACTCTTGTTTTCATAATGTTATTTCTAGAGCAAATCAAGCCACCAAAGCCTTCTTTCTAAGTGACGGCAAACCTCGAATCTTAGATCAATCCTCATTTTGGGATTCCTAAGAGCGAGAAAGGAGGGAGGGAGTCTATAGAGGTTCAAAATTAGATAGTAAAAGCCCGCCCCAATTAAGGGGCGGGCCAGAGAAGTTTTTAGTCTTCTTGATCGGGGCGGTCGTGCTTTTCGATGTACTGGGATTTGACTTGTTTCATCTCTTCCAAGACATCGAACTGATCGGCGGCCTCGCGCTGATCCTGGGTATAAAGCCCAGTTCCGGCGGGGATGAGTTTGCCGGTGATGACATTCTCCTTCAAGCCGTGGAGGTTATCGACCTTGTTCTTCACCGCGGCGTCGGTGAGGACGCGGGTCGTTTCCTGGAAGGAAGCGGCGGAGAGGAAGGATTCGGTTTCCAAAGCGGCTTTGGTGATGCCAAGAACCAGCGGAGTGCAGACGGCCGGGCGCTTGCCTTGGAGCAAGATCGCGCCATTGGTCTCGGTGAAGCGGTCCATATCGACGCGGGATCCGGGCAAGAAGCCGGTGTCCCCGCCATCGGTGATGACCACTTTGCGGAGCATCTGGCGGATGATGATTTCCAAGTGCTTGTCGGCGATGCCGATGCCCTGGGCGTTATAGACTTTGCGGATCTCCTTGAGGATATAGACCTCAAGTTTCTCGACGCCGGCGACTTCGAGCAATTGACGCGGGTTGATGGCGCCTTCGGTGATCTTGCCGCCGTTTTCGATCGCATCGCCCTGCTTGACGCGGAGGTGAGCACCGTAACCGGTGGTGTAGGTCTTCTCTTCGAGGTCGTTGGTGACGGTGACCTCATAGCGGTCGCCGAGAGCTTTGATGTTGGTGACGGTTCCAGAGATTTCCGAGATGAGGGCTTCGCCTTTGGGGTTACGCGCCTCAACGAGTTCCTGAACACGGGGGAGACCGGTGGTGATGTCGCCACCAGCCATGCCGCCGGTATGGAAGACACGCATCGTGAGCTGAGTACCAGGTTCGCCGATGGATTGGGCGGCCATGATGCCGACGGCTTCGCCGATGGAGGCGAGCTTGCCGGTGGCCATGTTCTTGCCATAGCAGTGCTGGCAGACGCCGTCTTTGGTTTCGCAGGTGAAGATCGAGCGGATCTCGACTTCCGTCAAACCGCTATCCTCAATGGCCTGAGCCTGATCATCGCTGATCATGGTGTTGGCGGGGACGAGGACCTCACCGGTGAGCGGGGAGATGACGTCGTGCATGGAATAGCGACCAGCAACGCGGTCTTTCAAGGTCTCGACGACGGAATTCTGGGCGGTGTTCCAGATGGCGCGGACTTTGAACCCGTGGTCGCAGTGGCAATCCTCTTCGCGGACGATGACGTCTTGGGAGACGTCGACGAGACGGCGGGTGAGGTAGCCAGAGTCGGCGGTCTTTAGAGCGGTATCGGCGCCGCCTTTACGGGCACCGTGGGTGTTGTTGAAGTATTCGGAGACTTTCAAACCCTTACGATAGGAGGAGACGATAGGAATTTCGATTTCCTCGTTTTTGGGGTTGGCGACCAAGCCCTTCATACCGATGAGCTGCTTGAAGTTGTCCAAGGAGCCACGGGATCCGGAGTCGGCCATGATGATCAACGGATTGCGCTTGTTCTGCGCCATCGCCTTGGAAACTTCCTTAGCGACGTCGTTGGTGCACTTCGACCAGATGTTGACGATCTGTTTGTGACGTTCAGAGGCCGTGAGGAAGCCGCGACGATAGAAGTCTTCGATGCGTTCGACTTTCTTATTGCCTTCGGCGACGAGTTTGGCTTTCTCCACGCCGATGTTGCCTTCTTTGATGTCATCGATGGAGACGGTGACGGAAGACACCATGGAGTAATAGAAACCTTGGTCCTTGATCTTGTCCAAGACGGCGCTTGTTTTGGAGGTGCCGTACTTTTTGAAGACCATGTCGATGAGAGGTCCTAGCTGCTTCTTGCCGATCTGCTTCTTCAAAGGAAGGGTGTCGATGTATTGGGCAAGAGGAGACAAGGAGGACTCAGGATCGTATTTGGAGCCGAGCTTCTCAAGCACTTCTTTCGGCGTCACGAACCAGGGATCCATGTAGTCGAGTTTGGCGTCTGGGTGCGGTACGTCGTTGATATAGGGGAAGTCATCGGGGAAGACCTCGTTGAAGATGATCTTGCCGACGCTGGTGATCAGGTATTTCCCTTTGGCGGATTCGGGGATGCCGCTGCCGAAATCCTTGTGGATGGCTTCGGCGGGGATGGCGATACGGTTATGGAGGGAGACGGCGCCGGTCTCATAGGCCATGCGGATCTCGGCGACGTTGTGGAAGACTTTGCCTTCGGCATCCTTCCATTCTTCGTCTTTCTCCGCCATGGCGAGGATGGCTTTCCTTTCAAGGGAAGCCGTGCCTTGCTCTTCTTCCTTGGCCTCGATGGCGCGAAGGGCATCGGCCCTTTGCTGGAAGTCAAGGCGTCCTTCTTCGGTGGTGAGGTGGAAGTTGCCAAGGATCATGTCCTGAGAAGGAACGACGATGGCTTTTCCATCCTTGGGGCCCAAGATGTTGTTGGAGGCAAGCATGAGCTTGACGGCTTCTTCCTGGGCGGCTTTGCTCAAAGGCACGTGGACGGCCATCTGGTCACCGTCGAAGTCGGCGTTGAAGCCAGGGCAGACGAGCGGATGGAGACGGATGGCGCGACCGTCGACGAGGATCGGCTGGAAGGCCTGGATCGAGAGACGGTGGAGGGTCGGGGCGCGGTTGAGCAAGACAGGGTGCTGGGAGATGATCTCCTCAACAATGTCGAAGACGACGGGATCATAGCGGTCGATGAATTTGTCAGCGGCTTTATGGGCCGAGACGATCTTCCTTTCGATGAGGATGGCCGCGATGAAGGGGCGGAGCAATTGGATGGCCATCTCGCGGGGGAGTCCGCATTGATACATGCGGAGGTTGGGCCCTACGGCGATGACGGAACGTCCGGAATAATCGACACGTTTGCCAAGGAGGTTCTGACGGAAACGGCCCGGCTTGCCTTTAAGTCCGGAAGAAAGGGACTTCAAGGGGCGGCCGCTGGGGCCGGTGACGGCTTTGGTGCGGCGACCGTTGTCGATAAGGGCATCAACGGCTTCCTGAAGCATACGCTTCTCGTTCATGAGAATGACGTATGGGGCGGACATGTCGATGAGGCGCTTGAGACGGTTGTTACGGGAGATGACGCGGCGATAAAGATCGTTGAGATCGCTGGCCGCGAAGCGACCGCCGTCGAGCTGAAGCATAGGACGGAGATCGGGCGGGATGACGGGAAGGGCATCGAGGACCATCCATTCCGGCTTCTGATGGGAATCGCGGAAGGCGTTGATGGCTTCTAGACGCTTGGCCAAACGCATGCGGCGCTGGCTGGAGGCGTTCATCATCTCATCGGTGATCTGACGGAATTCTTCGTCGAGATCGACTTCGTGGAGGAGCCTCTTGATGGCTTCGGCGCCTTCGCCGAATTCAGCACCGGTGTATTTGGTGATGAAAGCGGAGGAGGTGAAGAAGTCGAAGGTCTCGTTGGGGTTCTGGAGCTTTTCGATAAGCTCTTGGGCCTTCATTTGGTCCGCAGAACCTTCTTCGATGTAGGGTTGGAACTCCTGAATCGCGGCGACGAAGACGCTTCTGGCCGCGGATTCGGAGAGGTAATCCTTATATTTAAGGGTGGTGTAGGTCTCGCCGTTAGGTTTGGTCTTGGTGCCAGGATCAAGAACGACGTGGGCGGCGAAATAGATGATGTCCTCCAAGTTCTTGGGGGTCATGTTGAGGACGAGCCCCATACGAGAGGGGATCGACTTCAAATACCAGATGTGGGCGCAGGGGGAGACGAGCTCAATGTGCCCGAACCTTTCCCTTCTCCATTCCTTGGAGATGACCTCGACACCGCACTTTTCGCAGGTGATGCCTTGGTAGCGGATCTTCTTGTATTTGCCGCAGTGGCACTCGTAATCCTTGGCCGGACCGAAGATCTTTTCGCAGAATAGACCTCCCATTTCCGGCTTTTGGGAACGATAGTTGATGGTTTCGGCCCTGGTGACTTCGCCATGGCTCCAGGCACGGATCATCTCCGGGGAAGCCAAGCCGACCTGCACGGAGGCAAGGTCGTTGACGTCGAAGGTATCGTCATGATGCTGACGGGGCGGGAGGGGAGCGTCGAGTAGGACGTTCTCGTCGAATTTAGGTTGATCAGACATTCTAATTACCTCGCTTTCCTTCATTCTTCATCACCGGGGACTCGGGTGGAAACGGTCAATCCTTCCTCTGCGGCGAGGTCATTGCTGACTTCGACGGTGGCGGTGGGATCGACGGCCTCCTCACGCGGAGACATGGCGTTGCGGATGGAGGAATTGACTTTCCTCTCTTCGATCAAGGCCTTCTTGGCGAGATCGTCGAGGTTGATGGGAGAGCCATCCTTCTTATAGAGAGTGACGTTGAGGCAAAGGCCCTTGAGCTCCTTGACCAAGACCTTGAAGGCCTCGGGCATGCCGGGAGTCGGGATGGGCTTCTGCTTGATGATCGCTTCGTAAGCTCTCCTTCTTCCAACGCGGTCGTCGGATTTGATGGTGAGCATTTCCTGGAGGATGTGGGCTGCCCCATAGGCTTCGAGGGCCCAGACTTCCATTTCGCCGAAACGCTGGCCGCCGTTTTGGGCTT
>CAVGXP010000069.1:0-11377 GCA_963633165.1 bacterium
GGTCTAGCGTGCGTCTCTATCACCTATTAACAGCCTTTGCAATTGTGCATCGTGCACAAATATGCATAATGAAACAATCTTGAAACCGCTTTCATATGTTGACACGCTTCATAATCATATATATTAAAGGTGGCCGAAGACACAGCACGAGAAAGGACACATCAATATGACCAACAAAATCAACCAAGCTTTAATCAAGGCTCGCAAGCAATGGCGGGCCTTGGCCATCTCGATGGTTTGCGCCATGGACTATTGCAAATACGACGTTGCAATGGCAAAGTTAATGGATGCAATCAACGAGATTGACAACGCAACCGAAGAAGCCGTCAACGGGCTTGAATTGGAATTGCATAACGTAAAAACGGAAAGGGGCTATTAATGAACGAATTCGAGGAATTGGATTACCAACTTTACAAATTTTACCTGAACGTCAACGAGGCCATAGCGTGCACGGATGACGTCGACACGATAAAGCGACTGATGAAAGTCGCCTCGATTACAGCCGAAGCCTATGAAGGATTGCACGAATTGATAGAGGACAAATAAAACATGGAAAACAAAAATCAAGACATTGCATTTGAGCCAAAGACCATATGGGCCTATAGGTTCGTCTATTGGGTTGACTACGACGCCAAAGCACAATATTGCTATGTGTTTGCTTACAGCTACAAGCAAGCCGTATTCTTTTGGAAGAAGCATTACCAAAGTTGTTATGAATGGGAATTGGACGGCACGATGCATCCAATCTTTTTGAAGCACAAGCACAGGGTTGGTGAATTTTGGTGTGGGCTCTATTGTGACTTATGAAGCACACCTATGATAAAACGAACATAGACAGCACGAAGTGGGTTATCGTCGAACAGGGTCGCGACTATAAGCGACCCTCTCGCGCCGTCACGTTCGCTTTCGACACGGAAACGCAAACGTATTTCGACGGCATAAAACGCAAGCCGTCCGAGCTCAAGGCATTGACGGAAGGGCTCAAGGACGACGAAAAGCGCCGTAGGCTTTCCAACATCGTTTGGTCTTGGCAATGCTACGACGAAACAAACGGCTTTTTTATGACCAACGACTTCGAGACTTTCCTAACCTATGTGTGCCAAGCGTCAATGAAATTCGGGTGGTGCTACAATGCGACTTTTGACTTTAGCCAAATCGACTATATGATATTGTCATCGCCGAAGTGGCACCCACGCGAGAAGGCCAAGAAAGGCGAAGGATATAGCAAGGGCCAACCTTGGGCCTTCGAAAGCGTCCATAACGATATGGGCGCACGATACGCATATAAATTGTGGGTGCCTTATTGGCACCGAAACCGCCACGAATACGTTCATTCGTTCGAGGTTCGGGATCTCATGAAATTCATCGGCGGCGGATTGAAGAAGCTATTGAAGGATTTGGACGTTAGAAACGCCGAAGGCGAGCCCATCCGAAAATTGGAAATGGGCTACCAAGACGTAGACCCCGACAACCTAAGCCAAGAAGAAATAGAATATTGCCGGAACGACGTAGAGGGGCTTTATTTTGCCGTCAAAGCCTTTAACGAAACCATCGAAAGGCAAAGCGATGGCGAAAGCCATATCTTCGGCAAAGAAACCAACCTGATGACGGCCGGCGGCTTTGCCAAAGCCGAATTGTTGCGTTCGCTTTACCCGGAAGGCAAAGACAAGAAAGCGAGATTGAAGCTATACCAAAAAGACCACCCAATGACCAAAGAATTGGACGAATATTACAGGCAAAACAAACTATATAGAGGTGGGATTTCGTTCGTTAATCCTCGCTACAAGGGCAAATTATTGTCCGAGCAAAACATGGGTCGCAAAATGAACAGGTATGACGTAAACAGCGAATACCCGTTCGCGATGTATTCAATCAGGGACTTAGTAGGCCAACCGAAATTAATCTCGATGTCCGATTATCGAAAAATGACGAACAAAGACGAATACGAAGCCATATACATTTTGAACTCGATAAGCGGAAGCGTTAAGCCCGGCATGTTGCCGTTTTGGTATGACCCTTACCGATACGATTACGTCGAAAACATCGACGAGGAAAGAACGCATCTAATCTTTGAGCGCGAATTAATCGAGATGAGCAATTGGTATGACCTCGAATACAGCTGTGAGCAAGTCATATTGTACAAAAAGGGTGGTTATGCCTATCGTCCGTTCGTGGCTTCCAATTACGAGACTAAGGCGCAAGCCAAGAAGGCCAAGAACGCCACTTTGGAACAGGTGGCCAAATTGTTGCTCAATTCCTCATACGGAAAACTGAGCGAAAGGCTCGAAAGGGTAAAAGGCCATTACGAGATAAACGAAGCGACCGGCGCCGTGCACTTCGTTAGGGATGAAACCGAAGTTGACATCAAAACGGCCATGTCGGTGGCCGTCGGTAGCCTTATAACGGCTTTTGCCCGCGTCTATATTCTCTCTAAAATCCGCGAAATTTGCGGCGACAATGTAGCCGAGAAATTCGTCTACATCGATACGGACAGCATCCACGCTTTCGCCGACTACGAAAAAGCCGACGCGTTCGCTTTGGGCGGGCTAAAGCTCGAAGCCGAATGCGAAGCCGTCAAATACATAGCGCCGAAAACCTACGTCGACATTGAACATATAAACGAAGACGGAACGATAGACGAAAAGCAAATCGAGATACACAGCAAAGGCGTTAACCGAGCCGCCATATACGCCGAACTCAAAGGCAAGCCAATGACGCTTTCGACCATCGACGATCTGATAAGCTACGGCAAAAAATATACATGCTTGGTGGCGATGAACGTCATCGGCGGCAAAGTGCTTTTGCCAACCGAAAAATATCTCGCTAGGCTCGAACAGGCGCCGGATTACGACAGCCAATTGTCCTTCAACAATATGAATGGTGGAATTTTCACGGAAAGGTGATATTATCGAATTATGAGAAGCAATTTGTTTATGATATGGCTAATCAAGAAGATGAACGCCGCGAGATGGCGCTACGAGAACGCCAACTCGAAGGAACAGGAATTGATAGAAATGGGGGCTTTCACAGCATACCAAAATGTCTATTTGAAATTGAAGGGAAAGGACATTGAAATATGAGCGTATATAAAATATCCAACGGCGTAGAAGTCAAGGTTTCGGCCTCGGAAGCCAAGAAAACCATCATGAAAGCCAACAATTGGAACGAGACCGAATACAGGAAGAATTACGACCTCTTCAAGAATAAGCTACGAGCCTACGAGGTGATGATGGAAAAGGTCACCGGCAAAGCCGAGAAGCAAAGCCCGGCCGACGTCCTATACAAACAGGCGATGGCAATCAACCGAGCGAAGAAGTCAGGCGAAACCTATAACATGTCGAACACGATGAAGCAAATCATGAAAATGCCGGCTCTTTCGATAACCAAAGGCCGGAAGGCCGTCGAAAGCAAAAGCTATATGGAAAGGCGAGCGAAGCAATACGGAAGCATAGCCGACAAGCAATTCGAGAATTTCGTGAAGGCAAATCCCCAAGCCCAAGCCATAGCCGACGCAATCGAAGACCCGATTAGGCGAGCGCAAGCCCTCGCGGCCTATGCCGACAAATTGCACGTCGCGATTGACGAAGCCGCCGAAAGCGCGGCACAGCAAGCGATACCAATCGGCGAAAGCATCGGAAGCGATTTGGCCTTGGATTTCGACATATCGAATTACCTTGACGAAGCCAACGAATAGAGTTAATATAGATGGCTAGGCAGTTTTATTGATTTTTGGGCCTAGCATCGATTCTTTGTACGGGTGGGGGCCTTGCGTGCGGGCCGTGTGCCGATTGCTCCGTCGGCGGGAAAATAAGGCGCGAAGAAAGGAAGCACCATAATTATGGACAACGAAGAAATGCTGAGCTTCTACGGCGCCAAGCCGTCTAGAAGCGGAAAAGGTTATAACGTAACCTTGGTCAAAGGCCACGACGGAAAGAAGGAATTCCTGAACGTCTACGCCAAAGGCGAGAGATGCCGCGAGAAAGACGGCGTCGTGTGGGTCTCAATCAAATTGCTTGGCGAGAAAAAAGAAGCCAAGCCCGAAGAATTGCCTTTTTAAGGCCTACAACCGATACTAAGGCGACTAGACCCCTTGCGCGCCCTTGATTAGCGAAAGCCATCACGAAACGATGGTCAAGGAAATGCAAACGAAAGTTTGACCGCAACGCCTAGACTAGCCTATGTATAACTAGCCATAGACACGCCAAAAGCGTTGTCTATGGATTTTTATATCAAAATGTGGTATTATAACCAATGGAAAGGAAGCGCGCGAAATGGAAGAAGAAAAGACCGAAACAACGAACGAAGCCGAAGAAACCAAGGAAGAACAGCTAGCCGAGGAAACGCCGAAAAGCGAAAGCGAATTGGTGCTCGAAATCAAAGCCGAATACGAGCAAAAGATTGTCGACATCAAAAAGGATTACCAAGAGAAATTGGAAGAGCGCGAACGCCTGATTAAGCAAATCCTCAAAGACGGCGAGCCCAAGCATGTGAAATCGGTGGCGGACGAAATCAACGAACGCCGGGAAAATCTATTCAAAAAGTGGTAAAGCCACAGGAAGGAAACAATTAAATGTCAGTAACCCCCATCAATGGTAGCGGAACCTATCCCGCGACCGCCAACGAATTCTACGAAGCCGTAGAGACCATCGCCGAACAAAACATCCGCGGTGTAAAGAACACCAACCGCATCGAGGACGCTTTTTACGAATACGATATCAAAGACGGGAACGTCGTTGAGGAAGCCATCGTCGAAATGGCCGAAAAGCAAGCCTTCGTCAACACCGGAAGCCCCGACTTCAAGCCGGTCGACCCAAAATTGCATGTCAAGTATTTCAACAATTTCGAGAGCGCCCAATGGGAAACCACCACCCGCGCCGATGATATCCGCAAGATTATCGCCGGCAAGACCGCGACCGCCGAGGGCGTCGCTTCCGAAATCCTCGATACCCTTTCGCAGGGCGAAGGAAACTACGACTTCGGCCAAATGGTCGGCGTCATGACCAACGCTTCCGTCGGCGTCGACGCCGCCAAGGTCGTGTTCGGCACCGAAGACGCACCTAAGTATGCCAAAGGCATGAAAGCCGTCGTTTGGGGCTTGAGAAACCTCTATAACGTTACCAAAGCCACCAACGCCATTGGCACCGCATTGACCGACATCCCGCAGTCATGCCCGGCCGACGATATCCGCATCGCCGTGAGCGAAGACCTCTTGAACCTAATCGATGTCGTCGAATTGGCCAATATCTTCAACCTTACCAAAGAAGAGCTCTTCGGGAAATTGGTCGTCATCCCGACTTGCGACGCCTATCCGTCCGGCCGCGTCATGGTCTATGATAGAAAGGCCCTTGGACGCGCCACCCGCGTGTATGACTATTCTCAGGACGTCATCGGAAAAGGCCGTTACATCAACCACTATCTCACTAGCGAAAGGGCCTACTTCTATAACGACCTCTTCAAGTGCTTCTATTGGGATTGTTCGAAAGCCGTTACCGCGGCCAAAGCCGATTTGTTGCAAGACTAACATCTAGAAAGGACGCGAAAATATGGCTAAGAATTCAGTCAAGCTTCGCGACCTAGCCCCCGTAGAGCCAAAACCCTACGGGGTTTATTCTAGGTTGGACGAATATCTCAATCTCTTGATGAACGCCCTCAAAATCGAAAGGACGGACGGCGAGCCGTTCGGTTTCGAAAAAGAGACTTTCGTCAAGAAAGCATTGCTCAATGGGTCGGTGGGCTATGACAAGATAACCGACCAATTCTATTATGTGGCGGGCGCCGACGTGAACGAGTATGGCAACCCCAAGAATTTGATTTTCACCACCGCCAACGGCAAGAGTTTCACCCGCGTGGCGTCTTACGAGCCTAAGGACGACGGCGCCTATTACATCAAGGCTTTGCCTTATGATATGACCATGGTCGACTTGGTGCGAGAGACTACCGACTTCATGACGGCTTGCGATGTGGCAATACGGCAAAACGTGGAAGCGTGCAAAACGCCGTTTATCGTTGTGTGCAAAAACGACGAATTGCGTTTGTCCTATTGGCAGGCCCTCAAGCAAAAACAAGACGGGCAAGCCGTATTGTTGGTGAACGAGGACTTGGGCGAGGGTCTCAAGGCGATTAATATCTCGGTCAATCCGTTGTTCGAGCAATTCGCTAGGATTAGGGACACCGAGCGCGACGAGCTTCTCACTAAGATTGGCATCTTGACAGCCAACACCGATAAAAAGGAACGCGTGCAAAGCGCCGAGGTCAACGCTTCGCTCGGACAAGCGACCGATTACATATACCTATTGATAGACACTTTCAACAAGCAATCCGAGACCTACGATATCCCCTTCGAGATGTCCTTCAACGGCTCGATGGAAAGCATCTACATAGACGGCGAGGACGAAGAGGAAAACGACATAGACATAAGCGACGCCGACGAAACGGCGGGAAAGGAAACTGAGCAATGATTAACAAGCAAACGATATTGAGCGTTGCCGACGACGAACTAACGCTCTACGAGTGGCTGACCTATGTCCAAGACGCGCTCGAAAACGCGTCATTGGAAACGGCCACGATAAACGACGAGGGCGACGGCAAAGTCTCGTTCTCGTTCGTGTTCGGCGATGGCTCGAAGGTCGACACCGGGACGCTTACCATACCGACGCCGAAAGACGGAAAAGACGGCGTGGGCGTGTCCTCGATTGCCGTCAGCGACGCCGGCGAGTTGGTCGTCTCATTGACCGACGGCTCGAGCGTGAACGCCGGCTCGACATTGGGCAAGGCCGGAACGATAACGAAGAACGGCGACACCTACGAGATAACCTTCACAAAGGTCAATCTTCCGAACTCGGACGCTTTGCTGTTCACCGACAGCAACAAGACCATTGGCGACGCCATGGCCGAAATCGCCGACGACGTGGACGCCAAACAGGACAAGTTGAGCGACGACCAATTGGCGGCGTGCAATTCCGGAATTAACAAGCAATGGGTCACTAACGCAAATCTCGCATTTCAAACCCAAAGCGAAACCATCAGCCCGGGATTGGTGCAAGCGCAAGATGATATAAGTGACCTTCAAGACGACGTTTCATCCGTCAAAACCTCGGTAGCGTCCAAACAGGACAAACTCGTATCGGGAACCAATATAAAGTCCGTGAACGGCAATTCGTTGCTAGGCAGCGGGAATATAACGATAAGCGGCGAAACGACGTATATGGGAACGTATCCAATTAATATTGCTAATAAAGTAATTAAACTATTATACAACGGCGACGCTTTCGAGGTTGACACATCAGGAACCTTATCAATCAACACGCATTATTTAAGCGATTATTGTTTTGTTCTAGAAGTTGATAATTACTATATTGTGCTTGGGTCATACTCAATAATTCAAATCACTGACTTGAAAAACCTAACGATATCACGCGTCGGTGAAATTACAGGTCAAACATATGGCACATTTGAGGCCGCCGCCGCGGCAATGTCTACTCTTTGGGGGGACCTCTCGACGACATATAGAACAGCACTAATTCAGTTCTTCTTGGGAATTCTTGCAACCCACGGGGGTAACATTCGAATATTTGAAAAAACGAACGACTATATTTGGAATAACAATAATTATCTGACAATTGTCACCGATTATAGCAACGTAAAATTATATTACGTGTATAATAATACTCTTACTGACATCGTCCCCTCAATTGTTCAATCGGGGACATTAGCCATTTACACATCCGAGTATCGAAATAAATTATGACCACGAAAGAATTATACAGCGGTGTGTTGAATGGATTGCAATACATAGCAACCGCTTTGCAAACCGAGCAGGTTTTCCAAATAATCCAACTTTGCCTATCTATACTAACGACCTTGATATTGCTCATATTCAAGATAATATCTTGGGCTAAAGCCGCCAAGGCCGACGGCAAGATAGAGCAACAAGAGATAGAACAAGTCATAGGCACCATCACAGAAGACGCGACCAAGATTAAAGACGACGTCGGCAAAATAAGCGACATCGTCGGAAAGGACAACGAAGACAATGGCTAAATACACCACGAGCTATGCCGACTACGTTCGGAAGGGCGGGGAAATCCCCGCTTCTTTCGGACTGATTGAAGGCTTCGAGGAAAAATTCCTCGAGAGATACGCCGATCGGGAACTCGGTTTCGAGACGGCCGACATTTTCGCTTACAAATTGCAACTAAAAGCCGACCTTTGGATGGCGGACTACGCCGAACGCATCGCAAAGCAAGACGAGCTTTTGGCTAAGGCAATGGCCGAGATGACCAAGACAAGCACCGAGAACAGGACTAACGAAAGCGTAATCGGCGCCCAACGTTCGACCACCACCAACTTGCCATTCAACGCGACGGAAGCCGAGCCGAACCAAGTCAACAACGCCGACGCTTCGACGAATTCAGGAACGGACACCACCACGAGGACCGAAACCGACTATATGGGCGGTGGCGAGATATACAGCAGGCTTTCGCTTTTGGTTGAGAAAAAAGCCAATCTCACGAACGAATTATTGAACAAATTCGAAACTTTGTTCATGGGGATATATTGATATGGCGAGATGGTTATACCTTTTTAGCAAGAATTGGAACAAGGACGGCGCCTTGTTCATCGACTTCACGCGAATAACCAAAGAGAATTGGTTTTCTTTGCTAATCGGTTCCGGCTATGTCGCGGCCGTTAAAATGGACAATTACAGGACCGACGACGGACAAATTTCAGTCGCCGGCATTTCCGAGCAAATCGCCGGCAAAGCGGCGTATGCCATCGAGTTGGACAGCAACAAGACAAACGGAAAATTCGATTATTGGAAGTGCTATCAAATAAAAAGTTGTCGACTTGTATCGGGCTATGCCATATTCTCGGTTGCCGTCGACCTTTGGGGGACTTATTTCCCGCAAGCCGACGTTTCGGCATTGCGCGTTACGAAGTGCAACATGAACATTGGCAACGGAACATTCGACAAGATAGACTATACGCACACGCTAACGACCTTGACGGATGAATTTTACAAGCCGTTTTCGGTCGGTGGGATGTCCTATAGCGTCGATGACGAGGGCTACGCCTATATGTCTGACGATGACGCCTTTCTCGTGTTCACGGCCAATTGCATCGTGACTGACACCGACGCGACCGACGAGACGAGCAGCGTATCCGCCTATTACATATTCGCCAACACCTTGAAAGCAATTAGAGAAAGTTATCCCGAGAGCGTCCGGACGAGCCATACGAGCGTCGAGCTCGCGGCTCGTTGCATTTCCGGCATCGTGGGCTTGCCAACCGGAACGACCAATTGGAAAATGAGAAAATGCGAGATTGCCAAAGCGTTCATTTTGCCGGCGTCCATGGTCGAGATTATCGCCGGTGGGATGACGTTCAAATACAAGACGCCATATTACAATACGGCATTGACGAGCATCCCGTTTTATTACGTCTTGCCCACATGGCAAAAGATGCCAATCAACATTCCGGCATTGTCATTGGACCCCAATTACAAATGGACGATGGGTGTCATCGGCGAGGGGTTGGAAGTCGCTAGGTCGACGCAAGACGACGTGGCCTACATCAATTTGACCATCGGATACGACGGCGTTCACGTGGTGGCCGAACAGGGCACCCAACAAGCCGACATCAGCAAGGCTTTTGAATTGTCGCTCATAGGCAAATCCCAAGAAGCCGACGCTTCAACCAAAATAGGCAATGTGTTAAGCTCGATGCTTGGCACTCTAGGCTCGGTGGCTAAGGGCGTTTCGTCCAAGAACCCGGTAGTCGGCGCAGTGGGCGCGGCCGCGGGCGAGGGCCAAAAGCTCATAGCCAAAGCGAACGCTAGGGCCGAGCCGTCCGGTTCCGTGTCTTCGGCCGATGGCTATATCACGTTCAATTACGATGCCAACGACAAGGTTACTTATCCGTTCTATTGGTCGTTTTACAAATCGGCCGACGACGAACAGCAAAGGGCTAGGCTATACGGCGCCAATTTTGATAAAACGTTCAAGGATTGGGGTTCGCTTATGACTACGCCCATCAGCGTTTTCTTTGATGAGGGCAAGCACGACTACCCATTCGTGCAGGCTACCTGTAACGTTACCGGCGTGAACGATGAAGCCGCAAAATATATCGAAACGATGATTGCCAAGGGCATATACCTAGGCATTGACTACAACGACACGATTAAGGCGATGATTTGATTATGAGACATTACGGCGATGAAGACGGGTTGAAAGTTCTATCTTACAACGCGGTTTTCACCGCCGTTTTGTCAAACCGAAATTTCGGCAAGACTTGGACTTTCAAAAAGCGTGCGTTCAAGCGTGCTATGAAACACGGCAAAAAGACGATATGGCTTAGAATGTTCAAGAAGGAAGCGAGCGAGTGCGCCAACTCGTTCTTTTCTTCAAAGGACCTTCAAAATTACGTTGGCATAAGCCTTTACGACAAAGACACGAACCCCAACGGCAATTTCAAGCAAAACGGCAACACCTGTTATTACAGGACTACACCAAAATCCAAATGGAAATGGTTTTTGAAGATATACGCGCTGAGCGATGCCGGCGCCGTCCGTTCGGCGGACGATGTGGAAGTCGACACGATAATTTTCGACGAATTCACAAAACCCACGGCTATGTATAGGCGTTATCACGGCAACATAGCAACGGACTTTTTGGACATGTTCTTTTCACTCAAGCGCGAGCACCAAATAAGATGTGTATTTTTGGGTAACAAAGAAAGCTTTGCCAATCCCATATTCGACTATTTCAACATAAAGCCATTGCCGGCTACGTTCGAGGGCATACGAAAATACAAAAAAGGGTCTTTCGTCGTTCAGCAAATCAACAATTTGCCGGACGATGAGACCGGTTACTCGAAGGCTGTAAAATCGCTTTTGGTTGGGACTTCATACGGCAATTACATATACGAAAGCGAATATAGGAACGCAACGCCCTTTAAAAATCGCAGAACACCCCCAAATTCAGCCGTTTATTGCCAAGCCTATATTAATTCCCATCCACTCAAAATAAGCGTCTTAAATGGCTTCTTTTATGTGAACCAAAACATAGACGCCACCAAACCGGTTTATTGCGACTTGCCACCGCACAGGTGGACAAAGGAATTTCAGCTCGTGAAAAGGCAACGCCAATATTTCACGGCTTTGATTAACGCGATAGCCGACAACCGCGTATATTATGACAATCCCACCACGCACGAGGCCATGCAGTATTTCAATCAATGGCTAGGCGTGTGATATAGATATGTTATATATGTGATAGGTGCCACCATTGCGTGGCGCTTTTCATTATGTAAACGCTTTCATATTGCAAAGGCTGTTAATAGGTGATAGAGACGCACGCTAGACCCGTCAGGGGAAGCG
>CAVGXP010000070.1:0-3169 GCA_963633165.1 bacterium
TATTTTCCTCTCCTTGCTTGTAGTAATTTCTCCATCAGATCGTCTTGCGGATTTGCACCGCCATAATCACCAGTGCAGTTTTCCTTCACTATCTGAAATATCTGGAACCACACTTGGTTTACCTGCTTCATGAATGTCTGGCTCATTTGAACATAAGGACTCGCTATCGCTGCACCAGTTGTCGGATGCTTTGCAAGGAAGCCGAATTCAGAAATGGCCTCTTCGCACTGAATCCATCTGGAAACGGACATGGCGTATTGTTCTATGAGCTGAGAATTGACCGCCTTCTCACAGCCTTTGCTTCTAAGCCAGAGGTATGTCTCTTTGTATACGGATTCAGCACATATGTCCTTTCCGTTCTTTTGCTTGGATTTCAGATAATCTTTGACGGGCGGCATATCTACGCCATCGAAATTTGCGGCTTCATCAAGCAGCCCAGCGTTATCGATCTGAACCTTTCCTTCTTTGATCTTCTCGTTTAGAGGCTTTCTCTTTCTTCCGCTGCCAATACGAGCTCCGCCTCTGTTTGTCCCGTCCTTAGCCATTGTCAACGTCCCTTACGAAAAAAACCTCATAGGAATAAATCTCGTTATGAAAAAGGATGGATTTTACAACCCACCCGTCTTTCGCATGTTCGTTGATGATTCCTTCAAGCTCTTTTGATTCTGTATTTCTTGGCTTTGATATTCTGATCATTTCGATTTTGTATTCTTTTTTCACCAGTTATCCCTCCATATGCTTTTGATAAAATTTCCACGACTTTTTTGATTTTTGGTTAATACCCCGTTTGAAATCGGATTTTTACGCACGAAAGCCCAGGCCGATTTTTGCCTAAAATGCTGTAGGGATTCACATCCCCTAGGCCTATTCCCCGTGCATATGCCTGTCGCCCAACTCGATATGGATTTTGTTGTGGCAGCTTTTGCATAGGCTCATAAGATTGCTCTCGTCGTTGGCCCCGCCTCTGTTCACTGGCAGGATGTGATGCACCTCTTCGACTGGGGTTACCCTTCCTTCCTTAAGGCACCTCTCGCAAAGCGGATGCTTCTTGACGTATCTGTCCCTCACTCGTTTCCATTCACGTCCGTACTTCCTTGCATGATCAGGCGAGCGTTGGTATTTGTTGTATTCCTTAGCGGCTAGGCTTTTATGCACCTCGCAGTAAGTGCCGTCGGTCAGGTTGGGACAGCCTGGATAGGCACATGGTTTCTTTGGCTTATGTGGCATAGGCTTTCCCTCCTCTCTTGGTATGAAAAAAGGCCAGCAGGTGTTGTCCTGTTGACCTTCGATTTTCTATAGCTTTCGCCTATTATAATTATAACACCATTTGACATGAAAACAACGGCTCACGAGGTATCACAAGGTATCACGAGGTATCACGGAGTATCAACTTTCGGAACCTCTATCTTTTCCAAGCCACATCTGTTCCAGCGTTTGACCGTAGGCAATGAAATATAGAGCTTATCGCATATCTCTGGAAAGCTGAGAAGGCTTATGTAGTGAAGCATCAGAACCGACTTGAAGTTCTCATCGTCTATCTTTTCGATGGCACCGATGGCCTCGGCTTTTGTCTCATCGAGTTTGGCCCTTACGCCTTCCATCTCTTTTTCGAGATCAAGCAGCTTGCATACCCACTTCACAAACGGTGCGTCCGTGTTGCGGTTGGGATTAGAGCCAATCTTCTCACCATAGTTAGGTCCTGGAACGGATGAGGCAAGTCGATTGTATTCATCGGCACGAAGCTGCATCATGTCGAGTTTATGCTGAAGCTTTCCCACCTGGGATAAATAATCATGTGCGTTCATTCAAGTTCCTCCTTCAATTTCTCTATAACCGCTTCGGGATCCAAATCCGTCAGTGCCCTGAACCACCCCGATTGGATGAACTGGATTATCTCCTGCATCTCCCAGAGCGATTTCTCTTTGCTTTTCCCAGCTTTATATCGTCTGGCCGCTTTCTTGAAATCTTTTATCGCCTGAAGGACGATTGCCGCCGCAAGCGATCTATATCCGTTTTCCATTCGCTAGCCTCCTTTATAAAACTTCTCTAAGCTGCCCATTTCTATCGATATCCCGCATGGCTCGTCCGACCAGCGTTTCTCGACCAGCTCTTTCACGACCTGAGCGTCATCCTTCCAAAAGCCGATCTCGGTCATGCAGTCTTTGAGCATTTTCTCCAGGTTATCCGTATCGGGCTTTGTGATTCGCCACTCGTTGTGCTTGTGGCTTTTGCCTTTTGGGAATAACCAAACCACATGCAGCTCAATCGCACCCTCATATGGCGTGTCTGGCTTGAATGGCTTTAGGTATTTGATTATCTCGGCTTTTGCGGCTTTGACTTTCTCTGGCTTGTAGAATATCGGCCTGTTTCTCACCATTGCGACTTTCCTTTCCTGGGCTGTCACAGTAGGAGGGTTCATCAGCAAAAATATCTTCATGAAATCACCTCCGATTTTTCTTTTTTGTTCTTTTTGACAGAAAGGCGGGTGCTGACGGTGATGCACCTTTGTTTGGGATAGGGCAGGCTTTCAAGCCCTATCCTACAAACGGGTGCGTCAGCGGTGACGGAAACGTTACCTATATATAAGGCCTTTCTGCCACATTTGGCACATAGGCAAATTTCCCTTTCTGCCGTCAATTTTGACAGATAGGAATTTCCGCCCTTTCTGCCACAAATAACGACGCTTGTTTCAGAGGGGTATTCAGCAATCGCTAATTGGTTATTTCCCATTTCTGAACACCCTCCCTTTTGCGTAGTGATATGCGTCATCAAGCTCTTTCAGCCTGTCTCTTATGGTCCTTTCTGAGATGTCAAGATACTCGGCCAAGTCTTTTGAACTAACGCTTGTGTCGGTCCCTAAAAGTGCGTCATAGGCACTGTCGAACTCCTCTTTCCTTGACTCGGGAGTGGACTTCCTCTTGCCTGATTTGGCGAGATTTGCCTCGACGCTGCCCTCTGCTCCCACATTGTTTAAAACGCCAGCCGTGTCCGCCTTATGAAGCGGGTAATCGAACCATAGGTTCACTGGCTTGAAGTTCTCGAATTCACGAAGCGAGCATTCCAGTCTCCATGCAGTCGAATTCGGATTGTCTGCGTTTTTGAGCATGAATTCCTCGTCCGTATCCAACTGAATGAGGTCAAGCTGTGCGTCTGGATCACGTGCGAAAAC
>CAVGXP010000070.1:3416-5011 GCA_963633165.1 bacterium
ACGGCATGTCCACGGAGGTTCCAGATGACGATGTCCTCGCTATGCTTTGGCGTGTATTTCATGGCCTTGTAGATCTCAATGAAGCGGTTGATGCATGAGGCTGGATCGATTTCCAGATTCACGTACAGAACCTTGGATTTCTTGCAGTTGAATCTCTCAAGCCACTTCATCCCTTCGGACAATGCGACGCATAGCTCCATCAATAGATAGCTTTTGCCCGCTTTCGAGCTGCCTGAGATGAGCATTTTATGACCGCATCTGAGCACGCCCTCTATAAGCTGCTCTGGCAATACTGGCGGATGGTCCAACAAGTCTTTTGAAAGAACCGTCAAAGGAGGAAGCTCGTCGCTTGCACCCTCGACATAGTCCATCCAGTCCACCCATGACTTTCTGCCGATATTCGTTGTGATGAGAGTCTGCGTCTGTCCGTTTCTGGTGACGCCTGGCATGCGGGATAATCTGCTGGGATTCCTGTTTTGCTTGTCCACCTTTAGACCGTTCTTTTCGAGATAGTCGTAAAGGTAGTCGACACGCTTTCTGTATTCCTCATAGTCCTTTGCGTCCACCCTCACTATCGCATGAAGGCTCTTACCTCCAGAATGGGTAAGAGTTGCGATGGGAAGCTCGAGTTTCCTATAGAGTGCGTCCTGCTCGGAAACAGGCATCTCATCTGACTCGACGAGTGCGTAACCGAACCTTGTGACGTTCTCGTTCTTCACGCCTTTTCCATCGACTGGATTGAACCTTATCCAAGCACCGCATTCCTCTTTCCAGTCGCCTATGGTGGCACCTAAGTCATCTGGGTGTTTCTTGATGGAATCTATAAGCTCTCCTGCCGTTCTGTCGTATACGCCTTTTGAGGGCATCCACTTGCCGTCTTTGTCCTGCCATACGTCGTTTGCGACATATCCGACCAATTCGTCTGGCTTGAACAAGGTTTCTAAATAAGTGATAAGCTGCTCTGAGGGGGATAGGCTTCTTGGCACTTCGTAGGTGATTCCATTGCCGTCGTACTCGATGACATCGTCCCAAGCCATGCAGCCGTCACCTTCAAACATGCGGGCCACAAAGCCCCTGTCCTTTGCCATTTGGACGATGGTCGCACCAGTTATAGGATTCGAGCTGCCGTTGAAGCTGGCCCATTTCCTTTCGCATTCGCCCTGCTTGTATCTGGTGTCGTTTCTGCTCCAATTGTCCCATACCGAACAGTCATAGCCTCCGCTTTTGAGTGCCATACCGACATTCACCCATTCGCCATAGGAAAGCGATGCGACGTCTATGTATTTCAATGATTCTAAAATATTGTCTTTATTCATTTAGACCTCCGATCATGGTTGATAGCTTGCGGCGTCGATGCCACGAGGTAAGAACCAATTGTTATTCGCTATTCTTGTCACCATCTTGCTTGCAGCCTCAAAAGTCCAAGTGCCAACGTGCTTGAAGCCGTATTTCTCAAGGCATCTGATGTGGCGAGGTGTTGCTAAGCCTTCAAGCTGTCTGTTCTTCAGCTTCTCGATCAAAAGAGAGGCCATGCCGCAGTTCTGCACCGTTTCGCCGAAGATACCGTGCTTTTCAAGGTACTCTATTTGTTTAGG
>CAVGXP010000071.1:0-4071 GCA_963633165.1 bacterium
CACCCGCGCCATTGAAATCGTGAAGGGCGCGCTCGCCGTCTACGGCGCCCCAGTCTACGTGCGCCACGAAATCGTGCACAACCGCACGGTCGTGGGCGACTTGAAAGCGATGGGCGCCGTCTTCATCGAAAGCCTTGATGAAGTGCCCGACGGCGCTGTCCTCATCTTCTCCGCGCACGGCGTGCCTGCCGCAGTGCAGGCGGAGGCTGAGCGCCGGGGCTTTCGCATCTTTGACGCCACGTGTCCCCTCGTAAAGAAGGTGCACCGCGAAGTGGTCCGCATGCACGACGAAGGCCGGCGCATCATCATGATCGGCCACGCCAAGCACCCGGAAGTCGAAGCGACGATGGGACAAATTGAAAGCGGCATCACGCTCGTGCAGACGCCCGATGACGTTTCGTCGCTTCCCGAAGACTTTGCCTCCGCCCCGCTTTCCTACGTGACGCAGACCACCATCAGCGTAGATGATGCGCACGAAGTGATCGCTGCCCTCAAAACTCGCTTTCCCGCCATCGCGGAGCCCAAGAAGGCTGACGTCTGCTACGCGACGCAGAATCGACAGGATGCCGTGAAGAAGCTTTCCGAGCTCGTGGATCTAGTGCTCGTGATCGGCTCGGTAACTTCCTCCAATTCCAACCGTCTGAGGGAAGTGAGCGAGCGCTGCGGCGTGAAGGCCTACCTGATTGACAGCGCGCAGGACCTCTCGCCCTCCTGGCTTCAGGGCGTCCAAAAAGTCGGCATCACCGCAGGCGCGAGCGCCCCGGAAGACCTTGTTCAGGGCGTCGTTAACGAGTTGCGCTCCACCTGCAACGTGAAATCGGTTCGCACCCCTGAAGGCTCAGTGGAGGAGAACGTCGTATTCCCCATGCCCAAAGGCCTCTGGAAAAAGGACGTGACCACCGGCGCGGCATAGTGCACAAACCTCTTGTTTCTTTGAAAAAAATGTCGGCTTGATCGGCTACTTTAGTCGCGAGTCAAGCCGATAGTTTTAAGTTCTACTAAAACAGTGTAAAATCGAATTAAAATTTCATTTAGATCACCAAAGCCCCCTCCACTTGCCCTGCCATGTTGGCGGACGTTTGGAATGTAGCCGCTTCGGCGAATAACTTTGAGACAACCGATGTTTGTGGACGCAACGAATGAGCATCCACCTCTCAAGACACTAGCCTGACAGCTCCCGACGACTAAAGTCGCGGGGTTCCGAGTTACTTCAGAGCTTCTGCGACCACCTTATCTCGTCCTTTCGAACGAAGAGTCTGCGAATCGCCACTGACTCGGTTTCATCGGAAATTAACGGAGCTATTCCGCAAAGGGAATGCACTTCATCGGCCCGGCAGAGCAGAGGTACTGCATCCTGGTACCTGCCGTGTGCTTGCGCTTCCGCCCGTTTAACGCCTTTCTCGCTATCACAGATCGGCGAAGCCCTTTTACGACATGCTTGGGTCAATAGGAATATACCGCGCTTTCGCGCGGAACGCGATTCCTCCCCATGACTAAAAGTCAGGGGCTTCCTCGCGGCTTTGTAGTGAAGCGCCTCAACGATTCGTCAAGTGTTAACTTCTCAAAAAATTTGATCTCGAACCTTGGATGAGCAACTATCGTCCCAAAAATGTCATCAATTCACGGAGTGTCTTCCGGCTTTTTTTGAACGCGGCGTAGATCTCCTTCGCCTCCAACAGTTCTTGCTCCTTCTGTAGTTTCAACAGTTCCTTGCAGAGCTGGTTGTAGCGAGATTTTGACTGTTCCATCTCAGATTTCGTCTTCTGAATCTTCGTATTCAGCGTCTTCATCGATTTCTGTCTCGGCATCGTCTTCTCCTAAGTTTTCGTTATGTTCCTTCGCTTTATCGACCTTAGCAAGTGTTTCGGAAATAATTGCAGCCTCAGCTAGAACGTCATCAACACTGAGCCCAAAAGAGCTCAGAATGATTTTTTGGTTTCGAGTGATGTCACGGTCTAATCGGTACTGGCCATTATTTCGTCGAACCATTTCTATTTTGTCTAGTTCTCTTATGGCTGCTGGTACAGTCATGAAATTTTTCTTAACATTTAATCGCAACATCTCATCCTTGAGCAGGTTGTACATGCGATTTCGAATGATCAGAGCGACAAATTCAATCCAGGTCTTTGTAGACAACGATTCTTGAGACTGAACACGCAGGCTTCTAGAACCAAGGAACGTTTTATCTGCTCGGAATAGTTTTTCTGAGGAATCTCGTCCTTTGTAGAGAAAATAAGCATCAGAAGCGTTAATATTTTCCGAAGAAATAATGCAAAAATAGCCGCACATCTGCAATTCTTTCTTGATAACGTCCGACTTTTCAGCAAAAGAAATAAGTTGATCGTTCTCGTCAAGTTTAATATCAAAATAATGTGAAAGTAATCCGCTAATTGATATTGTACGGCCAATTGATTCTTTCAGTGCGGCTTCAAGAGCATCCACAGTCTGTTCCAAACGCCGGCGTTCACTGGAAGCTTTCTCCGGTTTGTAATATAAATGAAAGTAACGAGTCTTGTCTCCAGCGAAGAGCGGAGCCTGAATCGTCGTGCCATAGACAGATGTTGATTTTACATGACAAGATCGTTCTTCCTCAAAAGTTCCCCTTCTATTTGCGATGAACGAAGATACCAAAGGCTTACACCCTTTCACCATAATGATGAATTGGTATTTGTTTTCATCCATGTATTTGATATTGCCCTTGCTAAAGTATCCTCGGTCTAACACGAAACCTATATGCTTGTATTTGTAGGCAGAAACTTTGTCAACAAGGTATTTAAGCTGGCCTACATCACAAATTGATCCGGGATACTGTTCGTAGAAGAGTGGTTTCTGATTTGTTCTGTCATAAGCTAAGGCAAAATTAAAGATCGGGAGATTTTTATCATCTTTTGCGTGGCCAAATTCAACAAGATCGATATCGCCAGCCTGACAGTTCTTATTCGTCGAGTCATACGAAATATAGATGCGTTGACGATGATCCTGTAGCTTATTCCAGTCATCAAGAAAACCAATTATTTGGTCTTGTGTGCAATCATTGAAAAATCGACTTACCTTTGAATCGCTGTATATATGCATTTCAGAGGTGAAAAGCGGATGATTGAAAGCATAATCAGGGAAGTATTGCCCAGCGTTATCTTCTTCAACGATAAAATAAGACATTAAATCGAGGAACAATCCCTCATTCCCATTAAGTCTTTTTTCAAGGATTTCGCGGATTCCCTGTTCTTTAATAAGTGCTTTGATAACAAGGTAGGAGCCAATTTTTAAACAGCAACTACGCGAACCTTGTGAACGTTCAGCAGGAACTTTGAAGCCGGGGAACATCTCCAGAAAATTTTCGTTGGGGTACATCCGTGTGGGATCTTCCTTGCACACTCGGCCGATAGTTACTCGCTGAGGAACTGTGTACTGCTTTGTTTCGTCATACACATAGCCTGTCACCAAGAGAACATACTTTTTTTTCATGATGACAACCTTGCCCGGAATGGAAGCAATCGGGATGGTGAAATCGCAGTACATAATTAACCCTCATGTCGAGACATACGCTTGATCTCGAATTCTAAAATAAAACGGTGTAAATACCACCGTTAATTTTTGATAAAGATCAATGACAAAGGTACTGTTATAGACGAGCAGTTTTTGTTCGAGAGCAATTCACGAGAGAAGTTAACATCAAGGTAAAGCTTCACGTCGTCGTTCAAGGCAAAGGGGCAGACGCCGCCCGGCACATGCCCCGTGAGCCGCTCAACGTCCGCCCCCGGAATCATGTGCGCCTTCTCATGGAAGGTCATCTTGTAGCGATGGTTGTCGATCTTCGCGTCGCCCGCCACCACAATGACGACGGGGCCTGAAGCCAGATTGAAGGAAAGCGACTTTGCGATGTGCTCCGGGAGACAACCCAAAGCCTGCGCCGCGAGCTCCACCGTGGCGCTCGAACCTTCGGGCAAGCGAATGCGGTCGCCGTAGCCCGCCGCCGTCACAAAGGCCTTCACCTTTTCAAATGATGCTGCCATGACTCAATAGTCCGTAAGAAATTGGGACACTGAGCTTACAGCGCCGTCCGAACAACCA
>CAVGXP010000072.1:0-3059 GCA_963633165.1 bacterium
CCATCTCGCTCGCCTTCGGCGGCTCATACGGCTCACTCAACACCGCGTCAGGGATTATATCTTCCTTTTGTTTGGGTTCCTTGGGCGGCGCTGTCTGTTTTGGGGCTATGGTCTCCTTCGGAGCTATGGCCGCGTCCAGACTGCGAGCAATACCTAGTCGCTCCGCCGTTTTAGCTTGCGCCTTCTTATTACGCTCATCTAACAACTCACCATAAGTCTTGGGCTTCGCCGTCTCCTTGTAATCCTTTACAACAGCTTGCTCCAATATCTCTTGCCGAGTCGTCAATGGCGTAAGCTCAAACTCATTAGGCACTCGCTAACTCCAGCAGCTCAACGTCAGATAACTCACGTATCTTGCGCATCGCACCCTCATAGTTCAAGTTCACATCAACCTTGATCTCCTCAGGTTCATAATAACCCATCATCTTCGCAATCTTGTCAGCTCCATTGATCATCTGCCCCGGATCACTGATAGTCCGCGCCATGTCAATAGCCTCCAAGAATATGTTCAACACGTCCAAACGCTTGATCGAACTCACACTCTCAATCTCACGTCGACCCACTTTCAACAAATCCTTAACCTGACTAGTCCTCAAACGGTTACTAGCAGCAGTCGGTGTCAGTCCCGCAGCCTTCGCAGCCCCACTGATACTCTCCGCCCTCAATATACCATCGACTAGTCGCTCGTTTTGACCATCAATCATCTCTTGTCTTGCTCTTCTTTCTTCCTCTTTTCGCTCTTTTCTCACTTGTATCACTGCTTTGGTCAAACTCTTAAACTCATCCTCAATCTCACGACAGCCCTTATTGTCCTCGAGCGCTACTTCCCCAACCTGTTCCAGCAAATTGGCTGCTAACACCGTCGGCTCGGGTAACTTACACACAAGACTGGAATCTCGCGAAGTCCTAACCCAGCTGTCTTTCTTCGTATTCATACCCACAGTATAGACACGTCTGAAAAATTCTGTCAACAAAAAAATTTAGAAAACTCAAAAAAATTGTGGCAGGGGGGTCTACGGATTCGAAAACAAGGGGAGGGGTCTACGGAAAAACGTAGAGAAATACGTGAGGGATACCCCATCCCCCCTACCAGCGCGGCTCCCCCCGACTTCGGATTCGGTTTCTGATTCTCGGAAAGTTTGACCCACCCCCACCCCCTGACACTCTAAAGCATTCAAGCACTGCACTTGCATTGAGCGGCTGAAGCACGTGAGAAGAAATTATAACGCGGGCTTCGGGCGGCGCACATGATTCGCCGCACTAGTTATATGTTGCCCTGCGCCGCCCTTCGCCCGCTTATGTGTTCGACGTTTATATGTTTTTATTTTTTTTTTTTTGGAGGATTTGAAAATGTTTGAATATTTGTATATCGCAGATTTTGCGGAAGAAATGGCCGATTTAGAACGTGAGAATCGGGAATACAAAGAGTTCCTGATTGAACAAGGAATCTACGGTCCGCAATTACCGCAAAAACACAGCAGCGATTTGCTGTTGAGTCATCATTCCGATGACATTCCCTTCTGAATATGAAGGCGGCTTCGCGCCCTTCGGGCGCTTCGCCGCCTATGGGTTCGACGTTTATATGTTTTTTCCTTTTTTTCTTTTTTTTTTCATATGGAGGACATCATGTCACAAATTACACTCTCTCAACTTTCTGCAATCTTGGACAATGTATACGTCAACAACGCATACATGATTACGGAAAACGAAGATCGCGCTGCGTTCGGATGGCTTGAATTAAATCCGCTTACGTGGCTCATCAGCCAAAAACATAAAACTAACAAATCGTGGGATCAACTTCCCGCCGATGCGTTCAAGTTTTATCAAATCGGCAAAAAACTTCGCGAATCCCTTGGTTGCAAACCAATTTCCGAAAGCGTTCTCAAAAAATTCCTTGCGGATTTAAAACCTTACGAAGCAGGTGTTCATACAAATGCTTCAAAAATGGCTTTGCGCAATTTGGAAAATAAAGGTTTGGAAGCAACTGATGAAAACATTACAGCTGCTTACAACAACGCTTCTGCCATCGCCGCTAATTACGAACAAAAACGCGTCGATGATACAAAAGCTAGCTTCGACGAATTGCTCCAATTAATCAACGGTGATTTCGGCAAAAAAGCTGAAAAACTCGCTGATTATGCAAGCTCATATGCAGCAAGCGAACGCAAATTGTTCAACAAAATCGAAGATGCCGTTAAAGGCGCTTACAGCGCTTTGAAACGCGAAGCCGCTTCTTCCACAAAACCCGATGAAATCGATGAAATTGCCAAATTAATTGACATTTGCGTCGATTTTCTCGAAAGCCGTGGAAATAACATGGACATCATCGATCAACGCTACGCCGCCTACCAACAAGGTGTTGCGTTATTCGATCGCTTCAAAAAATAAACCCCTGCCCGCGAAAGCGGGCTTTTCCCCTTTTTTTCTTTACACATACAGTGAGGTGCAAAATGAAACTCTTCTCAAATATCGGTTCAAAAATCGACAATGTCTTCAATACAATCGGCGAGCATCACAAAGCCTTCAAAACTCTCCGCGCAATACAGCGCGAAGAAAAGCGTTACCAAGAACTTGTGAAACGCGCTCGCATCGAAGCTGACTTCCAACGCGAAGTCAATAAACAACTCAACCAAAAATCGGAGGTATAAATGACAGCAGGAATGCTCTTCGCATACTTTGCAGGTTTCATCTGCGCCATCTTGAATGAATTAAGAGGCACAAAACTAGCAATACCAGCTCTCTGCTTCTTAATCTTCTTCTTCATCATGGCTTTCATCAACAGCGGTGTGCCCTACTACACCTAAATTATCAGCGCCCTTCGGGGCGCTTGATAAAAAATTTTTCAGCTCCCCGCGAGGCAACGCGTGAGACTAAATGCGTGTCGTCATACTTCCTAACGCGCCCGTCTCTCAGGCCTACAAATCACATTTGTAGGCTCAGGCGGGCGACTCTCAGGCTAGGGGATAGTACCCCTACCCCCTAGCAAATGTCTTTTTTTTCAACATAGGAGAATACAATGATCTCTCTCATCCACACTTCCATGGAACCAATCATCTACT
>CAVGXP010000073.1:0-2125 GCA_963633165.1 bacterium
TTGCTGCCTTAGTGAAATGTACCCCTAATCCTGGACAAAAACAGGAAAGGGGTATACGTCTGTTTTCTCACCTTTTACCTCTGAATGAATCCAAAATCCTTCATCGTCTCTAAAACGTTGGTTGATGGGTTCGCTATTTGGCAATGCCGCCATGCATATTCCTAGGATTATAGGGCCTGGTTTTGCTATACTTTAATTACGGAAATAAATCCTTTGATTTATCCAAGCCCTTGAAAGGACTAGCTTATGCGCAAGAAACCGACGAACATTCTCCTCGCCTTCTTTTCCTTGCTGACTTTGGCCTCTTGCCAAGCCGCGGTCGGGCCCGAGACTTTTTCTAGTCAAACCACACCCGATTCTTCTTCGATAAGCGATTCTTCCCTTGATGACCATGACCTCACTTCTTCTCATGTCCACGATTATGCGCAAGACCCTCAGGAAGAATATTTGGCAAGCGAAGCCAATTGCTTGCAGCAAGCCACTTATTACTATGTTTGCTCAACGTGCGGGCAAATTTCGCGGCAAACCTATCCTTACGGTGAGCTAGGCTCCCATGATTTGCGTGAGGTCAAGGGATATGATCCCACCTGCGAAGAGGATGGCCTTAGCCATGGCGAGGTCTGCTCGATCTGCGGCTATTCCACCCAAACGGTCTTGCCTAAAACCGGCCACAATATGGAAAAGGTCGAAGCAAAAGATGCGACCTGCCTTGAAGCGGGGCATAACGAATATATGCGTTGCTCCCATTGCGGACAAAGCACCGGCTATACCGAGATCTCCGCTTTAGGACATGACTGGGTCGACGTGCCAAAAAAGAGGCGACCTGCACCGAATATGGCGAAGAGGAGCACCAAAAGTGCTCTCGCTGCGGCGAAGTAACGGAGCATAAATACATCACCAAACTCGGCCATCAGCTCGTGGAGCATAGCTCATACGCCGCGACTTGCACCGAAGAAGGCTATCGCAGGACTTATTACACCTGCTCGCGGGAAGGCTGCGACTATTCAAGCAGAGAAGAAAGGTATGTAGAGGACACACTCGGCCATCTTTTGGAGCATCATGAGGCCAAAGAGCCTGACTGTTTGCCTGGCTACGCGGCTTATGATTCCTGCAAAAGGAGTGGCTGCGATTATTCTACGAAAGTGGAGATCCCCGCGACCGGCGTTCATCATTACGTCTGCGACACTTGCCTTACCTGCGGATATGAAAACCCCAATCCGTTGGAGCTCGACGAAGGATATGCCTATTTTGGGTATTATCCGCAGACGCAAGTTACCGATGACGAGCTTAAGGAAGCTTTAAACGAGGTCGCGGGGCAACCGATCATTAGAGATTGGGCAGGGAACAATCAATATGAGACGACCTGGAGCGAAATGGAAAAAACGAACCAATGGTCTGCTGTTAACAAGTACGTCATCAGCTATAAGGACGTCATTTATGGCGATAAAAAGTACCGCGGGGTTTATATGAACAATGGCTACCGCGTCATCAGCACATATAGCCAAGAAAACTGGCAGATTAAGAATAACTTCTCCAAAAACAAGGTATATTGGTTTGAGTTCGAAAGGATAAAGTGGAGGGCTCTGACAAATGGAGGAGGCTCCGCGCTTCTCATGAGCGACATCGTTTTAGATAGTCAACCATTCTTGGCGGATTACCAGATGATTGATTCCAACTATTATAACGTCAACGAGGGCGTGCCCGAGGGCACCTACGCCAGCAACTACCAGTACAGCGACGTCCGCGCTTGGCTTAACGGGACTTTCTTGGATTGGAATTTCAACGCAACTCAAAAGAACCTGATTAAGGAGATGAGTGTCGATAATAGCCCCGCGAGCGCCAACCCGCACAACAACAGCAAATATTATAAAGGCGGTGAGAATCCTTATACCTGCGATAACACCCTCGATAAGGTGACGATCCCTTCGATGAATGATCTCACCAATTCGGATTACGGGTTTTATTCATCGCCCAATGCCAATGGAGAACGCGTCTTCGGGCAATCGGAATACACGCTGCTTATGGGGTTGTTGGACAGCCGTAACACAAAGGGCAGCGCCGCGGTTATGACCAGATCTCCTGATTGCGTGACCAATGGCGGATTCAACAAATTCATTCTCATGCA